>CAZSDY010000349.1:0-3124 GCA_964605765.1 uncultured Ectothiorhodospiraceae bacterium | reverse complement strand
ACCGATCTACCGACCTCGCCGAAGACCTGGCCTCGTTGGTAATCATGGGGCCAGAGCGTCGCCATCCGCCCCTTCCTGTCCAGGCTCCACCCCAGGCCCGGTTCGTCGAAGGGCGAGACGCTCTAGGCGCGGAGCAGGTGATTCTCGTCCATCGGATCCAGGGACAACTCGGCGGGCGCCTCAGCCTGTCCCGCCCCCTGCTTGGACGCCTGTGCTTCGCGCTCTCGCTCCGCACGCTTGAGCGCGTCCATCAAAAGACTCATCGCTAGAACTCCTCACGCACCCCAAGGTGGCGCTATTTCCCTAGTACGCCGGCGATGTCCTGATGGGCTCGAGCTGGGGAACATTCTCGGGCAGGAACGGTTTCATGGAGCGCACATCGCCTCGCACCACATCCGGATTGGAGACGACCCACGGCCTCAGGAACACGACCAGCTCCGACTTCGTGTACTGGCGATCGTGCGCCTTGAAGGCGTCACCGATCACATCGATATCGGAGATGACGGGAATACTGTCCGTGTCGCGTTGCGTGCGGTCCTGCATGAGCCCACCCAGCACCGCGATCTGGCCGCTGCCCACCTTGAGCATGGTCTCCGCCTCGCGAACCTGCACGACGGGTACCAGATTGGCGACCGGCAAGGCGCCCGCTCCCAGCCGGGCGGCAATGATGGCCGCGCCGGGGTCAGATCGGAACTCCCTGATGCGCGTGATCGTCGGGCGGATATTCAAGGTGATGGTGTCCGTCGCGTCGATCTGCGGTGTGACACTCATGATCAGGCCGACGGCAACGGTATTGACCTCACTCGTGACAGTGGTCTGCTGATTGCCATTATCCTGCTGGTCCTCTTCCAGGGAAACCGTGAAAAACACCTCGTTATCGACGACCTTGAGCACGGCGGTCTGGTTGTTGAGCGTCATCAGCTTCGGTGTCGACAGCACGTGCGTCTCGCCGAACTCCTGGAGCAGACTGATCGACGTATCTATGGGTGAGCCGGCACCCTGGTCAACGTAACGCAGCAGCAAGCCGGTGGTAGCGCCACCGGCGGCCGCCGTGAATCCGCCGAGCAGCGTCTGTGTCACCGAGAACCCGGCGCCGCGCGCGAGGCGCGAGAAGTCCACGCCCGCCTGGTAGCGGTCGTCGAGCAGGACCTCGACGATGGTCGCCTCGATGAGCACCTGGCGGCGCACATTGGTCATCACCAGGTCCAGATACTTCTGCACTTCCGCGTGCTGGCGATGCGTGGCCCTGACACTGATGAGGCTGCTTTCCGGGCTCACGATGACCGAGGCGGTCTGCGGCATCTCGCCCTCGCCGGCGCTCGGATCGTCGCCGAGGATCGCGATGATGTTGCGCGCGAGTGTCTCCCAGAAACGATGGTTCGAGACGTTCGACACCGTGGTGGAGGAGGCATTCCCGCCACCGCCGCTGCTGCCGCCGCCGGTCCCGCCGGTGGTCGCCACCTCGGTAGAGGTGCTGATGTCGCCGCTGGCGTCACGCGACATGTTCACGTAGTCCACGCGGTAGCTCTTCAGGTAGGGCAGGTCCGGACCCACGACCAGCACGCCGTCGCGCATCTCGTAGCGCAGATCCATCTGGCGCGAGATCCGCGCCAGGATCTGATCGAGCGTCTGATCGATCGCGTTGAGCGTCACCGTGCCCTCGATGGAGGGATGAATGTCCACATTGATGGCCGCATCGCGCGACAGGGCGAACAGCAACTCCCTGACGGGCACATCGTTGACCACCACGGTGTAGGTCTCCTGCGCCGGCACCGGCACGGGCGCGGGCAGGATGGGCGCCTGCACGACCGGCGCCGGGATATCCACGGGCGCAGGCGGCGTCGCCGTCGATATATGCCCCGCGGACGGCTCGCGCGGAGCCGGTGGCGGTATGGCGCACGACGAGAGCAACAACAACCCGCACGCCAGACACGAAAAGACCCCCGTTCGCATCTGATTGGCCACGATGCTTCCCCTGTGATTACTCAATCTATACATATAGTTATAGATAATAGCTCATTTACAACATCAAATGTAAGGCGTTTTGCGGCGGCACAACAGGGCAGCATGCCACGAATCCACGCGCGAGCCAAGGCGGCATCCAAACGACCACCGCTCGTCGAGGACCCCCGAAGGAGCGGACTTCCACCCGCGAACGCCGGTGGCATGGCGCTTGATGCCCTGGAGGGTTCGCGGGATGAATCCCGCTCCTACACAGGCTCGCTAACCCAGATTCGCGATGTCGCGCACGTTCCTGATGAAGGGCTTGTAGCGCTTGACCTCCGGCGGCAGCCGCTTCAGCGCCGCCATCGCTTCGGAAAACGTCTTGTACTCGTCATACAAGACCCCGAACCAGAGCCCGCCGCGTATTCTCGTCTTGTAGATGTAGACTCTCTCGAGCCGCCCCCTGCGTTGCGCCCAGTCGCGCAGGAACGCCTCCAGCGATCGATGTTGATCGACGTTGGTGGCAAGTAGCTGAATCGTGAAATGGCGCTGATTGGCAACGGCGAGCCAGGCCTTGGCCGCAGCAAGACGCTGATCCAGCAGACGTATGGGCTTCCCAGCGCCGGCGCTGGCGTCGATCGCCGGCGCCTTGCTGGACGCCACCACAACCGGCACCGACTCGGCAACGGATGGCACACTGTCTATCGCGGCCGCGGCCGGCGCACCGCCGCCATCGACCACCGCGCGCGTCACCTCGCTTGCCGTGGCGGCGACATCGACCGGCGCGCCGGACTCCTCCGCACCGCCGCGGGGAAGTGCCTTCGGCGGCGCTTCGCGTGCGGGTGGTGCCTCGGCGCCCGGTGATGCGCTGACCTCAACGGCCGGCGGCGCCCCAGCCTGGGCGGCCACCCCAACACCCGGCAGCGTCGATACAGCCGCCCGAGTCCCGGACAAATCGAGCGCGGCACGCGGGCCATCCATCGCGCTTTCGGCCGCGGGCGGCGCAGCCGCTTGCTGCACGCTTCCGGCATCGCCTACCTGCGCGGCGCGCGGCTCGACGAGGGGCGCCTGCTTCCCCGGCTCGGCCGATGCAATCACGTCTTGCGACTCGACTTTTTCGGATTCCCCCCCGCGATCCGGCGCCGGCTCGGCCTCGGCAGGCGGCGTCCGGACGACGGGC
>CAZSDY010000348.1:0-3131 GCA_964605765.1 uncultured Ectothiorhodospiraceae bacterium | reverse complement strand
GGCTATCATCCGTGGCTGGTCGAGAGCTTCGTCGACCCGGCCGAGCACTCGGGCACCTGCTACCGGGCGTCGAACTGGACGTGCCTGGGACACACCCGGGGCCGCGGGCGCCAGGACCGCGAGCGGCGCGCCGAACATCGTCCGAAGGAGGTGTATGTCTATGTGCTGGAGCCGGATTTTCGCACCCGCATCGGTGTGGCGCCGCCCGAGGCAGCGACAGGGCCGGTGCAAGTGCACGAGGGACTCGACAGTGCGCAGTGGGCCGAGCACGAGTTCGGCAGCGCGCCGCTCGGCGACCGCCGGCTTACTCGTCGGCTGGTGAGCAGCGCCGCGATGCAGGCCGAGGCGCCGATGCAGGCCTTTTGCAGCGTGGCCCGCGAGGACTGGGCGGCGGCCAAGGGCTACTACCGGCTCATCGACCAGGCCGAGGACAGCGCGGTCACCCCCGAGAACATCCTTGCGCCGCACCGCGAGCGAACGCTGCGCCGGATGCAGGCCCAGGACACGGTGCTGTGCATACAGGACGGCACCGATCTCAACTTCGCCACCCATGCCCAGTGCACCGGCCTGGGTATCATCGGCTCCAACCAGACCGGGGCGCAGACCCGCGGGCTGCACCTGCATTCGACCTTCGCGGTGAACACCGAGGGGCTGCCGCTGGGGGTGGTGCGCGCCCACTTCGATGCGCCCGAGCCCGCCGGCGCGACACCCAAGGCGCCCGCGCAACGCAAGAGCCGGAGCTGGATGGACGGGTTGCACGATTGCGTCGAGCTCGCCGCACGCTGCCCCGACACGCGTCTGGTCGGCGTGATGGATCGCGAGGCCGACATCTTCGAGCTCTTCGAGCAGCAGCGCCAGAACCCGCGCGTGGAGCTGCTGGTACGCGCGAAGAACAACCGCTGCATCGCCGGCAACGAGAAGCTGTTCGAGCGCCTGCGCGCGGCGCCCGAACGGGCCCGGCTGCATGTTGCCGTCGGGCGCCAGAGCGCGCGCCCGAAGGCGAGCAAGCAAAAGCTCAAAGCAAAACGCAAGGAGCGCCTGGCCGAGGTCAGCCTGCACTACGAGCACGTCGAACTCACCCCTACCGCGAGCGAGTTCAAGGACCGCGAGCCGCTCGCGTTGTGGTGCGTGCACGTACGCGAGGACCACCCGCCCGAGAACACCCGGGCGCTCGAGTGGTTCCTGCTCACCACCGTACCGGTCGAAAGCCGCGAGGATGCCGAGCGCATGCTGCGCTGGTACGGGTTGCGCTGGCGCATCGAGGACTGGCATCGCGTCATCAAGAGCGGATGCCGCGTCGAGCGACTCGCCCACGACAGTGCCGAGCGCCTCGAGCGCGCCGTCGCCATGCGCCTGGTCATCGCCTGGCGCATCATGCTCATGACGCTGCTCGGACGCGAGGTCCCGGAGCTGCCGGCTGAACTGCTCTTCAGCGACATCGAGCTCGAGGTGCTCACCGCCTACGCACCGACGCTCACGCGCCAGTGGCCCCCGCCCACCACCATCGGCGCAGCGGTGAAGCTGGTGGCCATCATGGGCGGGTACATGGCACGCAACAACGATGGCCCGCCCGGTCATCAAGTGATGTGGCTGGGCATGGTCACGCTGGCGGGCATGTGCCAGGGCTACTTGCTCCATCGGGCGATGCCGTGACGTCGCTCGAATCATCCGCTCGGCGACTTGTGGGTAATGGGTAGGGCTAGGCGGGGTGTAAAAGCTTAACAATAAATGTGTCAGTAAATTTTACACAATAGAGATTTAATATTCGATTAATACATATAACATATTGATTTGTAACGAGGTTGCAAATTTGGCATGGATATTGCATTACTTCCTTTGCAAAGCGAAACCGTACTCTACGCCCCGGCACCTGGCGTAGAGGTAAGCGGTATGTTTACGCACTGGTAAATTCCCGAACCGGGCGGGCCGACCAGGAGAATAGGGGACTTAGCTTATGAAACGCCTCATTTCGTTGCTGGGCATCCTGTGTTTCGCATGGACGCTTCCAGCGGGTGCCGTTCCGGTGACTTTTACGAAGCTGACCGGGGCGTTGGTGGGCGGTTCGCCTGCTGGAACGGCGGCGTATAAGGCCGATCTTTCCAGTTTGGGCTTGGCAAATATACTGTCGATTTCGATCACGGATAACAGTGGCGTCACGGGTGGCGCGCCGGGCCAGTTCAGCGGCTTCGATCTCGACGCGATCGTACTTTCGACGACGGATTGTGTGACACATGTCTGCGCGGCGGCATTGAGTGGCATTGCAGCATTCAATTTTGGCCCCGCCGGGACGCTTTTCACAGCCGGTACTCAGCGGCCTACGGTCGACCCGAAGTTGTTCGGGACCGGAGCGGGTGGCACCACGGTCGACAATAGCGTCGCAAATCTCGGCGCCTTCGATGGGAACTCGACTACCTCGACTACCACTCTTCCCGTCGCCGATGGGTTCGTGAGCATGGGTGACGGTGGTGTTTTGGGTTTCAACCTCACCTCGGCCGTCTCGACCTCGGGTCTGTTTCTGTATATTGGCGAAGTTGGCGATAACGGGGAGGTCGCTGCGGGTAATATCGTCGTGTCCGACACCCGGCTAGTTCCAGAGCCGGGCACTTTGGGCTTGATGCTGCTCAGCCTCGCGGGCGTCGTCGGCTTCGGGTTGCGGCGCAGAGATCGTCGAGGAACATAGCCGGCGCGGAGCCTGCATACGCCTGAGCGTGGGGGTGGCTTGGGGCGGGCGCCCACTAACTTTGGCGCTCGGGTTACTCCAGCCGCACCCCGCTGTCCGGGTCGAAGAGGTGTAGCTGGCCCGGTGCGACGCGCAGCTTGACGCAATCCTCGGGGCGGATCCTCGGGGTGCCGGCGACGCGCACGGTCAGCGTTGTGTCGCCGCCGTCGAGCTTGCTGTGGAGCAGCGTTTCGGCGCCGAGTGGTTCGACCAGTTCGACGTAAAGGCCAAGGTCACCCCGCGGATCGACGCTGAGCTGCTCGGGGCGGACCCCGAGTACCGCCGGACGGCGGTCGGGCGCCGGCGATCGGGGCTTCGAGCAGGGAGAGGGTTCAGGACACCCATCACCGTGCGGAGACTCCGTGCGCACCTGGGCTGAGCTGGTCAAACTGTCTCACTCCGTCTTCGCGCT
>CAZSDY010000347.1:0-3178 GCA_964605765.1 uncultured Ectothiorhodospiraceae bacterium | reverse complement strand
AGCTGCTCTCGGCACACTCTACCGGCGCTCCGACCCCTGTCCTCGGCTCGAGCGCTCGCGCAGCCGCGACGCCGGTGGCACCGGTCTGGGGCTCAGCATCGCGCGCAACGTCGCGCGCACACACGGCGGCGAGCTCACCTTGCGTAACCGCACCGGGGGCGGTCTGGAGGCGCTGCTGAAGCTGCCGCGTTGACCGGGGCGCTTGGCATGATCCGACCCCGAAATCCCCGCGTCGCGCTCGGTACACCTATACTCGTACGAGCGCGAACTGACGCAAGGCCCGGCTGAGAGCACCCTTTCAATGGAGGCGGCGATGATCGAATCCCAATCCGCAACCCGGCATTCCATCCACAACGCACGCGCGGATGGGCACATGCATTACGGCTGGAGCAATGCGTTCGATCCGATACTGGAGGTCGAGCCGGGCCACGAGGTCTTTTTCAACGTAAGCGAGGCTTCCGGCGGCATCCTGGATGCACGGTCGACGGCCGCCGATCTCGAGAAGCTCACCCTGGATGTCGTCAACCCGGTGACCGGCCCAGTTGTCGTGAAAGGTGCCAGGGCGGGGCAGACACTGGCCGTCGACATCCTGTGTTTCGGCGCCTCGCAGTGGGGCTGGACCGCACTCATTCCGGGCTTCGGCCTGCTCGCCGACAGCTTTGATGAGCCGGTGCTCGAGATCAGCACGGTCCACGAGCACACGGTGGATTTCCTGGGCGGGATCCGCCTGCCGCGCAGGGCCTTCTGCGGCACCATGGGCGTGGCCCCGGCCGAGCCCGGCACGCATTCCATCGTGCCGCCGCGCGCGGTCGGCGGCAACATGGACATCCGGCACCTGGGCACAGGTGCTACGCTGTATCTGCCCATCGAGGTCGACGGCGCTTTGTTCTCCGTAGGCGACTCGCACGCTGCGCAGGGCGACGGCGAAGTGTGCGGCACGGCGATCGAGTCTCCCATCGACGTGACATTGAAGTTTGCGCTTTGCGATCGGTCGATCAAGGCGCCGCAATACCGCTTTGGCCCGGGCAGCCGCGTGCCCGACGCGGCCGGGTACTACGCGACCACCGGCGTGGCACCCGATCTCATGGATGCAGCGCGCCAGTCGGTGTCGGCCATGATCGACCATCTGTGCGCGGAGCACGCCATGCGGCCAGAGCACGCGTACATGCTGTGCAGCGTGGCGGCGGACATGAGCATCAGCGAGATCGTGGACATGCCGAACTGGATCGTCTCGCTGCACATGCCACTGTCGATCTTCGGCTGAGGTGTCCCGCGCGCACCAAACCAACGCGGGATGTCAACACACTCTAACAATCGTCCGATTCCCGGGTGCACGACAAGCACCTGCGGGGAGTTCGACGAGGCGACGCCGTCTGCCTGCAAGGCGTTTTGCGCCCTGACGCCGGGCGCGCGCCTCGAGGTCATCGCGGGCGCGTCGCACACGGCCTTCCTGGAGCGCCGCGCGCTCTACCTGTACATTGTCCGCGAGTTCCTTGCGGAGCGGGGCTGACCCCGTCCTTCCCAAACCTCGGCGCTGACCCCGGCTTTCCCGGACCTGGGCCCAGGCCCACGACCACCGCGAATTGCACCGGGCTGTTGATCCGCCTACGCTGGCGTCATGCACGCAACCGAACTGTTCGCCGACGACTTCAAGGCCGAGCCCTATTGGTGGATGGCGGCTCCGCAACCTGCTGAGCAGGCCCCCGAGAGCGTACCGGAAAGTGCCGATGTCGTGGTGGTCGGGTCGGGGTATACCGGACTTTCCGCGGCCCTGACCCTCGCGCGTGGGGGACGCGATGTCGTGGTGCTCGACGCCGAGGTGCCGGGTTTCGGGGCGAGCTCGCGCAATGCGGGGTTTGTCGGCAAGACGCTGAAACACAGCTTCGGGAGCCTGCTTGCGATGACCGGCGAGGGCTACGCGAAGCGCGTCTATGGCGAGTTGCAAGGCGCCTTCGACTACACGACAACCCTGGTTCGCGAGGAGCAGATCACTTGCCACTACGCGCAATGCGGGCGTTTCATGGCGGCGAACTCGCCGGCCCATTACGAGGCCATGGCGAGGGAGAGCGAACTGCGGCGCAAGTATCTCGGCGACCAGACCGAGATGATTCCGGCCGCCGAGCAGCATCGGGAATTTGGCTCGGAGCTGTATTGCGGCGGTGCCGTGGTACCGGACCTCGGCGCCATCCATCCGGGTCTCTATCATCTCGGTTTGCTGGAACGCGCCCGCAATTCGCAAGCACGGGTCATCGGCGAGACGCCGGTGCGTCGCATCGAGGCGTCCGGCGATGGGTTTCGGGTCCATACCAGCCGTGGTGTGATGCGTTCGCGGGAGGTCTTTGTCGCCACCAACGGTTATACCCGTGAATCCATGCCCTGGTTCCAGCGGCGCCTGGTACCATTTCGCGGTTTCATGATCGCGACCGAAGAGCTGCCGGAAGCAACGCTCGCACGCGTTTTCCCCAACGCCCGTACCACCCATGACTACAACAACAATTTGGTCTATCTGCGCCGCGCGCCGGACAGCAACCGGATATTGCTCGGTGGCCTGACCGGCACGGCGACCGACAACCTGGAGAAAATGGCGCAGCGTCTGCACGGGAAACTGGTGCATATTGTGCCGGACCTCGCCGGGGTGCGGATTAGCCGGGTCTGGAACGGCTATTGCGCGGGTACCTTCGACCTCTGGCCGCACATCGGCGTGCACGAGGGGGTGCATTATGCGCTCGGCTATTGTTTCGCCGGCCTGCCTATGGGGACCTATCTGGGCCACAAGGCCGCGTTGCGAATACTCGGCGATCCGCAAGGGAAAACCCTGTTTTCGGAACGGGAATTTCCGGGCCGCTGGTGGTATCGCGGCACGCCCTGGTTCGTGCCCCTGCACATGGCGCACCTCAACTGGCTGGACCGACGCGGCAGGTGAGGTAATCCGTCAGCGGGTTCCGGAGTTGGCTTATCCGACTCAGCTCCGGGTAACGACGCTCGGGATTCAGGCTGCTGCCGCGGGGATTCGGGAAATGCCTCCCCAAACCTGACCCCGTCAAATCACTGCGGCATCGAGCGACGTGGTCTCCTCGATCGGAGCCGGGCGGCCAACGCGGTAACCCTGAGCATAGTCCACGCCGATCTCGCGCAGCTTCCCCAGAATCGCCTCGTTCTCGACAAACTCCGCAATCGT
>CAZSDY010000346.1:0-3184 GCA_964605765.1 uncultured Ectothiorhodospiraceae bacterium | reverse complement strand
ATGATGCGTCGATCCCGATAGCGATCCCGATTTCGATTTCGATGGCCCCAACGCCGCGTTCAGGCGCGCTGTCAAACGTCGCCTGGAACGCTTGGTTGGGGCTCCCCGTCTTGTCCCTCCAAATCGCTATCGGGATCGGGATCGACATCGGCCCCGTAGACCTCCTGCTCTTCTCGAACCTGGTATCCCCTTCCACCCAGACGACTGAGCATCGCCGCCATGCGATCGAGTTCCGTCTTGCGCTGTCGGCTTTCCCCTCGGTCCAGCGCCTTGCCGACAACGAGAACATCCTGAATGGCGGCGCACTCGAGGGCAGAGCCACGGGCGATCTCGAAATACCGCCGCCTGTCCGCCTCGGCGGTCTTGCCGTTGCCTTCGGCAATGTTAAGCGGGATCGATTGGCTGGCGCGCAGCCACTGATCTCGTGCGGGACGATGGACGCCGTTCCACCCCTCGGCCTTCTCGTACACCCACGCGACATAGCCGATGGATAGGCGGTAGACGTCCAGCTTTTCGTGTCCAAGCGTCATGATGCGTCGATCCCGATAGCGATCCCGATTTCGATTTCGATGGCCCCAACGCCCACGCTCTCCCTCACCTTGACCGTCCGCGGGCAAGGTGTAGGCGAGCAGCGTGTGGTTGGGCCATTCTGTCTCATTGCTGTGCTCCAAGTCCATCCCGCAGTTTCTCTGCGATCCGATCCCGTAGACTCTTCGGGGCGAGCACCTTCACGTCCGGCATCCAGGACAGGACCCAGCGCACCAGTTCCTTGCGTCCCGTCGTCTCCATCCGCATTTCGACCCGCCCGTCGGGTCGTGTCCGGAACTCCTGCGTGGGGTGCCACTGCCGCTCGGTGATGTAGACCGCCAGTTTCGGCTCGAACAGCAGCCGGACCTTGATCAGATCCTCGCCACCCACAATGCCAAAGGCCGCTCGTGCGTACGTCTCGGGGCTGAACCCGTCCGGCCGCGTAAACGTCTGCCCGGTGCTCTCTATCTGTCTGAAGCGCGACAGGGCGAACGTCTCGACCCGGGCCTTGGCGGTGTTCAGCGCCAGTGCGTACCAATTCCCATGGTAGGCGAGCAGGTGGTAGGGGTGCAGTTCGTACTCAGAAACGCGACCGTCAAAGGTCTGGTACGTCGCCCGAATCGTCTTGCGCCGCTCCACGCATCGCGCCAGTTGCGCCCACACCTCCGGGTCGATGCGCACCCGGTCCTCTGGCAGGACTCCAACGTGTTCACTGAGCCAGTCCGGCTCGATGGTGATGTCGCCCTCCAGCGACTCGGCGATCTTATCCAACACCGACCGCATGTCGAGGTGCAGGGGGGTGCCCTCGTAATGCGCCAGCAGCTTGCGGGCGAGGCCGAAGCTGAACGCTTCCTTGCGGCTGATTCGCACCGGCGGGAGCGTGTAGGTCTCGTCGGTCAGCCGAAACCCATGCCGGGCGTCGTCATAGGCCAGTGGGGCGCGTTCTTCGTCGCGCAGGAAGTCCAGGTCGCGCGCCACGGTGCGGCGCGACACCTCAAACTCCTTCATGAAGTCGCTGCTGTTCGCCAGATAGCCGGTTTCAACACCCTCGCGCACCATCTGGACCATGCGCCGGATGCGGTAATACTGCGGCCTGGAACCCGCCTTCATCGTGTCGAAACTTTCTTCAGGGGTATGCCGTTAGATGACACACCCCCTTTTCTACGCTGGGCGGCATGGTGGAGCAAGTCTATCGTCCGCGCCGGCCCAGACAGTCGCCCCTGTGGCAGTGCCTCTTGGGGCATTTCGATGCGTTCCTGGACGTCTACGAGGAGCGCTACCAGCCGCGCTACGGCTTCCTGCGCCCCATCATCCCGGAGGTGATCAACAAGTTTCTCGACTGCGGCGACCTCGAACGCGGCTTTGCCCGGATCCGCTGCGATCACTGCCGCCACGAGTACCTGCTGGCGTTCTCGTGCAAGGGGCGCTGGTTCTGCCCCTCCTGCCACCAGAAGAAGGTCCAGCTCTTCGGCGCGCTCCTGAGCGAGACGATCCTCTTCCCCGTGCCGCACCGGCATTTCACCTTCGGCATGCCCAAGATGCTGCGGCCGTACTTCCGCTACAACCGCGACCTGCTCAAGGATCTCTGCCGGATCGCCCACGAGTGCCTGCTCGAATACCTGCGTACCACGCTCGCCCTGCCCGACGGCCTGCCCGGCCTCGTCATGACGATCCACACCTTCGGCGAGTACCTCGACTTTCACCCCCACCTGCACGCCTTGGTCGCGGATGGTCTGTTCGTGCGCTCGGGCCTGTTCTACGTCCTGCCGAACCTCACCCTCAAGCCGCTGGAGGAGTTGTTCCGGGCGCGGGTCATCACGTTTCTGGTGGACAAGGGCCTCCTGCCACCCGCGCGGGCAGAAATGCTACGTGGCTGGGTCCACTCCGGGTTCAACGTGCACCGCAGCCGGCGCGTGCTGCCTGACGAGCGCGAGGACATCGAGCGCCTGGGCCAATACATCATCAGGAATCCCTTCGCCGTCGAGAAGATGCAGGTCAGCCCCCCGAACCGAGCCAACCCCGACGGATCCATCATCTACCGCTCCGGTCTCAACGCGAAGATTCAGCGCAACTTCGAGGTGTTCTCGCCCTGCGACTTCATCGCCGCCATCACCCAGCACATCCCGGACAAGAGCTTCCAGCTCGTCCGCTACTACGGCTGGGACTCAAACAAGATGCGCGGCCAGCGCGACAAGCGTGCCGCCGAAGAGACCAAGGCCGCGGGAAAGGCCGTGGAGGTGATCGACGTCTCCGAACACAAGCCGCGGTGCATACCCTCGGCGAAATGGCGCGAACTCATCAAGAAGGTGTGGGAAGCCGACCCGCTGCTGTGTCCCATCTGCCAACGCGAGATGCGTATCGTATCGCTCATCGACGAGCGCGAGATGATCGAACGCGTCCTCCGTCACCTCGGCCTATGGGAGCAGGGCGTAAGGGCGTGCCCGGCGAGGGCCCCACCCGCGTCGGTGGAAGTGGTCATCGAGCCTTGGCTCGAAGACCCCTTTCCGGACTACGACACCGAACCGGTCATGGCGTACGCGAACAGTTGAGCGTTCGTGGCGGGACCGGTCTGTCTCCTCTCGGTCCCGAATGGGCCAAGGTGCCTCCCTCCGGTCGGTCCGGGGCGTGCCCCGGACTTCGATGTCGTTCTTGCGGT
>CAZSDY010000345.1:0-3188 GCA_964605765.1 uncultured Ectothiorhodospiraceae bacterium | reverse complement strand
GGATCCAGCCGGGGAACAAGGTTCTGCTCAAGCCGAATTTCGTTTCGGACAAGAAGCACAGTGCGGACAACGACCCTCAAGAGGACTGGCTCGTGCTGACCGCACACCCGTCCGTCATCCGGGTTCTCGCCGACTATGCACTGATCGCGCTCGACGGCAGGGGCGAGGTCAAAATTGCAGATGCACCTCAAACCGAAACCGATTTCGACAATCTCGTGGAACAGAACGGTGTGGGCCTGCTGGTCGACTTCTATCGCTCGGTCGGGGCGCCGGTCCTGCCCACCACCAGGGTATCAACCTTGCGCATCCCCTCGATGGCCTCGGCGTCCCTGAACAGCACCCCCAGGGAGGCGCCCTTGCCCGTGGCCGTCATGATGGACATCGGGGTCGCGAGCCCCAGCGCGCAAGGACAGGCAATAATCAGCACGGCCACTGCATTGATGATGGCGTAGGCCATCGCCGGCTCGGGCCCCACCAGCGCCCAGACGATGAAGGTGATGACCGCGATCAGCACCACCACCGGTACGAAGTAGCCGGCGACGAGGTCGGCAAGCTTCTGAATGGGCGCGCGGCTGCGCTGCGCGGCCGCCACCATCTGCACGATCTGGGCAAGCATCGTGTCGCTCCCGACCCGGCCAGCCTCGATCACGAGTCCTCCCGTGCCATTGACTGTGGCGCCGATGACCGTGTCGCCGGCCTGCTTCTCGACCGGAATGGGCTCGCCCGTCAACATCGATTCGTCCACTGAGCTCGTCCCCTCGACGACCACGCCGTCGACCGGCACCTTCTCACCGGGGCGCACCCGCAGCCGGTCGCCCACCTGTACCAGCTCGAGCGCCACGTCGGCTTCAGACCCATCTGCCTCGATTCGCCGGGCCGTCTTCGGCGCCAGACCGAGCAGGGCCTTGATGGCGGCTCCGGTGCGCTGGCGCGCCCGCAACTCCATCACCTGGCCAAGCAGTATCAGGGTCACAATCACGCCCGCCGCTTCGAAGTAGATGTCCACTTCACCGGAGGCATCTCGAAACGAGGTCGGGAAGATATCAGGCAGCACCGTCGCCACCACGCTGTACACGTAGGCGACACCGGTGCCGAGGGCAATGAGCGTGAACATGTTGAGGCTGCGGTTGATCGCCGATTGCCAGCCGCGCACGAAGAACGGCCAGCCGCCCCACAGCACCACCGGCGTGGCCAGCACCAGCTCGAACCAGCTCAGCGTCCTTGGGCTCGCCAGCCAGTCGAAAGTGAGCCCGACATACTCCCCCATGGCGAGGATGACGAGCGGCACCGTGACCACCGCGCTCACCCAGAACCGGCGGGTCATGTCGGCGAGCTCGGGGCTCTCCTCGTCTTCGAGGCTCACCGTCATCGGCTCGAGTGCCATGCCGCACTTCGGACACGCGCCCGGCTCGTCACGCACGATCTCCGCGTGCATCGGGCACGTGTACTGGATCCTGGTCGCCGGCAACGGCGTCTCGGGCTCGAGCGCCATGCCGCACTTGGGGCACGCACCGGGACCTGCCTGGCGAACCTCGGGGTGCATCGGGCACACGTAGACGGCGGAGCTTTGCGCAGCGCCTGGTTCCGGCGTTGCCGTTTCCGGATCGAGATACCGGGCAGGCGCTGCCTGGAACTTCTCCCGGCATCGCGCGCTGCAGAAGTAGTGCGTTTCGCCCTCGTGCGCGAAGCGGTGCTCGGACGCCGAGGTCACCGCCATACCGCACACCGGATCGCGCAAGGAGGCGTTTCCTGCCGACTCATCGTGCTTGGTGCCGGCGTGTCCGTGGTCCATGGTCAGGTTGCTCCTGGCTTGTGGTGAAGGCAGAATCTCGCGCATGCTTGACGGCCCGTGACATGTTTGCCGGATCTGCGGATGATTCATGGCCGAGGTTCTCCGAGTGAATCGGCGCGCTCGCGGCGTCAGCATTTTCCTCGCACCGTGGCCATTAGGCTAGCGCACCGCGGATCACCGACTCATTGCGGGAACATTACATAAAGTTGAGCTGCCGCCGCCAAGGCCGTTCCATTGGCCACGGGGCTGGGCGACCTTCCGCAGTTGGAACGTGAGCCGACGGATTCCCGCAAAGCGCATTGCACGGTGGTATAGAGGCAGCAACCCACCCGTAATCGTGGACTCGCATACTCGAGGACAGCGACCACATGCGGCGCAGAGATTCGTTCCTTTCGGTACGCGGGGGGGCGACCTGCCCCGGCTCGTCGCGGTGATGGAGCGGCGAGTCCGTGAGAAGCCCACGACGAGCAGCTTTTTCAGGGCTGGAGAAATGAGCGTAGCCACTATCGTCAAGCTTGTCCTCGTCATGCTCCTGTGGGCGAGCTGCTTTCCGCTCATCACCGCGGGGCTCGATTCCGCGCCGCACCTCACCTTCGCGGCGACGCGCGCATTCCTCGCCGGCGCCGCGCTGCTCGTGCTCGGCGCGGCGCTGCGCCGTCCGCTTCCCCGTGGTCCGCGGGTGTGGCTGCTGCTTGCCATTACCGGGCTCGGGGCCACGACACTCGCCTTTCTCGGTATGTTTCACGCCGCGGAGTTCATCTCCCCGGGAACCGCGACGGTCATCGCGAACACCCAGCCGCTCATGGCCGCGGTGTTGGCCCATGCTCTTCTCGGCGAGCGGCTCGGTCTCCGGGGCAAGCTGGGGCTCGCCATCGGTTTCGCAGGTATCGTCGTCATGGCCTTTCCAGAGCTCCTGGCATCGACCCGAAGCAACTCCGCGCTCGGCATCGCCTATATCACCCTCGCCGCGGCGGGCATCACCGTGAGCAACGTGCTCATCAAGCGACTGGCGGGAACGGTCGATCCTCTCATGGCGATGGGCTCGCAGCTCGTTTTGGGGGGTGTGCCCCTCGCGCTCGCCGCCGTGCTCACCGAGGCGCCCGGCACCGTGCAATGGTCGGCGCAGTTCACGATGGTGCTGCTGGCGCTCGCTTTCCTGGGTACGTCGCTCGTGTACTGGCTCTGGTTCTCGCTTCTGCAGTCGGTGGAGCTCAACAAGGCCAACGCGTTCAGCTTTCTCATTCCCGTGTTCGGACTTGCCATGGGCGTCGGGCTGTTCGGAGAGCACATCGGCTGGCACGAAGCGGTGGGGGCAGGCCTCACCGTTGTCGGCCTGGATCTCGTCATCCGCCGCCGGCCGATCGATCGGTCTGGAATCTAGCCCGCACCCGACGTC
>CAZSDY010000344.1:0-3210 GCA_964605765.1 uncultured Ectothiorhodospiraceae bacterium | reverse complement strand
CCTCGGTGATCACCCAAAAGCGGCCATAGATGATCACCTGAAAACCGGCCATACAGGCAGGAGCTGTCCGGGACATGAACCGCGCGCGAGGCATTACCCTCGTTCGCTATGGCAAATGTCTTGGACTTCGAAAAACAACAGCAAATACTGGCACTTGGTAGGCTCGGGTGGACGCTCCGTCGGATCGAGCAGGAGACGGGGGTTCGTCGTGAAACGGCGAGCCGCTACCTGAAGCAGGCGGGGATCGAGGTGCGGCCTCCGGGCCGCTGGGGTCATCCTGCGGCAAAACCGACCGACGGGGGGATCCCCGATGTGGACGCCGATTCAAAAGCGGCCATAGAGGTGATCACCGACTCCGACCCACCGCCGCTGCCCGCGCACAACCCCTCGGCGAGCGCCTGTGAGCCTTATCGCGAGCTGATCGAGCCGGCGGTTGTGCGCGGTCGGAACGCGATGGCGATCTGGCAGGATCTGGTCGACGACTACGGTTTTTCACACAGCTACCAGAGCGTGGGTCGCTTCGTGAGGAAGCTTCGCGGGGAACGGGTGCCGGAGGCCCACCCCGTGATCGAGACCGCCCCGGGTGAAGAGGGCCAGGTCGATTACGGTGGTGACGGTCCCATGGTCCGTGACCCCAAAACGCGCAAATACCGGCGCATGCGATTGTTCGTCTTCACGCTCGGGTGCAGTCGAAAATGTATTCGTCTGCTGACCTTCAAGTCGAGCTCGCAGATCTGGGCCGAGCTTCACGAACAAACCTTCCGCCGCCTGGGCGGCGCACCGAAAGTCGTGGTCCTCGACAACTTGAAAGAGGGCGTACTCAAGCCTGACATCTACGATCCACAGCTCAATCCCTTGTACCGCGATGTGCTAGCGCACTACGGCGTAACCGCATTGCCATGTCGGGTGCGTGATCCCAACCGGAAGGGCAAGGTGGAAAGTGCGGTTCATCACGCGCAGCGCAAACTCTACGGGCTCCGCTTCGAGAGTCCCGAAGAGGCGCAAGCCTATCTCGATCGCTGGGAAACGAACTGGGCTGACACGCGGATCCACGGCACGACGAAGCGCCAAGTGAGGCGGATGTTCGAGGAGGAGAAACCGCATTTGCTCCCGCTTCCGGTCGAACCCTTCCGCTATTACCAGTACGGCGAGCGAACAGTTCATCTCGACGGCGCCGTCGAAGTGGCGGGTGCCTACTACCATGTTCCGCCCGGGCGCATTGGCCAGCGTCTTCGCGTGCAGTGGGACGCGCTGCATGTTCGCATTCTGTGCCCCAAGACAGGCGAACTCTTGCGCGAGCATCTCCGTCAAAAGAAGGGGGGCCGCGGGATGAAGCCCGAGGATCGGCCCAAGAAGACGCCTCCGAGCACTGTTCGGTTGCTCGCGCGTGCCTGCAACGCGGGCGAGTCGATCGGGTTCGTCTGCCAGGCGATTCATGACGCGGACGGCGAAACGGGTGTACGGCGGATCCTTGGCGTCCTCTCTCTGGTTAAGAAACATGGCGCATCGGCGGTTGAGCCGGCTTGCGCGATGGCCGTCGAGATGCAGTTGCCCACGTATCAGTTCGTGCGCCGCTACTTGGAGCGCCAGCCCCCGCTCCCCATGACCCTCAAACAGGTGGACCCGCTCATCCGCGAGCTCACCCATTACCGCGATCAAATCGATCGCCTCTTGGAAGGAGAAGTCCATGAACATGAATGAACTCGATCATGCCCTGCGTAAGCTGCGCTTGTCGGGAATCGCCGATACGCTGGAGCTGCGACTGCTCGAAGCGCAGAGCGAGAACCTGGCACCGATTGATCTCGTCAGTTCTCTGGTAAGTGACGAACTCGTTCGGCGCCAGGACCGGTTACTCGCGCGAAGACTCAAGAAGGCACGCTTCCGCGACAAGGAGAAGACCCTCGATGGCTTCGACTTCGAGTTCAACCGGAAGATGAACCGCAAGCTGGTGTTCGAGTTGGCGACCGCGCGCTTCGTGAGTCAGTGCGAAGATGTGTTGTTGCTCGGCCCACCGGGCACCGGCAAGAGCCATCTCGTGCAAGCCATCGGCGTTGCGGCCATCGCACAGGGCCACCAAGTGTACTACCGAGAGGCCCACACGTTGATCGAGGAGCTGATGGATGCGACGCTGGATGAACGGCGCAAGAAGCACATGGCGGATCTCGAGCGCGTCGACTTGCTGATCATCGACGATCTCGGGATGCGCAAACTCCCACCCACGGCTGCCGAGGATCTGTTGGAAATCATCATGCGGCGCTACGAGCGGGCCAGCACAATCCTTACCTCGAACCGCCCGATCGAAGACTGGGGCAAGGTGCTCGGCGACACGGCAGCGATCACAGCGCTGCTCGACCGTCTGCTCCACCATGCCCACGTTCTGAAATGCGGCCCGAGGAGCTGGCGTTCCAAGGAAATGACGGCATTGCAACCCAAGGGGGCAAAGCGCTAATCATCCACCCGTTCCGGACGGTTCCGTATGGCCGCTTTTGAGACGTTCACGTATGGCCGGTTTTGGGGTGATCACTGAGGGTCGACACACACCGCTGGCAGAATATCCGAGTTGCTCCCCCGAAGCGGCTTCTCTGTGACCGACCGATACCCAATCCCCGCCAGCCGCAAATACGCCTCCACCGCCACACACGGCGCACTGGCCCGAAACACCCCATCATTCGCCGGATATTGATACAGGAGAACCGTCATTTGCTGTTATGTCTCGGCACAGCCCTGCCTTGCCTCCTGCACCACCACGTGCTCTTCCTCGATGATCCGTCGGAAGCGCTCCTTCGTAGTCGCCCAATCGATGACATCCACCTTGAATGGTAGGTCGGATTCCGCGAAATCCTCGGCCAGGGCAGCGGCTACTGTTAGGGCTAGGGGCTCCTCACCCATGACGGCGAGGTCGAGGTCCGAGTATTTCCGCGCAGTCCGCTTCACCCGCGAGCCAAAGGCCCACACCTCGCGCTGGGGGACGTGTCGTTGCAAAATCGTCCCCACGATCTTCCAGTTGGCCGGGCTGATGTCGATCGGCGGCAGCTTTGTCACGGGTGGCGCTCTTCGAGTTGGTCGAGGAGGGAGCCTGCCTCGTCCAAAAAGGAGCGAATCTGCTCCACGCCCTGGAAGAAGATGACTTTCAGGCCCGTCCACAGGATTCGGGCTGCCAGGCGAATGTCGCCCGCCGCCAGGGCATCGGAGATGCCGCCGAAAACACGT
>CAZSDY010000343.1:0-3254 GCA_964605765.1 uncultured Ectothiorhodospiraceae bacterium | reverse complement strand
CGCCGGCGAGGAGCAGGACAACTACACGTGGGACCAGGGGAAGGACCGAGGGGTGGTGGATGAGGTGAGGGTGGAGATTCTGGAGGCGTTGGCGGCGCTCAAAGGGTGAACGGGGTGGACCAAAGCGCGTTCCGCAGCGGGGACACCGGGGTCACCCCGGTGTCCCCGCTTCCCTCCCCAGTGGCGCGCGCCCCCGCATTGGGCTCCCCTGAGGCGCACTTCCTCCCACGGCGCCCGGTCCGCTGTCGGTGGACGGCAGGGTGGGTGAGTGACGGGGGACACGCACCCCCTCCGTAAAGCCCCGACAGTGGACGGCAGGGTGGGTGAGTGACGGGGGACACGCACCCCCTCCGTGAGTGACGGGGGACACGCACCCCCTCCGTAAAGCCCCGACAGTACGACGGAATTAGTCCTACCTGTTCAATAGAGCGCAACTGGCGAAACCGTTGGCCGACAACCAGGCGTGCCTCGCACAGCTCGCATAGTTGCAGCCGGAATGCCCCATCACATCGTGCTTCGCGGAAACAACCGACGACGGTTGTTCTCATATCCGCGTGACTATCTCGCCTTCATCGGACTTCTCGAGAAGCATCTCCACCGAACGGGCGCGCGGCTCGCAGCGCTGACGTTGATGACCAACCACGGCCACATGGTCGCAACCCCTCCGGCTCTACCCTCCTTGGCCGATCTGATGAGGGGGACCCTCCAGCCCTACGCGCAGAAGCGCAACCGAGAGCGCCAGTCGAGTGGCAAGCTCTTCGAGCAACGGTTTCGCTCGTTCCCAATTCGGTCAGATGGACAACTCGCGCGCACCATCGCTTACGTCGGGCTCAATCCGGAGCGTGCCCGGGTCTGCGCAGCCGCAGACTACCAGTGGACGACATACCGACTTCACGCCGGCGGTTCAGAGCCGGTCCTTGGCCGACTGTGGACACCGTCGCCCTGGTATCTCGGCTTGGGCTCATCGCCGTGGGAGCGAAGCGCGGCGTACCTGCGCTGGATCGAGCACGAGCGCGGCGCGGACGGTGGTCCTGCTTCTGCAGACCTTGAAGATCCCGTGGTCGCCGGTGCACCGCGAATTCTGCGGCCCGATGGGTCACGCGCCACGTAATGCACGGGTAGGGCGATTAGCAGCCTGATATCAAGACGTTTGAACCCCGGTGCGTAAGTTCTCCAAAAGTGGTGGCGAGCTGGTCAATCTCGGATTCGGATTCGAGGCATCCGCTCCGTGCTTGGTCTGGAGTTTGGTCAAGCCCTTATGGCGAGAAAGTCCTGCCAGCTGAACTGCGCTGGCATGCCTTTATCGCTTGGGGCGGGCATGACCAAACTCCAGACCAAGCACGAAGCTCCCGTCTTCTGGGCTCTTGAGATCGCTCTCGAGTACGTCCGGGCCGTACGTAGGCCGCTCGAAATGATCCGCAGGCGCAGTCCGAAGCTTGCCGCTCAAATCGAGCGTGCCGTCGCAGCGGTGCCGGCCAATGTCGCCGAAGGAAATCGGCGCCGCGGACGGGATCGAATCCACTTCTTTCGCATCGCCGCCGGTAGTGCGGACGAGACGCGGGTGCACCTGCAAACCGGCGAGGCGCTCGGCTACGTCACCGATGCCGACATCAGCCGCGCTCTACAACTCGCGGACCGCGAGTTGGGGCTGCTTTGGGGCCTGACGAGGCTCTGAAACTCTGACTCATGGATTCGCAGCCATCGGAGCTGCTCACGCGGCCCCGGTGGCCTTGTCGCGCTCTTTGGAGCGCTCATGGAGATTGCGCATGCGCCTCGATGAGACGCGGCAGAGCGGGGATGAGCCCTGCACCACGGATGCGATCGAGGAGATAGTTCCAAAACGAGATGCCGTGCTTGCGGCACGTCTTTTTGAGGCTGGCGAATGTGTCACGACCACGGCGACCGTCTTCACTACGGGTGCCGCCACTGACCTTGCGACGCTTGACGTACTCGCGGATGTCGCCCTCGCTCAGGTTGTTATGCAGGGGCAAATCCGGACGCTCGAGAACCAGCAACAGCTCACTCTTGTTGCGGCCCATCCGCGCAAGGGCTTTGTTCAGCAAGGAGAAACATGTCTGGGTCGCACACAGGTCATCAAACCGGTCCTCGAGCGCTGCCTTTTTGTCGTCTGTGGGGGACGCTCGGTACGCCTTGAGGTCACGGTACAGCTCCCAGACCGCCGTGCGTATCTGCTCGAGCGCTTCACGCTGCTCGTCGTTGAATCCGACGAGTTTCGCCAGGAGGCGTTCTGCATGGATCCAGCACAAGGCGTGCAAAAGGACGTTGAATTGACCGGCATCGTCGCTCACGATGACCAGCTTGGGATGGAGCCCATGCTCCAGCACGCTGCCCAACAAAGCGCCTTCGGTGGCGATACGGCGGTGGCGTGGTTTATGGATGCCACAGTCTGCGAGCGCCTTGGTCCATTCGGGTTTGTCGGCAAAATCTCGCCCCTTCAAGGAAGCAAGTTTGCCCAACACACGCTTCGGCATCTTCTGCGCGAGGATGTACTCCAGTGCTTCGCCGTTGAGCACGTAATCGGTGCGGCCCGCACGCAGTAGCTCCAGGAAATTGATGCGACTCTTGCTACTGGTTGTCTCGAACCACGCAAAAGTATCGTTTCCGATGTGCGTGCAGTAGCCGTTCTTTCCCTTGTGACGCGCTCCGGTGTCGTCCACGTGGATGTGGCTCGATACCAGCAGACCCACTCGAAGAATCTCGTCCTTCTCCTCGTGAAACTTCTCGTTGCCTTCGACTATCATCCGGTGCACTTGACCGCTGGAGATCTCCACTCCCCATTCGTGCAACTGTTCCAGGATCAGCGGTTCGGTGACCTGGGCATGGTAGTACTGGTAAAGCACGAAGCAGACCAGCGTCGAGCCAAAGTGGCCTTGATGCACATCGTCAGGAAGCCCAGCGATGAGAAGTTGGCCATCCGGAGTCTTCCATTTCTCCAGACGATATCGGGTCGTACGCGTCTCGATTACAAGCTCCTGGACCGTGAAATCTGCGTACCCTTTGAACTGGCTCCCTTCGGGGACATCCTTCGCCTTGATCACCTCCGTTTTGTCTGCCTTGCGCTTCTTCTTTTTCTTCGAACCCCTGCGGTCTCTCTTTTTCTTCTTCGCTTCCCGATTGAGCGCGGATGGTGAGAGGTCTGGCTTGCGGGGATGCTTCTTCAGACGCGAAACTTCCTCCTTCAGCGATTGAACTTCCTCGCGAAGGCAATGGATCTGCTCCTGCTGCGCCGCGAT
>CAZSDY010000342.1:0-3261 GCA_964605765.1 uncultured Ectothiorhodospiraceae bacterium | reverse complement strand
CCTCGGCGGACTGTATCTACCAAGGCGTGCCGCTCCTCGATGCGCTCGCCGCAGAGGAGCCCCCGTACATCCCCGCTTTTTTTATGGCCGCTCAGCAGCTGACGCAAGCGGGCCGGGCGGAAGAAGCGGCGGGTCGATGGCGGGCAGCCATCGCGGCCGCGGAGCGGAGCGAAGAGGCGCACGCAGCGTCTGAGATGCGTGAATTCCTTTCGACGCTGCCCCCCGATTGATGCTCCCCCGCCGATCGATCAATTCACCAGACGTTGTAACTACTCAGGTGGCATCACCGTGATGCCCCCATCTGACGAAACGTAGCGTACCCCCCCCTCTCTCTCCCGACCGAGTTAGGAGCAGAAGAGTCAGATTTTGTGCTGGACTCGGACGCGGCTTTCCCGTAGCGTGTCGCCCATGGCTGGCGTCATGGTCATACAAGGACGGGAGCTACGCGCCGAGGATGTCGGGCTCATTCGAGATCTTATGGCTGAGCACCGGGACTGGGGCCGGACGCGGCTTAGCGAGGAGCTTTGTCGTTGCTGGGACTGGCGCAACGCCCAGGGCCGCATCAAGGACATGGCAGCCCGCACCTTACTGCTGAAGCTGGAACGATCCGGTCATATTCAACTGCCGCCGCGCCAGCGACCTTCGTCTAACGGACTCCGGAATCGCCGCGTGCCCCTTGAAGCTCATACGACCGAGGCGAGATGTTGTGCGTTGCACGAGCTGCGGCCCCTGACCGTGAGTGTCGTGGTGCCGCGATCGGCAGACCTGCGGCTGTTCAACTGCCTGCTCAGCCGCTACCACTACCTCGGCCACCGCAACACCGTGGGCGAGAACATTGGTTACCTGTTCCGCGATAGCAGCGGCCGTCCGGTGGCTTGCGCGCTGTTCGGCTCGGCAGCGTGGAAGTGCGCGCCGCGCGACGCCTGGATCGGTTGGGACCGCAGCGCGCGGGAGCGCAACCTGCAGGGGCTGACCAACAACACGCGCTTTCTCGTGTTGCCCTGGGTCACGGTTCCACACCTGGCCAGCCATATGCTGGGCTCTCTGGCGCGACGGATTCGTGCCGACTGGCAAGAGAAGTATGGACATCCCCTTCATGCGCTGGAGACCTTCGTCGACCGCAGCCGCTTCCGGGGAACCTGCTACCGGGCGGCCAACTGGGTGCGGCTCGGCGCGACGCAGGGGCGCACCCGCAACGACCGCGACCGTTGCATCCGCTCTGCGGTCAAGGACGTGTATCTCTATCCCCTCAGCCCGGACTTCCGGCGGGAGTTGTGCGCATGATGACACGGGAAGAAGCACTGGCGGTTTACCATGCCGGGCCGGAGATCGTGGTACGTGTGTTACTGGAGATGGACGCGCGCATCCAGGCTCTGGAGCAACAGGTGCAGGATCTTACCACGCGCCTTGATCGCAGCGAGAAGCGTGTCAGGCATCTGGAAGATCAACTGGCAAAGAATTCTCGCAACAGCAGCAAACCTCCCTCAAGCGATGGGTTCAAGAAACCCTCGCCGAAAAGCCTGCGCAAGGGAGGGCAACGAAAGTCCGGCGGGCAGCCGGGCCATAAGGGGCATACGCTCAAGATGGCCGCGAAACCCGATCAGACGAAGATCCACCGGGTCGCGCAGTGTGGGTGTTGCGGCCGATCTCTGGCCAAGCAGAAACCGGGCAGCGTCGAAAAACGACAGGTTCATGATCTACCCCCGAGTCGACTCATCGTCACTGAGCATCAGGGCGAGGCGAAACGCTGTGTCTGCGGCCATCTGAACAAAGCGGCTTTTCCTGAAGGCGTGAACGCCCCGGTGCAGTACGGCGACAGAGTCAAGGCCGCGGCAGTCTACCTGAAAAGCTATCAGCACCTGCCCTATGAGCGCGCCTGCGAACTGCTCGAGGACCTTCTCGGCTGCCCAATGAGCCAAGGCACATTGGCCAACGTCATCTCACAATGCAATGATCGAGTTGAAGAACCCGTCGCGCAGATCAAGGAACTGATCGCACAAGCCGCGATAGCCCATTTCGATGAGACCGGCTCACGGGTGGAGGACCGACTCTGGTGGCTGCATGCGGCCTCAACATCATACGCGACCTACTACGACATCCATCGCAAACGCGGCTGCGAAGCCATTGAGACCATCGGCATTCTGCCCGACTTCAGCGGACGCGCCATTCACGACTTCTGGAAACCATACTTCCGTTACGCCTGCCGCCATGGGTTGTGCAACGCTCACCATCTGCGCGAGTTGATCTTCGTACATGAGCAGCACCAGCAGGACTGGGCTGATCACCTGATTGACTGCCTGCTGGACATCAAGGCGGCCGTCGCTCAGGCCAAACAATCTGTGGATCATCTCCCTGAAGAGCAGATTCAGGCGTTTGAAGAGCGTTATCAGAAGATCCTTGATGAAGGTTATGCTCAGAACCCGCTGCCGCCGCGACCCGCCAAGGCAAAGAAGAAACGCGGGCGGCGCAAGAAGACCAAACCTCGCAACTTGCTCGAACGGCTTGATCAGCATCGCAAGAAAGCCCTGGCCTTCATGTACGACTTCAACGTGCCCTTCGACAATAACCTGGTCGAACGGGATCTGCGCATGATCAAGGTGCAGCAGAAAATCTCCGGGACGTTCCGAACCGAGCAAGGCGCCAAAACGTTTTGCCGCATTCGCAGCTACATCTCAACCGCCCGCAAAAACGCAGTCGGCGCCATGGACGCTCTGATCCGCCTCTTCGGGGGCACCCCGTTCGTTCCCGGCTTCGACACTTCGTAGCCGGGCTGCCCCACCCCTTGAGCACCCCGATCTTGTCTGCAGCCACTCCCGGCTTGCCGAAATCCCGTCTATCCTGTAAACCCCGTCAGGAATCGACCTGAGTAGTTACGGAAGATCAAACAATGCCGACCGATACGGGCGAGGTGCCGTGCCGCGGTGGAGTGGCTGATGCCGAGGACGCGTCCCATCTGGCGCAAGCCTGGGCCCTCACAGGCCCAGGAGGCCACGCGTCGAAAGATGTGTCGGTGGCGCAACCAGTAGGTGGGCGAGAAGGTGCGGGCGGAGAAGTTACGTCCGCAGTGGAGGCACTCGAAGGCCTGGAATCGTTGTTGATCTGAGGGGCGGATGTAAAAACCGTCACGGATGAAGGGCCAATCTGGACGGGGGTGATGGAAGTCGCAGAGTGGGTTCGGGCAGTGGGGCGGCTGGAAGCCTCCGCGGCGCCTGTTGGACTTTCGACGGGGGAGCTGCATGCACTGATGAAGTAGCGCGAGCG
>CAZSDY010000341.1:0-3329 GCA_964605765.1 uncultured Ectothiorhodospiraceae bacterium | reverse complement strand
ACCACTTCCTCGGCTGGCAGTGCCGTATTCGCCAGTACGCCATCCGCCAGGGTGGCGGGCGCCCGACGCCGGGTATGCGCCCCACCGTGAGACTCGCAGGTGGCGGGGAGTCGATGGGTCGGATCACCGTTCTTGTCCTCAAGCAGGACCCGGCACACCCGACTGCCCAGTTCCGGCACCTCGTGAAGAAGACCCACGACCCGGCAGAGCGTTATGCGAGCGCGCTCAAGTTCCTGGCGGCCGCCTACTACCAGAAACCGCACGAGTTTGCCGACGAGATGACGGCACTGTTCGGGCCGCACTCCAACCTCGCCGCGCGTGTGCTGGACGCAGGCGCCTGCGTGCTCGAGTTCGAGCAGTACAGCCAGCGCTATCGCCTGTGGTGCACCACGCGGCGCCTGGTCGAGGACGATCCCGCCTGGCAGGCAACCTACTGGCATAACAGCTTGTTCAATCCGCACATACCCGGCGCCAGCGTCATCGTCGGATTCGATCCGCAGTGGGACGCTTCCAGTGCGGAGCCTGATGCCGCCTGACATCGGCTTTGCCCTGCCGACAGCATCCGGGCAGGCTGCCGCTCCCTGGCGATGTGTCATGAGCAGGCGGCGCCATCTCTCGACCGCGATGCTGCTGTTGTCGGTGCTATTGAGCGCCCTGCCCCTCCCCGGCCAGGCGGCCTTCGACAAATGGTCCCTGTGGTCCGACGGCACGCGCCTTCGCGGCGCCAACATCTGGCAGGCCCGTGTCCAACCGGAGCTCGACGGGCTCGACTTCAAGGGGCCGGGACCCATCGGGCCGCCGTATACCCAGGCGGACTTCGACCATCTCGCTGCGCTCGGCGCCAACTACGTCAACATCTCCCATAGCGGTCTGTTCACCGAATCCCCGCCCTTCACCCTGGACCCGGACATCCAGGACAACCTGGACAAGCTGCTGGCGATGATTGCCCGGGCCGACATGTTCGCCGTGATTTCCTTCCGCACCGGGCCCGGTCGCAGCGAGTTCGGGTTCTGGGCCGATCCCGGCGACGCGCCGTACCGGCCCTACTTCAACGACACCGTGTGGCGCGAGCGCGCCGCGCAGGATGCCTGGGTCGCGATGTGGCGCCACGCGGCCCGGCGCTACCGCGCCAATGCCATCGTGGCGGGTTACGACCTGATGGTGGAACCCAACGCCAACGCGCTCGGCAGCGACGCACGCCGCCCCCTGGACATCTGGGATCCGGACGAGTTCTACGCAGCCTACCGGGGCACGACCTACGATTGGAACGGGCTCTATCCGCGTATCAGCGCCGCCATTCGCGAGGTGGATCGCGACACCCCGATCCTCATCGGCGCCTTGGGTTACAGCGCCGTCGAGTGGCTGCCCTATCTGGAGCCGACGGGAGACGTGCGCACGGTATACGCCGTGCACCAGTACGAGCCGCAGGACCGATACACGCACCAGGACCCGGGCGCGCTCGTGAACACCTACCCGGGTGTCTTCGACGCCGACGAGGATGGCAGCGACGAGCGCGTGGACCGCGCCTGGCTGGACGACCTGCTCTCCAAGATTGACGACTTCCGGTCCGTCCACCGCGTGCCCGTGGCGGTGAACGAGTTCGGCGTCATGCGCTGGGTGCCGGGCGCGGCGCGCTACATGCAGGACTTGATGGATCTCTTCGAGCAGCGCGGCATGAACTATGCGCTGTGGTCATGGGAGCCCGCATGGGAACCGTTCACCGCCGAGGTCAACGACTTCAACTTCCGCTTCGGTCCGGATCCCCGGCACCACCGGGACAAGGAATCCAACGCCCTCATGCGGGTCATCGTGCGCCATTGGGCGCGCAACACGGTGCGCCCGTCGCGGCTCTCTTCCACCCCCTGACGCGATGCTGAAAAACGGCAGCTTTTCAGCGCCTGCAGAGCACGCGCCCGAAGGCGTCAAAACTTGCGGTAGGCCTTGTTCAACTGCACCATCGGATGCTTCGGCGACATCTGGAATTTCACCAGAAGCTCCCGCGCGATCATGTCCCGATCCTGCTGATTGTCCGGCAGCTTCATGTCGTCGGGGACCGTGACCCAGCCGTTGATGTTACGGTCGAACACAGCCGAACGGCCCTCTTCGTAACCCATGTGCACGTCTTCCAGCCAGTTGAGATCGTCCCATCCCATGAACTCGATGTAGTTGCGCAGGAACGCTGTCAAGCGCTCGTAGTCCGGCACCAGATTGACATCATAGCGGTAGCCTATGTGCTGGCCGATATCCTGCTCGCGCGAGGAATCGAGCCCGTCGCTCTCGAGATAACGGTCGATATCCTTGTCGCTCATGGCTCAGTACCTCGTCATGTCCGGTTGGCCCACGGTATGCTGCGATCCGGCGAGCGGCACCATGGCGAGCGCCGAGGCCTCCATGGTGAGCGCGGCCAGGTCCTCGGGCTCCAGGGAATGCACGTCCGTCTTGCCACAGGCACGTGCCATCATCTGGCACTCGATGGTGAGACAATGCAGGAAGTTGTAGACGCGCTCGGCGGCGGCGTCTGGGTCGAGTCGCGCGCGAAGCCGCGGGTCTTGCGTCGCCACGCCGACCGGGCAGCGGCCCGTGTGGCAATGATAGCAGTAGCCGGCTGGCACCCCTATCTCCTTCTCGAAATCGGCCTCGGGGATAGCCTTGTTGCAGTTGAGCGCCATCATCACCGAGTGGCCGATGGCGACCGCGTCGGCGCCAAGCGCCAGCGCCTTCGCGACGTCCGCGCCGTTGCGTATGCCGCCCGCATACACGAGCGATATCTCGCCGCTCTTGCCGACGTCATCGAGCGCCTTTCGCGCCTGGCGGATGGCGGCGATGCCGGGCACGCCCGTCTCCTCGGTCGCGAGATGGGGCCCCGCCCCGGTACCGCCTTCCATGCCGTCCATGTAGATGCTGTCGGGGCCGGTCTTGGCCGCCATGCGCACATCGTCATAGACTCGCGCGGCACCGAGCTTGAGCTGTATGGGGATCTCCCAGTTGGTCGCCTCGCGTATCTCCTGGACTTTGAGCGCGAGGTCGTCGGGCCCCAGCCAGTCGGGATGGCGCGCCGGAGAGCGCTGGTCGATGCCCGCGGGAAGCGAGCGCATCTCGGCGACCTGATCGGTCACCTTCTGGCCCATCAGGTGCCCGCCGAGCCCCACCTTGCAGCCCTGCCCGATGAAGAACTCGCAGGCGTCGGCCAGGCGCAGATGATGCGGATTGAATCCGTAACGCGACTGGATGCACTGGTAGAGCCACTTCGTCGAATAGCGCCGCTCGTCGGGGATCATGCCGCCCTCGCCCGAGCAGGTCGCGGTGCCGGCCATGGTGGCGCCACGCGC
>CAZSDY010000340.1:0-3332 GCA_964605765.1 uncultured Ectothiorhodospiraceae bacterium | reverse complement strand
GCGGCACCACCGCACCCAGCGCGCGCGCCACCCCGCTTAGTCAAAGGGCTCGGCGCGCTTCACCAGCGGTGTCCCGTCCAGCCAATCGTCGAATGCCGTGACGAGGTGCTCTGCCACGAGCGAATCCAGCCCGTGCGCGACACGCCCCTGCTTCTTTCGCGGCACCGGCAGCAAACCGGTGGCGGCGCCGGCGGTGAGCGCTTCATAGACCATGGAAACGCTGTCCTCGGTCACCCAGGCCTTTTCCGCGCGGGCGAGCCTCGCCGGCAGCCACGCGCTGTCCACGCTGTCGAAAGCGACGAGGTCAACGGCAGAAGGCAGCAGCGCGTCAATGGCTGCACAAGTGCCCGCCGGCGTGCGCCGCGATGTGGTCACGGTCCATTGTGTAGCGGGTTCTCGAGCGAAGAGCTGCTCGAGCTGGGCGGCGAGCGATGTGTCCGACCAGGCATGGTGCACCGAAGGTCCGCCAACGAGAATCAGCCCGGTGCCGGGCCGGTGCGCGGCGCTCGGGCGCATTCGAGTGAGAACGCCGCGCGTGACCAGGACCTTGTCCGTGGCGCTCACCCGGTCGTGCTCGGGCACGATGCAGAGATCGAAGCACCGCAACGGCAGGCTCGGCTTCATGAGCACGACGCTACGCCCGCCCCGGGCGCGCCGCGCGGCCAGCATGGGCAGGTGCGTGGCATGTCCTGCACCAACGAGGATGTCCGGATCCGCCATGTTACTGCCCGGCCGGTAACGCCCGCGGAGAAAGTCGACGAGCGCGAACCGCAAATCGCCGGGCGCGAGCTCGTGGCGCTCGATCGGCACTTGCGCGGACAGTGCCTCAATCAATCCCGCGCTCTGACTCTCGTGGCCGGCTTTGCCGTCTTTGAAACGCCACACGACCAGAGACATGGCAGCGTGCACTGAAGCGACAGGTGCTGCGCGGCGGGCTAAGCCGAATCCGTCCGGCTGTTCGGCACGGCATCGCTGTGGGCCGCGAATTGAAAACGGTACAGCGCCGCGTACAGGCTGCTTTGCCTGAGCAGTGTCGCGTGAGAGCCCGCCGCAACGACACTCCCGGCGTCTATTACGATAATCCTGTCGGCCTTCTCGATTGTGGAGAGCTTGTGCGCGATCACGATGGTCGTGCGCCCGCAACGCAGCGTTTCGATGGCGGACTGCACCTGCTGCTCCGACACGGTGTCCAGCGACGAGGTTGCCTCGTCCAGGATCAGGATCGGCGCATCCTTGAGGAACGCGCGGGCAATGGCAATCCTCTGGCGCTGTCCTCCCGAGAGTCTCACGCCGTTCTGGCCGATCACGGTATCGAGCTTCTGCGGCAAGGCGTCGATGAAGTCCCACGCATTGGCCGAATGCGCGGCCTCGATGATGTCCGCCTCGGCGGCGCCGGCCAGCGGCCCGTAAGCGATGTTAGCGGCGACCGTGTCGTCGAACAGCACGATGTCCTGGTTCACGAGGGCGATATGCGCACGCAGGGACTCCAGGGTGACAGTTTCCGCATCGATACCGTCGATGAGAATGCTGCCCGCGGTCGGTCTGTAGAAGCGCGGGATCAGGTTTGCGAGCGTGGTCTTGCCGCTGCCCGAAGGGCCGACGAGCGCGACGGTGTCACCCGGATCCACGCTGAGAGAGATGTCCGACAACGCATGCGCCGTGCCTGCCTCATAGCCAAAGCTCACGTTCTGAAATTCGATGCGCCCGGCAACGTCGTGCAGGCGCTGCGTGCCGGTGTCGGCCTCGGGGCGCTCGTCGAGCAGGCTGAACACGCTTTGCGCACCGGCGAGCCCCTTCTGCAGCCGCCCGTTGACGCCCGTCAGACGTTTCAGGGGTGAAAACAGCAGTGCCATGGCGGAGAAGAACGAGGCGAAGTCGCCGATCGTGATCTTGTTCTGCACCGCCTGGTGCGCAGCCACGTAGAGAATGACCGCCAGCGCGATGGCCGCCACGAGCTGTGCGAACGGCGCGACCGAGGCGCCGGCCGCGGCGAACTTGAGCTGATAGCGCCTCACCCAGTTGGTGGTGCGCCTGAAGCGCTGCTGCTCGTAGCCTTGACCGCCGAAAATTCGCACCACCTTCTCGCCCCCGATCACCTCGCCGAGCGCTTGCGTGACATCGCCCATGCTGCGTTGCAGGTTGTGGCTCATGAGGCGCAGCCGGCGGCTGAAATGGCGCACGATCAGAATGACGATGGGTCCGGTGGCAAACGCCACCAGGGTCAGCTTCCAGTTGAGGTACAGCATCCACGCGAGCAGGCCGAAAATGGCGATGGCGTCCTTGACCAGCACCGTGAGCACGTAGCTGGCAGCCTCCGTCACCTGGTTGGCATCGAAGGTGATCTTGGAGATGAGCTGGCCCGAGGGACGCGTGTCGAAATAGCGCGAGGGCAGAAGCAGCAGCTTCTGGAACATCTCGTTCCTGAGATCCATCACCACCTTGCCGGACACCCAGGCGAGCGATATGGCGCTCGCGAACGCCGCCAGGCCGCGTACCAGAAAGACCACGACCAGCCCCAGTGCCATCAGCCCCACCATGTCCATGTCCTTGTGGACGAATCCCTCGTCCAGCGTGGGTTTGAGCAGGGCCGGCACCGCCGGCTCGGTCAGCGCCAGCACGATCATCGCGACAATGGCGATGGCGAAGGTCCTGCGGTACGGGGCGACGTACTTCAGCAGGCGCAGGTAAATCTTCCCGCTGTCTCGGTGGGTGGACTCCGGGACGTTAATGCCGCCTCTCCTGTGACATGGAACTACGGGCTCGCGGCGAGCAGAGTTTCAAGTGGTCAGATCCCTTGAAACTAAGCGCTCGAACTACGACTCTCGTGTCGAAGTTTCAAGGGATCTGACCCCTTGAAACTGACCCCTTGAAACTAAGCGCTCGAACTACGACTCTCGTGTCGAAGTTTCAAGGGATCTGACCCCTTGAAACTTCCTTAGCACATAGACAGCCCCGCAGTACGGGCACTTGGCCTCGCCCTTGTCCTCCACGGGAAGATACACCTTGGGGTGTGAGTTCCACAGCGACATGCGGGGCATCGGACAGCTCAACGGCAGGTCGTCGGTGCTGACCTCGTAGCGGTTCTCCGCATTCGGTGCGATCGGTGCCGCGGCGGTGTTGACCTCATCGTTCAAAGCGGGCTCCTGGTGTGTCCTATGCTGGGTGCGTCGTGTCGGCGTGCCGGGCGGTGAGAAACGCGAGTTGCTCATGCGGGCCGGTTCAGTCAACCGGCGTCAGCCAGTCCGGGTGGGCATCGCGCCGGCCGTGCACCTGGTCGAAGTACATGGACTGCAGCCGTTCGGTCACGGGCCCGCGACACCCCGCACCTATGG
>CAZSDY010000339.1:0-3336 GCA_964605765.1 uncultured Ectothiorhodospiraceae bacterium | reverse complement strand
TGCAGGACAACCACTCGCAATCGCGGCGTGGGACACTGCGCGGCCTGCACGCGCAGGGGAAAAACCCGCAGGGCAAGCTGGTGCGCGTCATCGAGGGCGAGATTTTCGACGTCGCGGTCGACATTCGACGCGAATCGGCATACTTCGCCAAGTGGGCCGGCGCGAGGCTGACGGCGGCGGGCTTCGAGCAGATCTACATACCCCCCGGCTTCGCGCACGGTTTCTGCGTGCTGAGCGAACGCGCGCAGATCGAGTACAAGTGCACCGCTCTCTACGACCCCGCCGACGAGATCTGCATCGCCTGGAACGACCCCGCCATCGCCATCGAGTGGCCCATTCGCGACCCCATCCTCTCCCCCAGGGACCGCGACGCCCCCCCGTTGGATTTTTCAAGGGGTCAGATCCCTTGAAAGTCCTGAAAACGCTTCGAGATAGTGCCGGAGGGAAATGATCTGCACGCCTTCAAACCGGCCCAGATCGAGCATGGCGTGGTCTCCCGTTACGATGAGCTCGGCCCCGGCAGCAACAGCACATTCGAGAACACGATTGTCGGGCTCGTCACGCAGCACGTCCACGGTGCGCTCGGGTACGACGATCTCCGCAACATCGGCAAGAAAGATGGCGAGGCGCGCGAGCGCTTCGCGATCACGCCCGAACTTGCGGGCCAGGACCTTCAGCAGCTCGTCGAGTATCGGCTTGGACAACGCGAGCCGGTCATCGCCATCGATGACCTTCAGTAGCGCCTGCTCGCCGCTACCCCCGGGAAGCCCGAGCGCTGACACGAATATGTTCGTGTCAAAAACGACTTTCACTCACGCAGGTACCTGTCCAGGTCCTCTTCGGTGAGGATCCCTCGCGCCTTCGCCCGATCGCTCCAGTAGCCTTGCAGGGACTTCAGCTCCTCTCTGAGCCGGCCGGAACGCACCTGCCGGAGCGCATCCTGAACGACGCCGCTCAACGTCTTTCCTTCCGATAGCGCCATCTCCTCGGCGGCACGCGCCAGCTCCGGTGGCAGCGATATCGTCTTTCTCACGACGGTGGCCATTGCCTGGCCTCTCCAAAGTTCGTGGTATGAATAAATCATACTACAGAACGCATCTTCATATCTTCAAGGGATCTGACCCCTTGAAAATGCCACGCCCGCGTACTGGTGGTACTCGTCCATGCGCGCCTGGTTCGTGGCAAGGCGGATATTGCCGACCACGGAGAATCCCACCTCCTGGCCGGTCTCCTCGGTGAGCGACTTGTAGAGGTTCACCGAGTACTTGTGGATCTGGCCGACCGAGTAGCTCATGTTGAAAAGTTCAAGGGGGATGTTCAGATCCCTTGAAAATTCTCCTGCGACCGGCAAGATTCGAGCGTGGGCCGGATCCGGGGCAATGTTTGTCCGGCGCATGGAGCCCCCCTCATCCTGCCCTTCTCCCTCCAGGGAGAAGGCACCGTGCCGCCAGCCGCGCCGGTGAGCCCCGGATGCGCTGAGCGCGCGAAGCGCATCGCTCGCCCCGTTTACCGAACCCGAGCCCGCTTCCTTCGCCACTGCGCCCCGGATCACGGGCTCCAGCCCCCCATCCTGCCCTTCTCACTCCAGGGACAGGCACCTTGCCTCCAGCCGCGCCCGTGGGCTGTGCTCTTGCGAGCGATCGAGCCAAGGTGCAAGCTACGTATTCGGAGCATGCAAGGGAGAATGGCCACTCCCGCGTGCGGCAGGGTTATTTTCCCGGAAGGCTGCGCGCATGAGCACATGGCCCCCTGTCCCGCGCGCGGGAGAGGGACGGGGTGAAGGTGCAGCGCGCCTCACTCTCACGCACCACGAAGCGCGGGGAGACGAACCATGACTGAAGCGCAACCTCGACGCCGCGTCCGGCGCGGCGGCGCGCGCGAGGCGCGTCGTACGGCGCGCACCAGACCGCGCGTGACGGCCGCCCCCTACATCACGCGCAACATCCCCGCCTACGAGGTGCTCGATGAGGAGGGCCTCACGCGCATCGAGGACAACGCCGAGATCATTCTCGAAGAGATCGGCATCGAGTTCCACGACGACCCGGAGGCGCTCTCGCTGCTCAAAAGTGCCGGTGCCGACATCGACGGCACGCGCGTGCGCTTCCCGAAGGGGCTGTGCCGCTCCATCATCCAGGCATCGGCGCCCGCCGAGTACGTGCAGCACGCGCGCAACGCCGAGCGCAGCGTTCGCATCGGCGGCAAGCACACCGTGCTGGTGCCCGCCTACGGCCCGCCCTTCGTGCGCGACCTCGACCAAGGACGGCGCTACGCGACCATCGAGGACTTCCGCAACTTCGTCAAGCTCACCTACCTCTCGCCGGGGCTGCACCATTCGGGCGGGACGCTGTGCGAGCCCGTGGATCTGCCCGTCAACAAGCGCCACCTCGACATGGTCTACAGCCACCTGCGCTACAGCGACAAGCCGTTCATGGGCTCGGTCACCGCCCCGCAGCGCGCGCAGGATACCGTCGACATGGCGAAACTCGTCTTCGGCGACGCCTTCGTCGACGACAACTGCGTCATCACGAGCCTCATCAACGCGAACTCGCCGATGACCTGGGACGCGACCATGCTCGGCGCGGCCAGGGTCTACGCGCGCAACAACCAGGCGACGGTGATCTCGCCCTTCATCCTCGCCGGCGCCATGTCGCCGGTGACGGTCGCGGGCACCTGCGCGCAGATCTTCGCCGAGGCGCTCTCCGGCATGGCCTTCACGCAGCTCGTTCGACCCGGCGCGCCGGTCGTCTTCGGCACCTTTGCGAGCTCGATCTCCATGCAGTCCGGGGCGCCCACCTTCGGCACCCCGGAGCCGACGCTCGTGCTGTTCGTCGCCGCGGCGCTCGCGCGGCGCCTCGGCGTGCCGTTTCGAAGCGGCGGTGGACTCTGCGCCTCGAAGATCGCCGATGCGCAAGCTGCCTACGAGTCCGCCAACACGTTGCAAGCGGCCACCCTCGCGGGCGTGAATTTCATGCTGCATGTCGCCGGCTGGCTCGAGGGCGGGCTCGTCATGGGCTACGAGAAGTTCGTCATGGACGCCGACCAGGCGAACATGATGCAAATCCAGATGCAAGGCGTCGATCTGTCGGACAACGGTCAGGCGCTCGATGCCCTGCGCGAGGTCGGGCCCGGCGCGCACTTCCTCGGCTGCGCGCACACGCAGGCGAACTTCGAGACCGCGTTCTACCGCTCCGCCATCGCGGACAACAACAGCTTCGAGCAGTGGGAGTCGGAGGGCAGCCAGGACACATCCCAACGCGCCAACGCGCTCTACAAGCGGATGCTCGCGGAATACGAGCCCCCGCCCATCGACCCCGCCATCGACGAGGCGCTCACCGA
>CAZSDY010000338.1:0-3370 GCA_964605765.1 uncultured Ectothiorhodospiraceae bacterium | reverse complement strand
CTACAGGGGGGCAATCGATTTGCCGGGGCGGGGAGGTCAGGATGAAAGACGCGCGCCGGCACGGACCTCGGCCAGCATGGCGCGGGCCGCCTGGCCGAGTGTCAAGGCGTCGATTCCGACCGCAATCAAGCTGTATCCCTGCTGCACGTAAGCCTCGAGCGCGGGCGCATCGAGGCCGAACATGCCGAGCCGCTTGCCGGCTGCCGTCGCGCCCTGGCGCACGCGCTCTATGGCCCCGGTGACCCGCGCATCGCCGACCTCTCCCATGAGACCCATGCTCGCCGACAGGTCGTAGGGTCCGATAAACACGGCATCGATACCCTCCACGGCGGCAATGGTCTCGATATTGTCCACCGCATCAACGTGCTCCGCCTGCACGATGACAACCGACTCGTCATTCGCGCGCGCCACGTAATCGGCGAACTCGAGCCCGTAGCCGTGTGCGCGCGCGACGCCCACACCGCGCGTTCCGACGGGTGGATACTTGCACCAGTCGACGGCGCGACGCGCGTCCGCGGCGCTGTTGACCTGTGGCACGATGACCCCCGCGGCCCCGATATCGAGCGCCTTCTTGATCGAGACCTCATCGAGGGCCGCGACCCGCACGACACAGGGACACGGCGCAGCCGCCTGCACGAGCCGCTGCGCGGCCGCAGCCTCCAGGGGCGAGTGCTCGGTGTCGAGGAACAGCCAGTCGAATCCCGCCCTCGCCAGCAGATCGGCGATGTCCGGCGTGCCGAGGCTCACGATGGTGCCGACCAACAGGTCGCCCGCGAGCAACCGTTGTCTGAATCCGCTGCTCATGGGACGCGCGGGCGCCTCATTTCAGTGGCGTGGAAGTCAGCTCGATATCCTTCATCCACACGTTGCCCTCGCCCTCGATCACGACGCTCAGCTTGATCAAATCGGGCTTCTGTCCCGTGTTGAGATAGAAGGGTGTCTCGTAGGTAGCCCAGTCGTTGGTGCCCTTGATGGCATTGTCCAGGCCCTTGGAGAAGAACTCGCCCCGCCCCGGAAACCGGCACCACATCTCCAGGTAGGCGCGCCCGGAAACGTCATCGCTCTTCATCTTCGCCCGGTACGTGAGCATGCACTTCTCCACACCGGGGTCCTCCACCTCGAACAGATGGATGGATTCGCCGTCGAGCGACGCGAGGCACCACCCCTCGTCCTCGACCGAGACCACATCCTGGTTGATGGTGGCATCCGACGCACTGAGTTCCCGAAGGCTCACCGCAGGCCCCGCGGGCTGCGGGTTCAAGATCGTCTTGACCCACTCGAACATGTGCCATCCCCCTCGATTTGCAATGATCCCACAGCTTGCCAATGCTTATTTTTCGGCCGATTCTAACGCGTCCGGTCCCGCATCGCTCGCCGCGCCGCGCCGGGTACTGTCGCGCACGGCGTTGGCAGGGCCCAGCAACACGGCTATCCAGCGCGTATCCTCGCTGCTGTCGAGCGCAATCTTGACCGTCATCGTCAGCGGCACCGACAACAACATGCCCACGGGCCCGAGCAACCATCCCCAGAACACCAGGGACAGGAACACAACCAGCGTCGACAGGCCGAGCCCGCGGCCCATGAAACGCGGCTCGATGACGCTGCCCACGAGGATGTTGACCACCACGTAGCCGGCAGCGCTCGCCAGCGCCGTACCCGGACCGAGCTGCACCAGCGCCAGCAGCACGGCGGGCACGGCCGCGATGATCGATCCGATATTGGGGACATAGTTGAGCATGAACGCCAGCAGTCCCCACAACAGCGGATAATCGACGCCCAGCGCCCACAGCCAAAGCGATATGACCAGGCCGGTCAGCAGGCTCACCGAGGTCTTGATCGCCACGTAGCGCTTCACGTTCTCCGTGAACTTCTGGAATCCACGCAGGGAAGACTCCGGATCGTCGAGCACGCTGCGCAGCTTCGCTGGAAAGCTGGATGCCTCGAGCAGGATGAAGATCACGGTGAGCAGGATCAGGAAGGTGTTGGTGAGCGCCCCGGTGAAGCCCGTCAGCACGCGCGCGGCGAGCTTCATCGCCTTGCCCGGATCGAAGTACTCGCGGATGAAGTTCTCCGGGAGGTGGATGCCGAGATTGCCGAGCCAGGCGGCCAGCGCACCGGTCTGGCCGCGCAGCCGCGCCTGGTAGGCTGGCAGGTTCTTCGAGAAGTCGTCGACGGACGTTCCAACCAGAGCGCCGACGAGCAGGCCTGCCAGCAGCACCGTCAGGATGACCACCGCGAGCGCCACCACCATCGGAAAGCCGTGGCGCTCGAGCCAGAACAGGGAGGGCGCGCAGATGACGGCAATGAACACCGAGAGCAGGAACGGCACGAGAATGGGTTCGGCGGCCTGCATGCCCGCGACCACGATCACGAAGGCCGCCACAATCAACAACACGCGCGCGCTCGGGGCCGTCGCGAAATCTATGCGCATCCTCTTCCCTCGGGCAGCCATGCCGTCGGCCTCACCACTGCATCGACTCCAGGTGCTCGCGTAGCTGCGACACGGTACGGAACTTCCGCAGTATCAGCGAGCGCTTGAGCCCGCAGCAAATGTATTTTACGGCTTCGGGCTGACTCGCGTAACGCTTTGCGCCACCCAGGCAATCGTAGAACAACCGCACCAGATCGCAGATATCGGCCTGCCTGTTCTCGTTACGCGGTCCAGACCATCGGAACATATCCAGAAGCTTCAGATCAAACGTCAGACCGAAACCACCCACGATGATGTTCTCCGAATGCAGGTCGCCGTGGTATTCGTTGAGCAGGTGGATGGGCTCCAGGCCCTTGACCAGCGCATGGAGCAGATGCAAGGCCTGGAAAGCGTGCAGGTGCTTACCCGGAAAGCGCTGCAGGAACGTTGATAACAGCTCACCCGGCACGTATTCCGATACCAGCACGGTGATCTCCTGGCCGCGCCGGCGGATGCTCTCCTCGGTGTGATACTGGATCAACACGGGACAGTCGCGCAGCTTGTGGAGCTTTCGCGCGTAGAACCTGGAGGCGCGCTTGTCCACGTTGCGATGCGGGTAAAAGAGCTTGGCCGCCCTCTCGATCCCGGTGCCGACCTCGACGATCTTGTAGACCTCGCCCTCCCATCCGGCACCGAGCCGGGCGACGACCTCGTACTTGCGCGCGATCGTCGTACCGGGGAACAGGTCGAAAGAGTCGATGGGAATCGGCGTAGAGTGCTTCACGACACCCCCGTCAGCGGCGCGGTTCCTCGTACCAGGTTGGACGAGCCGGCGACCGGTAGCGCCGGGAAGCACGCACCCGATCACCGTCAATCACCTGCGCGTGCGATTATGCAATAGTCGGAAAAAAAGGGGACGCATTTATTTCCCCGCCAAACACTGTCAGAGAGGAAAGTGAA
>CAZSDY010000337.1:0-3373 GCA_964605765.1 uncultured Ectothiorhodospiraceae bacterium | reverse complement strand
TTGACATGCTGCTCATACTACGCCTCCTGTGCACAAGCTGAACTGTGGTCCGGTTGCTCGACGTCTCAAGCCTCAGGATTCTCGTACATGTACTGGCCCATGTCGTTCAATTTCCGCGTATCGAGGCCAAGCGTGCCTTTGGCGTGGCGCCGCTTGACCGTCCAGGGGTGGACAGCGAGCTTGCTCGCCGTCTCGCCCAGGGTGAGCCACCCCGCCTCGCGCAGGCGAGTCAAACGGCTCTTGATTCGACAGCGTCGGCGTAATCGCCTGACTCGGCATCCGTCGAAGGTATTGCCGCATCCAGAGAGCAAGCTGCGCTCGTTCAACAGGGTAGCGATCTCGGCGTCGGTATGATGGTCGAGGAGTCGGTCGATCTCAGCCAGCACCTCTGGGGAAGTCTTTCGCTCCTCCCATGCCGAGAGCGGCCTCGGTAGCGTGAGGGATCTGGTGGCGCCACCCTTGAAGCGCACCTGCAAGGTGATGTCGTTACCCTTGAGCAAGGTGGCATCCTCAATTATCAGGCGCACCATGCGCTTTCGTTCGAGCGCGCACGTATCGGGGTCGCGCCATAGCCTGGGGAAGCTCTCAGCCAGCGCCAGGATCTGCGAGCGCATTGTCTCATCGAGCATCAGGCGATCGCCGTCGCGGTGATGGTCGTATTGTTGTTGGGCTTGGGCGAGCTCACGTAGCTTGTCGTTCCATTCCGCCTCCAGAGAATCGGCCACTAAGCGATTGTCGGGGTCGGTCTGCATGTAGCGCCGCCGAGCGAGCTCGACCTCGTAACGCGCGCGCTCGACCTGTTGATAGCGTAGCCGGTCAGCCTGCTCGATGCGCGCCTGGACCTCGTCTTGCACCGCGAGAGCGACCTCCAGGGCAAGGGGTGTAATCACATCGAGCAGAAGCTCCCCGATGGCCTCGTCGATACCATCGCCGGGAACGCTCTGGCACGGTGGCAGCGCGTGTGGGCTAGTGGCGCCACTGCAGACATAATCGGGACTGAGTCGTCCACGTCGGTGGTGATAACGTACGGTCATTCGCCCACCGCAACGCGCGCACATGGCGAGCCCCTGCAGCAACGCCGGACCTTCGCGGGGCGGACACTTCAGATTGCGCTGCCCGAGCGCGTTGGCCGCGAGTACTTCCAGGTTCTGCTCGTAGTGCGCCCAGGAGATGTAGCCTTCGTGCGCATCCACAATCAGCGTATGCCACTGCTCGCGTGGCTGCGACACGGTTCTCAGGGGCGCGTCAACGCCCGCGCGCCGTTGCGTGCGTCGCCCGTAGCAATAGGCGCCGGCATAGCGCGGGTTGCGCAGCACCTCGATCACCCGACTATAGTTCAAGCTGCCCCAGACAATCTCGCCCTTCGAGGGGCCGAAGTGCATGCGGGTGGGAAACGTAAGGTCTTGCTCGCGAAACGCCTTGACCGTGCGATGCGCCGAGCCGGTGCGCACAAAGGTGTCGAGCAGCAGCTGCACGCTTTGTTGCACTTGCCGGTCGGGATCGAGCCCGACTTTCCCCTTGGCGTCGTAGACCAAGCCCACCGGCAGGCGAAGGCGAAGCTCACCGCGAGCCGCCTTGCTCAGCATGCCTCCGCGAAGGCGCGCGCGAATCATGTGAAGCTCTGCTTCGGACATGGTGCCCTTCAACCCGAGAAGAAGCCTGTCGTTGAAGTGGCTCGGGTCGTAAAGACCCTCTTCATCGAGGATCAGCGTGGTGCCGACCGCACACATCTCGAGCAGCCGGTGCCAGTCGCTGGAGTTACGCGCTAGGCGCGAGACCTCGAGCCCCATCACCAGGCCGGCACGCCCCATCCCCACTTCGGTGACTAGGTGCTGGAAGCCCTCGCGATCGGTGGCCGACGCCGCCGACTGACCGAGATCCTGGTCGATGACGATGATGCGCTCGGGCGCCCAGCCAAGCGCCACCGCGCGCTGGCGAAGCGCGTACTGGCGCTGGGTGCTCTCGGTGTTCTCGGCCACTTGGCGTAGCGTAGACTGGCGCACGTAGAGCAACGCATTTCTGCGTAAGTGCTCGGCGGTGACTTTGTCGTCGCATGCTCGGTTCATGGTGCGGCCCTCTGGTAGCTCTCCCAGGTCATCTGGGCGAGCAGCTGTACGAGCTGGCCCTCGACATCGGCGGGTAACATCGCCGGCGCCGGGCGCGCCTCAGGACGCACGTGCTCGGTGCTCGAATTGCTCGGGGGCAGGTGCTGTAAAGCGGGCGCGGTGCGCGCCCACGCGTGCATCCAGGCGGCCATACCGTGGCGCATGAGCAGCGCCCGTCCGAGCCCGCCGCGCATTGCTGCGCACGGTGTCAGGCGTAACGCTTCGTAGCGCTGAACGAGGCGCTCGTCGGGTGGTGCACGCCGAAGTGGCTCGGAGCTCACTCGGGTTTTTTTTTCGCCCGCGTCAACGCCCGCTCGATGCTGCGCGGGTGCACGCTGAGGCCGAAGTGCTGCGCGATGCGCTGCGCGAGCGTTGACCAGGCCAGCGTTTGGCCCTCGCCGAGCTGCTGCGCGACGAAGGCGAGGACCTCGTCGGTGAGCTTGTGCGCGGCGCGTGGACCGCGGCGTTTTGGCAGTAACCCGGGCAAGCCTTCGCGCGCGAGTGCGCCCTGTGCCTGGTAGAACGAGGGACGCGAGAAGCCGAAGGCGGCGCACGCCTCGGTGATGCGCTGGGCGTCGCGGTGCACGCCGCGCAGCATCTCGTACTTCACCTGCACGAGGTCGTCGGGGTCGAAGAAGGGGTCGTCGTGAAACAAGGGGTCGTGCACGTTCTCGGCCCGGGGGTTGAAGGTCCCCCGTTGGCGAAGCGCCTGGCGCTTGGGGTCGTCGGGTGGGTCGTGTGCCATGGGCGGTATGCGGTGCGCCTGTCTCGATATACGTAAAGACAAATATATACTTATTGTCAATCGTGTCAAGCATTTTGTTGAATAAGTATGGGGAATGCCTGCAATATATGCCAACAAGAGAGGCACATCGTTGTTGATAAGTTTCCAAACATGACAAAATTCTCCTTACACAATGGACAGAATTTGCCTTACACGCCCGCCCGCCACCCCCCGGTGCATGCCTCATGAGCGCAGCCCCTCGATGAGCCGCACCAGACTCACCAACTCCGCCACGCGAAAGTGCGCACGCCCCGCCGAGATCGCTACAAAGGGATCGAGCGCCCCCGCCGCATCGGTCCATTCGAGCGCAAATGTGACCACCCGGTCGTCGTGGTCGCGGCAGTCCACCCGCGCACCACCGCCCCAGCTACGCCGATACTCGAGCAGCGCGAACGTCTCTCCACAGCGTGGATGAAAGGGGTGAGTGACAGTGACTCGTTGTTTTAGCTGATTGACAACGGGTGCAAACGAACGGTCACGCTTT
>CAZSDY010000336.1:0-3391 GCA_964605765.1 uncultured Ectothiorhodospiraceae bacterium | reverse complement strand
CCCCGGCCGGGCCGCACGGCGCTTGCGCTGCGCTGGCGCCTCGGCTGGCGCCCGCTTCGAAATCTGGGGCCAGTACGTCGGTGCCAGGCCGAGTTGGCCCTACACACCAAAGCTGTACCGCGACGGCCGCGAGATTGGCTTCGGGGAGGCACGGGTGGTCGGGTTTCGTGGCGGCTTCTACAAGGACACGGAGCGTTCGCGTTACATACTGTCGCTACTCCGGCGCAATCCGGCGCGTGATCTGATGTGGCGTCTCGGACGCGATCGCGGCGGCATTTCGCTCGACCGCGTGGGCTTGACGATGATGATATTCGGCGCGTTGGCATGTGTCCTCGGTTTGCTGCCCGGTGTCTGGGGATTCGTTCGTGCACGCCGCCGGGAGGCGGCGGCGCTCGCCGTGATTCTCGCGGCCACCGCGTGGTTGCGCTGGGATGCCCTCGGACGCGCCATTGACGGTCTGACGCTGCATGTGGCCGGAGGCATCGGCACCATCAGCAACGGCCTGTTGTGGGATTCGGCCGGTTACATGCGGCTGGCCATGGACATCTACTCCAACACCACACCTGCGACCTATAACTTGCCTGTGGGCTTTCCGCTGCTCGCGGCGCTGACCTTCACGGCCACTGGAATCGACCCGTATCCAGTGCAATGGGTACACGTCGCCTTGCAGACGCTCACAGGGATCCCGCTGTTCGTGCTCGCCCACCGCCTGTCCGGTGGTAGGCGCAGCGCGCTTGTTGTCCCCATCGCATGGATGCTGTTGTCGCGTGCTGCCCCATTCACCTACCAGTTTCTCACCGAGACACTCGCGATTTTCGTGCTCACGACGGCAACCGCCGTGCTCATCCGTCCCTCTGGCGAGACGCCTCGCTACACGCTATTGGTATCCGGTGTATTGTTGCTTGCCGCCGGCGCGTATGTCCGCGACGTCCTGGTCGTGCTGTTGCCACCGATGCTGTTGCTGGTCCTCATTTCCAATGGTCCCGGTGCCCGCCGCCGCGTCATGGCTGCCGCGACGGCGTTGCTGCTCACGGCGGCGGTATGGTTCCCGTCAGCACTCTATCACGCGGACAAAGGGCACAATGCTACTGCATTCGACTGGATGCCGGTGATCAGCGCGCATCTACAGCTCGCCAGTTCTTCGGCCTCAGGACAGCAGAGCGGGGATCGATCACTTGGATTCCTTGCCCGGGCGCTGGAGGGCTATGCGGACAGAATTCTCGCTGACCCGGCGGGTTTTGCCGGGCACCAGATCAAGCAGTTCTACGAGTTCTGGGGACCGACCTGGGGGGATGATGTGCGTCGGCCAATGGCCGGGTCGCCCTTCGTGTGGTACTACGATCCCCTCTATGCTTTACTCTGGGTCTGCTTCGGGGTGTTAGGGGTCCCGGCGATGCTCCGTTCGCCGGCGGTACGTCTGATCGCACTCTATCTGTTCTATGTCACGCTCTTCCATGTACTGTTCTTCCCCGCGTTTACCTCCCGGCCAAAGGCGCCGTTTCTGCCGATGGTGGTACTGCTCGGGTACCTGTCCGTACTCTATGGTCTTGCCACGGTGATGTATTTTCGGTTGCGCCGCCGGGGCGCGTTGGCGACCAATGACTGATCCGCGCCCCGGACGGCCACTCCCGAGCGAGCCCGCGGTATGGCGCAAGAGCGCAATCGGGATGCTCGCCCATCCTGGCAAATTGATACGTAAGCTGCTGCACGTGGTGGCCCGTTCCAGCCTGGTGACTCCGCGGCTGCGGGTGCGGTTGCATCGCTGGCGCGGCGTCGATTTCGCCGATCCCGGCAGTGTGTTCATCGGCGTCAACGTACTGTTCGACGAGATTTGTCCGCAGAATATTCATATCGGTGCAAACGTGATTCTGGCCGAGGACGCAAAGATCATCTCCCACTTTTACGATACCTCGGCCGCCGGGCACTACTTCTACCAGGGAGATGTACGGATCGAGGACGGCGTGTTCATCGGCATGGGGGCGGTGATCGCGGCACCGATAACCGTCGGCGAGGGCGCGGTGGTGGGTTCGGGCTCGGTTGTCGTCCATGACGTGGCGCCGCGGTCGGTGGTGGCCGGGGTGCCGGCCCGCAAGGTCGGTGAGCGCGGCCAGCGCAATGCGACTTACGGATGAGCAGTGCGCCGCCACCGCCCGCGCAGGAATCGGGCGTGAATTCGCAGCGCACGCTGCGGCGCTGGGCCCTGGCGGCCCTGGTGACCGTGGCCCTGGTTGCCGTACTTCTCGTTTTTGCCTCCCCCTCACGGATTTTCGCTGTGCTCGGCGGTGCCAATCCCGCGCTCGGGCTGGCCGGTTTCGTTCTCTACCTGGGGTCCAACCTGGTGCGCGCGGGGCGTCTGCGCATACTCCTTGGCCGTCAGGCCCTGAGACTGGGATCGGCGTTCAAGGTCATCGCACTGTACAATTTCTTTACCGGCGTGATGCCCGGCGGAATTGGAGAACTCTCGCTGCCTGTGCACCTGCGCAGCAGGTACGGTGTCGAGCTCAGTACTGCGGTGGCGGTTCTGCTCGTGACCCGCATCTATGATTTGGCTGTGGTGGTGACCCTGCTGATCGCCTCGATAGCAATCCTCCACGGCCAACTCGTATCACTACCCGCCGGAATTGAGCTGATGCTGCTGATCGTCCTCGCCGTTCTCGTCGCCGGACTGCTGTTGATCGAGCGTGCGGTCGATGTCGGCCGAAGGATCTACCGGCAGCTCGCCCGGATTGGTCCGATCACTTCACTCGAGCATCGCCTCGGGCTGGATCAGCGCTTCGCCCAGGTGGGCGAAGCGCTGGTGAGCATGCGCAATCAGCGCCTGGTGACACTGGGGCTAACCGTGCTGATGTGGCTGGGCAACAGCGCGATCACGATGCTTGTTTTCCACGCACTGAATCTTCCAATCGATCTGGTTGCCGCGCTGTTTGTGAACAGCATCGTCATCGCGGGATTGCTGCTGCCGATCAACTCGATCGCCGGAATCGGTGTCCAGGAAGCTTTCTTCAGCTTCGCACTGCTCGCGCTCGGCGTAGCTTCGAGCGAGGTCGTGGTGCTGGCCTTCGGCGTTCATGTATTCCTGCTGGTCTACCTCGTGGCCTTGGCGGTGATTGGGCAGGTGCTGCCGTCGCCGCGCCCGGCCGATGAGTGTGGCCATTGAACTCGCAGTGAAACTGCCGGTGTGGCACGCAAAATGTGGCCGATTCCGAACAATCCAGCTTTCAGTCACAACAGAAAGCCATTGGCTTTAGCAGGGGCTTTTGCCGGTGGAGTGTTCACGTTAAATTCTACATACTACTCTCAATCGAACTAACAGCCATACGCCTTGTCTATCTGTCAGGACAAGGCCGTACCTAACGATGAGGGGACGGCCCAGATGGCCGAGAAGCATTCC
>CAZSDY010000335.1:0-3393 GCA_964605765.1 uncultured Ectothiorhodospiraceae bacterium | reverse complement strand
CGCGTGGGTGCGCCGGCGTGACGTGAGTGACGGCGCCGCCGGGGCTGGCGCCGAACGCCACGGAGGCGATGGGCCTCGGTGTTTCGCAGCTACCGGGCCCTCCAAGCCGCATCGCAGATCGACGGTCGGGGGTGAATGACCGGCCACGCCATGGCTGACATATGCACACGGATCGTGGTGGGGTTCATCGCCGTCGCGCTGCTTTCCACAGCGGGGTGTGGCGCTGAACGGACCCCGGCGATACGCTTCGGGCTCAAGTCGAGCCCCATCACGCTCGACCCGCGTTTCGCGACGGACGCCGCCTCCTCGCGCATCAATCGGCTGATCTACGCGCAGCTCGTCGATTTCGACGATCAATTTCGCCCGGTACCGGCACTTGCAAGCTGGGAACACGTGACTCCGACACGCTATCGATTCCGGTTGCGCGAGGAGAGGCGGCGCTTCCATGACGGCACGCGCCTCGTGGCCGGCGACGTCAAGGCGACGTACGACGCCGTTCTCGACCCGGCCGCCGGCTCGCCGCACCGCGGCTCGCTGAAGCACATCGAGCACATCCGTGTGCTCGACGACGATACGATCGAGTTCGATCTCACGAAGCCCGATCCGCTGTTTCCGGGTCTCCTCGTCATCGGCATCCTGCCCGCTCGTCTCATCGAGAAAGGGCATGCGTTCAACCGCGATCCGATCGGCAGCGGCCCGTTCAGGTTTGGCGGCTGGCCGTCCGAGGGCAAGCTCGAGCTCGAGCGCCTCGCCGACCGCCAGCGCATCGAGTTCCTGCGCGTTCCCGACCCCACCGTGCGCGTGCTCAAGCTCATAAGAGGCGAGATCGACCTGCTGCAAAACGATTTGCTGCCCGAGCTCGTCACGTGGCTCGCGAAGCGCGATGACGTACGTATCCTTCGCCGGCAAGGGACGAACTTCGCCTACCTGGGATTCAACATGCGCGACCCCGTCGTCGGCATGCCCGACGTGCGCAAGGCCATTGCGCATGCCATCGACCGCCAGGCCATCATCGACTACGTGATGGCGGGGAGCGCGCGCCCCGCAAGTGCCTTGCTGCCGCCCCGGCATTGGGCCGGCGCGCCCGATCTGGCGCTCATCGCATACGACCCGGCGCGCGCCAGGGCGCTGCTGCGCGAAGCGGGGTTCAGCAAGGCGCGCCCGGCGCGCATCGTGTACAAGACCTCGACCGATGCCTTGCGCGTGCGCCTTGCCACAATCATCGCCGACCAGCTCACGCGTGCCGGCATGGTCGTCGAGCTGAGAACCTACGATTGGGGGACCTTCTACGGCGATATCAAGGCCGGACGATTCCAGATGTACAGCCTGGCCTGGGTGGGCATCAAGATGCCGGATATTTTCCGCTATGCACTGCACAGCGGCTCGGTGCCGCCCGCGGGGGCCAATCGCGGCAGATTTCGCAGTCAACTTGCCGATGAGCTCATCGAGCGGGCGGAGGTCGCCCAGGATATGGACGAGCAGGCGGGGCTGTACCGGCGGTTGCAAAGGCATCTTGCCCGGGCGCTGCCCTATGTGCCACTGTGGTACGAGGACCACTATGCCGTGATGCGCGACGACATCGAGGGCTATACGCTGGCGGCCGACGGCAATTATGATGGTCTGGTGAATATCAGGCGGGGCGGTGCGCGATGAGCTCGGGGTTGCCCGGACACGGCGAAGGTGAGCCGCATGTGGACATCGGCCTTGCCACGCAGCGCTTGCGGCTCACGGGCGGCGCGCGGGTGCTCTACGAGTGTCCGGTTTCGAGCGCGACAAACGGGGCCGGCGAGGTGGCGGGCAGCGAGTGCACGCCGTGCGGCTGGCATGTGATCCGTGAAAAGATCGGTGAGGGCTGCGCCGCCAATACGGTGTTCGTGGGGCGCGAGGCGAGCGGCGAGATCTACTCGCCAGCCCTCGCCGCGGGCTCGCCCGGCCGCGACTGGATCCTCACCCGGATCCTGTGGCTGGGCGGGGCGGAGCCCGGCAGGAATGCGGGCGGCGAGGTGGATACCGCGCGACGTTACATCTATCTTCACGGATGCCCGGATGGCACACCGCTCGGCGTGCCGGGATCTCACGGGTGCATACGCTTGAGCAACGACGATATCGTCGCCTTGTTCGACCGGGTGAGCGTGGGTACCAGGGTGCACATACACGAATGAAGGGGATCTTCATGATCGAGTGGCGGACAGTGAGATTGATAATTGCGCTGGGTACGCTGGCGTGGGGCACCATGGGCGGCGCTCCCGCCCGAGCGGCGTTCTTCGACGGTATGTTTGCCATGGAAAACGGTGACTATCAGGGCGCCTACGACGAGTGGCGTGCGGAGGCGAACAGGGGTGATGCGAAGTCGCTGAACGGGCTCGGGCAACTCTACGAGGAAGGCCTGGGCGTGGAACGTGATCCGGTGCTCGCATACGTCTACTACGATACCGCCTACTTTCTCGGCTACGATCCCGCCGGCGAAGCGCGCGACAAGGTAAGCCGCAAGCTCGGCAGTGCCGAGCGCGCCGAGGCGAAGCGGCTGGTGAGCGGTGTGCGCCAGACCGGCAAGCTGCCGCCGAAGTCGCGAGCGCGCGCGGCAGCGGCGCAGGCCCAGCCGCAGCCGGTGCAGCCGGCGCCGCAGCCGAAGAAAAAGGAACCGAAACAACAGGCACAGCAGCCGGCCGAGGCGGCTGCCGCGCAGCCCGCACAGGGAACGCAAACCGCGCGCCAGGTGCCGGTGGGCAGGCCGGCGGTGGACTTGAAGTATGCATGCCAGTTGCGGCGTCAATGGAATGACGAGGGATCGGGCGGCGCGAGCGACCTCAGTGCGTACGAGCCGAACGTGCCCGGTGGGTACCGCATGGTCGGAGGTTACGCCCAGGGCAACTACGAGCCGCCGTCGGGCTGCGTCGCGGTGCTGCGTGCCGGGCGTCAGGGCCTGCTCGCGGCTCCCCGTGGATGGGAGCGCTTGTGGACCGACAAGGGGAGCGGCGCTCGCATGGACGGCTCGCTGTGGCGCGCACTGCCGCCGTCTAATGACTTCGTGTGCCTCGGTGTGGTGGCACAGAAGGGTTACAAGCAGCCGCGCTCCCCGACCTACTCTTGCGTGCATCGCTGCGCGGTGCGCGACGTCACGACCCCGGCACCCGTATGGACGGACAAGGGCACGGGCGCGAAGTCGAAGGTCGCCGTCTACGCGCTGCCTCTGACCAACGCGATGCAGGCATTCCCGGGGCGCGCGCGTCCCGCCTCGCTGCAGGACTTCGACCCTTTCGCGGCCTGCCTGTGGCAGTGACAGCCGCGTGCGGGCGGGCCACCGCACGAGATTTGATTTAGAATTCCCACCCTCCGGTGCCACGCCGAGTGGCGCGCTCGGGGTAGAGCGAGGTTGAAGAGTTCAGGAGTGAT
>CAZSDY010000334.1:0-3396 GCA_964605765.1 uncultured Ectothiorhodospiraceae bacterium | reverse complement strand
GCGGAAACGTTTCTGGAACGATTCTCATCTGCATTCGCCCTTTACACACTGCAAGCCGTATTTTCGGGGACGGCGAAATCGGTGCGCGCCAGCACATCAGTCGAACAGTTGCTCGTGTGAGGCAACCGGGGCGCACGCATCGTCACGCGGGGACACACGCATCTCGACGTGTTGTCGAATCTGCTGGCTGGAGCGTCGATCGGCACCACACTGGTCACGGGTGCGCACAGGACAAATTTGCTCTTGCCGTCTCCGGTGCTCACCCACAGTGGGCCGGGCAGGCGCTTTCTTGGCATTCCCAGGCAATCCGAGACGGGGCACCTGCCACCCCCGCGGAGCGCAGCGATGCGCTCTCGACCGGACATACGCGGGAACTTCGTCACAGGGCGACCAACATGGCATCGAATGAGCCCCCGGGAACAGGCAATTGGTCCTCGTCAAACGCCTCGCGACCTTTCTCTTCAACGCCACCGAGGTGGCGGCGTTGAGGATGCAGATCGTGCAGGAGTCCTCGTCCTGGTCACAGTTCGACGCCGCGGCGTCGTTGCCGCTCGAATACGTCCCGGGCCCCGCGGAGGATCGGTCGACGTTTGATACCGAGCTGCCGAACGCATTCCCTTGCGTCCCTGGTCAGCACTGCAAGGGCGGGCGGACCCGGCATTGCTGGGGGCTTCGACAGCGGTGCGCGCGACATCACGTTGCGCGATCTCATGGTCGACCGCGTGTTCTACGCCGGTGCGTGCCGCACGCGCTACGGTCCGCGTGCTTTTCCCCGGCCTGCCCCTTGCCACGGAAACCGAACGCCCTCTCCGCCCGCCTCGAGCCCCACCTTGAGCCGAGCGCCAAACCTGGTGCAGGGGCTTTGAAATGCCTATCCTTTAGCGGGGGGCTGATTTGCGCTGTTCCTATCGTCCTTCAGTGTATCCGTATCAATTGGCAGTACGACCCATCACGCCCGTGTCGCAGTTCGCGGTTCGGTTGGTAGCACCTGCAAGCTGACATTACAGGCTTTGAGCAAAGCATGCATCGTGGTAAATGATGACTCCGTTCCAGGTTTCAGCGTTTTGTATACGGTGTCGCTCAAAATCTTTCAGTCGTGCGCGTGCCTTGGCAATTTCACGGTCTTGATTCCGCTTACCGGAGCCGCCCGAAAGCTGCACGATCTGACCGTCAGGTTCTGCGAAGTAGATGCGGATGGCCTGACGAAACTCGAGTTCGTGCAAACCACCGCGCAGGTTCTTTCTATTGCCAACGAGGTCATTGAGCGCGAAGTCGTCGCTGCACCGCGCGGCGAAGCGTGCCGTCCAGCCCATCAAACCAGTCGCGGTACGGAACTCGTCCTTCGCCGGTTTCATATGCTTCTAGCTTCACTCAAACATGATAACCGGTGTGTTGCCTATAGCCTACTCGGGCACAAGCGCCGCGGCATATCGGCAGGAAATTCGTCAACCTTGCTCGGTGCGGCTGAGCATATTGGCCGACCGCGGGGTGCACGAGCACAGGCAGAATGACCGTGCCTCGGACTCGCCGACGGGTTCCGCGTGATCTATGCCATTGCGGGGGCCAGTCCCGTCACCCTTCTTCCAGTATCATCTCCTCGGCCAAGCGTTCCGGTCCCAGACGCATCGAAATCCGATGTCGGACCGGCCCTGGCCGGGGTCGGCCACCATCCTCGCGGCGGCGCGAAAGTTTGCCGGGTTGCGCTCGACCCACGACCCGCCCTTCAGCACGGCGCCATTTTTCGTCCTCGTGCTGGTCCACTCCCGCACATTGCCGGCCAGGTCATGGATGCCCCGGGGGGTGGCGTCATCCGCAAAGCTCTTCACGGGCATCGACCCCGCCTCCGGATCACCCCCCCATCGAAGCATCTCGTCTTTCCACGTGTTGCCCCAGGGGAAGATGCGCCGCTCTTTACCGCGCGCGGCGTACTCCCATTCGTCGGCGCTCGGCAGCCGCCCGCCGATCCAGGCACAGTAGGCGACCGCGTCGTTGAAGCTGACGTGCACGACCGGGCGTGTCGGGTGCATGGCCTGGGAGCTTCCGCGACCGCTCGGGGCGCGCCAGCTATAGCCCGGCGCCCTGATGGCTCCCTGGCCCGCGTTGCGCAGGGAGTAGCCGCGCTTTTCCGCGCTGGTGCGGTAGTTCTGCTGCCGGGCGAACTGTGCGAATTCCTCGTTACTTACCTCGTGGTCGTCGATGTCGAACGGACGCAGCCGCACCTCGCGCGCGCTCTCGCTGGCGAACCATCCCTTCTTGCAGCCGCTCACATGCGTGCGGCAGAGCGCAACCGCCGTCGCGACCTCCGCCGGCGTGCTGCCCGCGAGGAAGCTCCGTGTGCTGTCCTCATACGCGGTGCTGGCAGCATCGAATTCACGCCGCGCCTGCCGGTAATCGCGCGCCGCTGCCTCGAAACGAGCGCCGCCCAGCGCCGCGTTGCCCTTGTCGAGCGCCGCCATCCCGGCCCTGAACGCCTGCGCGCGAGGCGCCACGCCGAGCGCGAGCGCGCCGACGCGAGCCGCTTCAGCGCTTTGCCTCAGCCCGAGCGCGGTTGATTCCAGCACGGCCTCATGGAACTGGCTCGCGGCGCGGGCATACAAACGTCGCGCGCGGCTGAGCTCGCTGTCTTCGGCCGCCCGCTCGGCGGCCGCCAGGGTCTCGACAGCGGTATGATGGCGCTTCAGATCGCTCGCCGTGCGTGCCACATCGCGTGCCGCCAGCGCGGCGTCGCGCACGCCCGACAGCGTTCCGGCAACTCGTTCGCGCCAGGCGGCCTGGAACGCTTCCATGGCCTGCTGGAAGGCTTGCGCCGCCTCCGAATAGCCGCCATCGCGGTACGCTGACTCACCGTCCGACACGTTCTGCTGCGCGGCGAGAAACGAGGCGCCTCGTGCGCCCTGCCCGTCGCCCCCCACCGCCTTGTCGCGTGCCGCCAGCATGGCGCGTCGCGCTTCGTCGGCTGCCCAGCGTGTCGCCGCGGCATCGAAAGCCGATTCGGCAGCCTGAAAGCCGGCATAGGCTTGTGGGTAGCGTTGCTCTGCGAGCAGCGCCGCTGCACGCTGATACGCCTCCACGGCCTCGCCGAAGGCCACGCTGTCGCGCGCCGGCGTGCTGGCCGCCGATTGCCGCACGGCGTGCGCGGCGGCTTGCGCCTTGCGCGCGCGCTTCTCGAACGCGCCGCTCGACGCCGCCATGTACAAGCGCGAAGCTTCCTTGTAGGCAGTCTCCGCTGCTTCGTAGCGCCCGGCAGCGAGCGCCGCGCGCGCCTGCGAGCGTGCGTCATCGGCCGCATCGACCATGGGGCCCGCGGTGTCCGCCGTCGGCAGGCTCGCCGCCGCTTGCCGGGCCCTATTCCGCCCAACGAGAGCCCGGCCCTCCGCCATGGTCTCCCCCGCACGG
>CAZSDY010000333.1:0-3400 GCA_964605765.1 uncultured Ectothiorhodospiraceae bacterium | reverse complement strand
TTGTGCGGCCGGCATCGCATAATTGAGAAGCTCGATTAGCCCCAACACTTTTTTTTCGTTACTTCAATCACCCAAATCGGCATATATTGCTCGCATCGCGGTGGTGCCGCTTCGAGCCGGCATGACCGTGACGGTGCGTATCGACACGGGGCACGAGCGCGATCCTTTCTCGCTCGTGCGCAAGGTGCTTGCCATGGTCGAACCTTGTCAACGTGCCGCTCGCGGTGCTGGCGCTGGCGGGCGCCTGGGCGTTCATTCCAGAGACGCCGCGAGAGCCCGGCAAGCTCAGATGATTGCCTACACCAGCAGCTTTCATCTCATTGCTCTGGTGGCAGGTGCGATGATCCCGCTCGTGGTCCTGGTGCGAACGCCGCGACCCCCGGCGCGAGACTGACCCCGGACAGTCTCCCGGTAATCGAGCATCATCCAGTCAGTAGCAGTTTGTCTCGCGGATGGCCTGCCCGTTGAGGACGCGCTCGTACCCGAAGCGGGCGAGATCGAGTGTGCGGAATTCTCCGAAGGTGATCAGTTCGCACAAGGCACGGCCAATGGCGGGCGATTGCTGCAGCCCGTGCCCGGAGAATCCTGCCGCCACGTAGAAGTTGTCCAGGCTCGGTGCGCGGCCGACGATGACGTTCTCATCGAGTGTGTTGACATCGTAATGACAAGCCCAGGCGCGCACCAGCTTGATGGCTTTGAAGGCGGGCACGTGCTTGGCGAGAGCCGGCCAGATCCGTTCATCGAACAGGTCGTAGTCGATGTCCAAGTCGCAGGTAGCCGGGTCCTCGTGCGGTGCCGGCGCGGCATTGCAGATGAAGTGCCGTCCCTCGGGGCGGAACGCGATGCCCTGCGGGAGAATGGTGAGCGGCGTTGTGCCGATGTCCTCACGGCAATCAATGACGAAGGTGCAGCGCTTTCTGGGTTCGATCGGCAAGGTGATGTCGACCATCGCCGCCAGTGCGGCGGCGTCGCGGGCACCGGCGGCGTCGATCACCGTGCCCGCCCGTATCAGTCCCCTGTCGCGGAGATCGACGCGTGTCACGCGGTTGCCCGACCTCGTGAGACGTACGACCTCATCGCTGGCGTAGGTGACGCCGAGCGCGCGCGCCTTGCGGCGGTAAGCTTGCAGCAGCGCATAGGGGTCGATCCAGCCTTCGTTGCTTGCACCCAGGCAGCCCCCGGCGATGTGACGGGTATCGAGCCACGGAAAGCGCCTTGCGAGCTCGGGCGGTGACTGCCAACCGATGTCGGCCCCGTGCGCGCGCTGCATGGCATGGTTCTCGCGCATCACGGTGCGCATCGCGGCGCTGGCGAGGAGCAGGTATCCAGCCTCCACGAAGCCGACCTGCGGCGCTTCATCGTCGACCGACAGGTAGGTGTCGATATTCTTGACGAAATGTGCGCCGAACAGACCCATGCGGATGTTCTCCGGCGTCGAGAACTGCTGGCGGAACCCGCCCGTCGAGCGTGCCGACGGCGCATGCTCGTAGGTCGGGTCACGCTCGACGACCAACACGGACCCGTCGAAGGCAGGCTCGGCGGCGAGAAAGAAGGCGCTGGCACTGCCGGTGACGCCACCGCCGATGATCACGACGTCGTATTGCCGGGACATGCCCTCAGGCTAGCGTATTCGAGGGGAAGGGTTCAGCTCACACTGCCCACTGCGTGTCCAGGAAACTTTCGCCGATCGCGCGCAGATGAATCGGATCGCGGATGCATATCTGGCGCCTGCGCACACTGAGCACCCCTTCCTCATGCAGTCGGGTGAGCAGCCGGCTCACGGTCGCTAGCGCGAGGCCCAGATAGTTGCCGATTTCATCGCGCGACATGCTGAGCACGAACTCCCTGCCCGATAGACCACGCCGTTCCAGGCGTGTAGACAGGCCAATGAGAAAAGAAGCGAGCCTTTGCTCAGCACTGTGCTGGCCTAGCAGCAGCAGCATGTCGCGCATGTGGTCGAACGCGTTGCCGATGAGCCGGTCCACCTGATCGCGCAGCTCGACGGAAGCTACGCAAAGCCGCTTCAACCGGTCGAACGGTAGCTCGCACAGACTGCTCGTCTCGAGCGCCACCGCACGACAGCCATGGTGTCCGTTACCGAGCGCGTCCAGCCCCAGCAGATCGCCCGGTAGATGGAATCCCAGAATCCGTTCCTCGCCGTTGCTTGTCGAAACGCACGTCTTTATCGTGCCGGAGCGCACCGCATACAGCAATCTGAAGTTCGTGCCCACCTCGTAAATGTGCTCGCCTCGCCCGAACGGCCGGCGCCGCTTGATGATCCTGTCGAGGTGCTTCAACTGGGTATGCTCCAGTCCCACCGGCAAGCACAAGCGCGCGAGACAGCAGTGCTCGCAGGATACTCTCGGGGGATTGCTCCTCACGTTCACCAACCGCCCTCGTCTGTGCACATGGACGTCCCGATTCCCTTGCTACTTGGCCGGATGGCGTGGCCGGATGACGTGAAATCGCTGCATGGGTACCATATGAATACCTTAGCACTCTTTTTTTATCGGGATCAAAGAAATCGCAAGGAAATTGGGATCGGGTTGCGATGTGTGATGCGAACGGCATGCGCTGCACATCCCGATGGCCACGCCAGCGAGTGAGACTGAGGTGCGGTCAGCGCATGGAAATCGCTGCATCGACTCCGCCACATCACCGCGTGTTCTGTGATTCAAATCACAGAATATGTGGCCTGCGCTGAGTTATACTCGATCAGATCGACAATCCTACTCGATTCTTGGAGAACGGACCACAGACATGGCAATGGCAAGCCAACACGCAATGCAGACACGGTCCGATGCGCCGTTTGTCGTGCTGCAACAATGGTGGGCAGACCATCCGGTCCTGGTCGCCGTAAGAAGATTCTGCGCGTCACCGAGTGTGCCGCGCGGTAAAGAGGATGAGCGGGCCCAGTCCCTGCAGCACGTTGCCGTGCTCGGCGAGAACTGAGCACTTCGAAAATACCGCACGCTGTCATAGCATCGGTGCGCCGTAGCCCCAGCTATAGGGCACCGGGCCCGAGAGCGCCACCACGTCCCCGTCTTCCAGCACCCGCGTGGTGCGCGGCGGGTCGTAGAGGCTCGGTGTGATGTCGCGGCCATTGACGAAGATGAGAAATATCTCATCGAGCGGAATGCTGAACGGTGCCAGCGCATCGCGGATGTCGCTGCCGGCCGGCAAGCTCACTTTGACGACGTTGTCCCCACCGCGCGCGAAGCGTGCAATGCTGTTGAACAGGCGGATCTCGACCGTGATCGAGATGCCGGCCGCGTTGTGTCCCGTCAGGTTGTCATTCATCAACTGATGATACGGTCTGCGGGGGACGAGGCTCTTGACCGGCATCAAGAATTGCCGGCCCGCGTCGCCTTTCCCCCGAGTGCTGCGCTCGCTCGCCTGG
>CAZSDY010000332.1:0-3424 GCA_964605765.1 uncultured Ectothiorhodospiraceae bacterium | reverse complement strand
GCGCGCGCCGGGAAAGTGCGCGTACTCGTCGTTGTGGTCTTCACCGAAGCTGGGCATACCCTCGCGCGTGAGCAGCACCTCATCGCTGATCTTGTCATGATAGATGGCGCGCTGCGAGGGGCCCTCGTACCAGCGAATATTGAAGGCACACTGGACCGGAAAGAAAATCACCTCGGCATAGTGCTCGATGTGGTCACGGATCCACCATGCAAGCGGACGATAACTGCCATGCTTGCGATACTCGTCCAGATACCACGGCACGACCACGGTCGCCGTGGCGCCCATGAACCCGTCGGCGTCCCGGCGGTCCCAGATATGGCGCGCGGCGCTGTAAGCGTTGTCGCTGCAGTAGTATGCCGGGTCTTCACGGAGATGGCGGTGACAGAAATCGTTGACCGCCGACGATCGATATGCACTGCGCACGACCATCCCGCCGAAGGCCTTGTGCACGGGCTCCAGAATCAGCCGGCAGAGCTGCTTGCCCACCTCGACGGCCAGATCGGGGTCATCCGGCATATTGGGTATGCCGTGGAAGTTTGCCACCTCGCTGTAGAGCATCTCGCGCATGAAGAAGTGCTGCGACAACCGCACTCTACCGAGCTCGGTCAGCTCCGCTACCGAATCCGGTCGCTTATGCTTCATGTGAATCCCCGCTCGCGACGTTCTGGCGCCATTCGAGGGGCGCCGCATGGCGTACGTGTGTCCGCACGCTGGCGACGAACCCGCGGGGACGCCACGGCGCGTTCCTCAATCTACACCCGATCACCCTGCGCCGGCTCGCGTCGCACTGCCCGAGCGAAGCTGCCCGACGCGGCGACTCACACGCCGGAAGCGCTTCGCCGGTGCACGATGGCGTTATAGAGCCACCCACCCAGCGCACCGGCCACCATTCCGTCGACCACCCCGTACAGGGCACCCACGACGACCTGTCCCAATCCCACACCAACTTCGTACCCGGGGTACACCGAGGCCATGGCCTGTAGAAATGCCTGGCCATAACCGGGCCACAGGAGATTGGCAAGCCCGGTGAGAAACATCGCGCCCACGCCCCAGAGAATGCCGAATGTGAGCGCCAACGCCTTGACATCCAGTTTCATCGTACAACCCTCCCGAGCGGGCGTTGCATCTCCCCCCGCGGCGCAGCGCGACGACCGGGACACACGGCCACCCGCTCGCACACCGTGTCACCGAATCGTCTGCGACCGACACGCGCCCGGCATCCGCCTATGCAAGACGGGTATCGTCCATCACCCCGGCGCGCTGCAGCCGTACCGGCCCTCCAGTTCCTCGGCAAGGCTCTTCGCCGTCTCCAGGTCGCCCTCGCTCATTTCCGTCGCGACGGCCCTGGCGTCGTACTCTGCGCCGGGATACTGGTACGTGGCGGCCACCCGATACCAGGCGTAAGCCTGCAGCGTGTCACGCTCGCAGGACTCGTAAATCTGGCCGAGGCGGTGCTGTGCATAGCCGTCGCCTTTTTCAGCCGCCTTGCGGTACCACTTGGCTGCCTCCAGAGGATCGCGCGGCACCCCATGCCCAACGTCGTACATGTCGCCGAGGTTGTTCTGCGCATGCAGGTCCCCCTGCTCGGCCGCCTTGCGATACCAATACGCCGCCTGCTCGTAGCTATGCGCCACACCCTGTCCGTTGTCGTACATGTAGCCCAGGTTATATTGCGCGTCGAAATGGCCTTGCTCAGCAGCGCGGCGAAACCACTCGACTGCCCGCTCGTAACTGCGTGCCACGCCCTCACCCTCGGCATACATAAGCCCGAGCTTGGTCTGCGCCACGGCGTCGCCACCGTCGGCAGCCGACCACCAATCGTCGGCCGCGAGACCATCACACACTTGCATCCGATCCTCCCGCATCACCGCTTTAGCGTTCATTGACAATAAAGAGTTTAGACCGGATATCCGACCACGGTAGTGACGCGAATCAGGCGGACTTCCGACGCCCGCCGCCAGCCCTCAAGCACTGCTATCCGCCACTCCGATCCGACGAGCCCTCCCAATTTTCGATCTTTTCCGCTGTTTATGTGTTTTCCGCTGCTTACACTCAGTCTGCGTACGATTTGCGGCACCGGTCGGTCCCGTCTTCCCACACCACGCCACCACTGGCACGCAAAGACGAACGCCCGGAGGCACACCGCCCGGGGTGGCTCTTTTCGCCGCTTTCCAACTCGGCACAGGTCAGCCAGAACCCTGTGAACTGCAACTAAATAGTCCTATTTTCATGAGCTTACGGGACTTTTCGCAGATTCATACGGTCCCGCCAGAGTTTCGCCGATTATTTTCCGCGATGAACCCAGCAGAACCATTCGCCAAGCCAGCGGCAAAGATCTGGGAAGTCGAGATATAAATACGGCGTGTTTTCAAAGTGTTAGGGTCGCCAGCGAGCACGCGTAGAGATAGACTTTGCATCATATATTCTTTCCGGCTATATTTCCGGATATCATCTTTTTGCATCTCTACGCACCATGACCGAAGCACAGAAAAGGGCGCTGAAAAAACACCGTCTAAGACTTAAGAATCAGGGACTTACAAGAGTCGAGTTGGTCGCATCCGAAGCCGATGCCGTGCTTCTCCGACAGCTTGCTGCGGTTTTCCGTGATTACCCCACAAAAGCCGCGGAAATGCGCAAACACCTCCGTTCCCACATCGGTGCAACTACATCGCCCACGGACAGTCCGCTGAAGGGACTGTTGATTGGTCCGTTTTCCAAACAAGAACAATGAGCTATCTGATCGATAGCGGCATCATCGCGGAACTCAGGAAGGCCCAGCGCTGTAACCGCAACGTCGCCATGTGGTATGCCGGTTTGCGAGAGGACGAGCTGCACCTGAGCGTGCTCGCGATCGCCGGGGTCACGAGGACCATGCATCTCGTCTGGGAGCACGACAACGCGGCGGGGGCGTCAATCGCCGACTGGATAACGGCGACCCTCCATGCCTTCAAAGGGAGAATCCTGCCCGTGGACGCCGCGGTGGCCCGTGAGTGGGGCCGCCTGCAGGTAATGCGCCCTATTGCAGTGACCGATGGGCTGGTTGCGGCAACGGCCAGCGTGCATGGACTCACGCTCGCTACCAGAAATACCGCCTATCTGGCAGGTTGCGGCGTCGATCTGGTGAATCCCTTTCTGCCGGGTTCGGGGAATCATCTCTAACTGCGTCCCTTACCCGTGAGCTTGTGCAACACGGCAAACGTCAGGCTTTTCAGCACGGGGCGTATCGGAAAATGATGAGTGCTCTCGCAACGCCGCCAAGCACGCCAGGAAACTCGATCTGCCTCAATACGGCGGTTGACACGACGAGTGATGCTTGGGTCATCAGCGCGTCCCGCCCGCCCCCTTTGCGTGCTTGCGTCTTGGGCGTGCATCATCCGGCGTGTGATCCCAACCCGGTGAAGCCGCAACGCCTCGAGCACTCGAT
>CAZSDY010000331.1:0-3447 GCA_964605765.1 uncultured Ectothiorhodospiraceae bacterium | reverse complement strand
GGGACATCGGCTTCATGATGCTCGAGATCCGCTGGGGAGCGGCTGGCGCGATGACCCCGTGTGGTGAGAAGCTGTAGGCAGGCGAGCGTTGCCGTAAATATGGGTTAATGATATGGTTTCACCTTATGAAAACGACGCTCGAGCTCGACGATGAGCTGTTGCGGCTAGCCAAGCAGCGAGCGGCGGCTCAAGGGGTACCCTTGCGGGCTTACGTAGAGGATGCGCTGCGCGCTCGAATGCTGCCGGGTCCTGAGCGTAGCCGGCGCTTCAAGCTGAAAGTCCCCACCGTGTGCGGAAGGTCTCCACCGGCTGTCGACATTGCCGATCGCGATGCGTTATATGACCTGATGGAGCGGGAGTGATCGCGCTCGACACGAACGTGTTGATCTATGCCCACCGGCAAGAATCCCGCCGCCACCGCGAATCGCTGTCCCGCGTGACTCGGTTGGCCGAAAGCGATGTGCTTTGGGGTCTACCTGTATTCTGCCTTGCGGAATTCACCCGCGTCGTCACTCACCTGCGCGTGTTCAATCCGCCGAGCACGCTCGACACCGCACTCACGTTTATAGACCGCCTGCTCGAGAGCCCATCACTGCGTCTGTTGCTTCCCGGCCCCGGGTATCCACGGTTGTTTCGTCAAGTGTGTGAGGCAGCCGAGGTCCGCGGTAACCTCGTCTTTGACGCGCAGATTGCCGCCGTGTGTCTAGAGCGCGGCGCGACCGAGATCATCACCGCCGATCGTGATTTCTCGAGGTTCCAGCACATGCGGCCGGTGTTCATTTGACGGCACGCAAAGCTATCCGCCCGGTGGCGAGCCCAACGAGAGCGACATGGGGCGGCGGGCTCGACGACGCGCGGCAAAGGCCGATAGCAGTTCCAACTCCCTTCAGCTGCCGTGCGAAACCTGAATGAGTCGGCGGTGGCAGGGCTGCGGGACGGGTCGCCGTCAACCGTGCAAAGGCCGCTACAGATAAACGTCTGCGATGGAATTATAACGGCAGCCTGAGCACCGCTCGCCAGGATAGCGAGAAATCCGGCCGCGACGAACTTGGTGATTGCATGATACGTACGGCTTACCCCGAATTGTGGCCGGGGGGGAATCGGGACCGGCCCCCGCATCCGGCGGCCCGCAAGGCCCTGTGATTCGAGCATGAAGCGGCAAGCGAGCCGCCACCTCAGGGGCGTCCTGTACGGGGCGATGGGCGGTATATGCCTGGGACTTGGCGGGCCGATGGTGCGCCTCATCAGCGACGCGACCGGACCCTGGCAACTGCTCACCTGGCGCAGCTTCTCCTTCACCCTGTTGATGTTCACCGTGGCCCTCCTGCGGGCGGGGAACCTGGCGGCCGTGGGCGTCGAGATCCGGCGCATGGGCCGCTGGCTGCTGCCCATCGCGCTGGTGGTGGCCGTCGGCCAGATCAGCTACCTCCTGTCGATACTGAACACCACCGTGGCCAATACCACCTTCGTGGTCGGCTCAGCCCCCCTGTTTACCGCTTTCGCCGCCTGGGTCCTGCTCGGCGAGCGCCTCACCCCGGCGGGCGCGGCGGTCCTGCTGTGCGCCCTCGGAGGGGTCTCCATCATGTTCGTTCAAGGCGTCTCCGAAGGGCGCCTGGCGGGCAATGTGTATGCCCTGGTCGCGATGCTGACCTATAGCGCCTACGTGCTGATGCTGCGCCGGACACGGCGCATCGATACCTTCGTCGCCTCCGGCCTCGGCGGCCTGCTGGCCTTCTTGTGTGCCGCCACGTTCACCGGCGGCGAATACGGCATACCGGCGGTGGACCTGGGCCTATCGCTGGGCATGGGGGTGATCCAGCTCGGTGCCGGTTTTGCCTTTGCCACCCTGGCCCTGCAATGTATCCCCGCGGCGGAGGTGACCCTGCTGGTCCTGCTCGAGGCGGTGGTCGGTCCGCTGCTCGTGTGGTGGCTGGTAGGCGAGGTACCGTCGGTCATGACCCTGGCTGGCGGGTTGGTCACGCTGGCCAGCGTCGTGGCCTATGCCTTAATGGCTCTGCACCGCGACACGCGGCGCGCGGTGGGCCAAGAGCGCGCGAAAGAATGACTCCCCGTTTCGGGCAGCCGATCCACCTCGCGCCAGATTACACATCTTTAATCCCGCCTACACCTCGATGTAATGCGCGATCGCATAGGCTCTCCCCTCATGTGGCAACAGGTCGCGGCTCCCGAGTGATTGGGACGCGCCGTGCCTGCCACCCGAACACACAACGGGAGATTGAACATGAGCACATCATCGACCACCGCCCTCTTCAGGGCCCCCAAGCAGCGCCGTTTAATCGCAGTCGCCGTCGCCAGCGCACTGGCACTCGGCGGCACGGTGTCGGCCCTATACGCGGCACAAGTGCCTGCCATGCAGCATCCAGGCGTCGCGCAAGCTACCAATTACGGGCTCAATTTCGCCGATCTGGTAGCGAATGTGCAGCCGTCCGTCGTTAACATTTCGACGGAAACGGATATCGCGCCGGCTGGCGGCGAACCCTATGGCCTCCCCTACGGCATGCCCTTCGGCGCTCCCATGCGACCCTTTTTCGGCCCGCGGGGCGATATGCCGCAGTTTCGCGCCAAAGGTCAGGGCTCGGGATTCGTCATCGACCCCGATGGCTATATCGTGACCAACAATCATGTGGTCAAGAATGCAAGCAAGATCGTGGTTACCCTCAATGACGGCGCCCGGCATGACGCCACGCTGGTTGGCCATGATGCGAAAACGGACCTCGCACTGCTCAAGATCGATGCCGGGCGCGAGCTTCCCGCCCTTGCCTTCGGTGACTCGGGCAAAGTGCGCCCGGGCGATTGGGTGATTGCCATAGGCAATCCCTTCGGCCTCGGTGAATCGGTCAGCGCCGGCGTCGTGTCAGCGCGTGGCCGGGACATCAACGCTGGCCCCTACGACGACTACCTGCAGATCGACGCCCCCATCAATAGAGGCAGCTCCGGTGGACCGTTGTTCAATACATCCGGTCAGGTCATTGGCATCAATACGGCAATTTTCTCGCCTTCGGGTGGCAACATCGGCATCGGTTTCGCCATTCCGTCGAGCATGGTGCGCTCGGTGGTCGCCCAGTTGCGCGAAGACGGGGTGGTCGATCGAGGCTGGCTCGGGGTGCAGATCCAGTCGCTCACGCCTGACATCGCCGACGGTCTGGGGCTCAAGGATAGCGGCGGTGCGCTAATTGCGAGCGTCGTGCCGGACAGCCCCGCCGACAAGGCGGGCCTCAGCCCCGGCGACGTGATACTGACCGGCAACGGCCACGAAATCACCGAGGCCAGGGACCTCTCGAGACTGGTCGGCAATCTCGCGCCAGACGAGACGCTGCGGCTCGAGCTGTGGCGCAACGGGTCAACGCAGGAGCTCACCGTGGATGCCGGTACCATGGCGGCGTCGGCGGCGAGCGACTCACACGCGCCACACGGCACTGTCGATGC
>CAZSDY010000330.1:0-3503 GCA_964605765.1 uncultured Ectothiorhodospiraceae bacterium | reverse complement strand
GCGGTGCGACCAGCCGCTATGCGTTGAGCAGGGGAACGGGCTACCCCGGCATCGAAACACTGTTGTCGAGAGCCGGCTCCCGGCGGGAGCGGTAGCAAGCGCATCGGGCGAACTGTCGCTTCCCGGCCAGGAAGGGAGTCCGCACCTGTACCGGGCACTCCTCCAAAGCAGTCGTAAGATAGCGAGTGGCGCTTGTCCTTTTCCTGCCCCTTGACCAGACTCCCACCTTACCGATGGAAGTGAAACATTGGTCGAGGTCCCCGCAGTGGGGGAAAAACCAATTTCTGAGGAAGTGTCGCCCGCAGTGACGGGTATGTCACCTTCCAATCACCGGCCGATCCGGTGACCGACACCCTGGAGGGCGACTTGTGGGCAGCAATCGCCAGCCTGGACGACCGGCGCGCTATCGAGGCCCGCGACGACGTACTGGTCTATTCCAGCGAGGTGCTGGAAAAGGACATGGAAATCACCGGCAACGTCAGGGCCGAGCTCCATGCCGCCTCGTCCGCCATCGACACCGATTTCACCGTGGCCTTGGTCGACGTGTTCGAGGATGGTTACGCCCATCAGATCCAGCACGGGATTGTCCGTGCCAGTCACCGCGACCCCGAGAGCGAGCCGAGTCCGATCGAGCCCGGGCGGGTCTACGCTTACCTGATCGACTTATGGTCGACCAGCTATGTGGTGATGCGCGGGCACCGCATCCGGCTCGAGATTTCGAGCAGCCGGTTCAACGAGTTCGACCGCAATCTCAACAGCGGCGAGCCCCAGGGCGAAGGCACCCACGCGAAAGCGGCGACCCAGACCATCCACCACTCAGCGGACCACCCGTCGCGGATCATCCTGCCGATAGTGCCGCGTTAGTCGCCCGCGGCGTTCCCAGTGAGAAAGGGATGGCGCACACTGTGAACTACCGCCTGGCGTCGAGAACGGCCTGTGTGCGACGCACCATACGAGCCGCTTTGGAGTAGCTCGAGGATGATACCGATGGTCCGCGTCCTGACGCCAGCCGACCGCAGCAGCGCGCTACACGTCATCAATACGGCGGCACGTTGGTATAGCGAGTTTCTCCCCGATGAAGAGCTACACGATCCTGAGTTGACGGAGTCGGGGTGGGATAGAGAATCCGAGCGGATGACCTGGTACGGCGCCTTCGAGGGCGGGCGCCTGATCGGCGTTGCGGCACTGGAGTACATAAGGAACGTTGCCTTGCTGCGGCACGCCTACGTATTGCCCGGGCACCAGCGCCAGGGCACCGGCGGCCTGCTCATCCGCGAGCTGGAGGCCGCGATCGAGGGAGTCGATCGAATCATCGTCGGCACGTATCAGGGCAACTACAAGGCGCGCGGTGCGCTGGAGAAGCTCGGCTACCGAGAGTGCACCAATAGTGATGAGGTACTGCGCGCGTACTATTCGATACCCGAGGAACGTCTGCGAACATCCGTCGCATACGAGAAGCTGCGATAGCGCCCGGAACGAACCTCAGTCCACCATAGTTATGAGTGTCCCCGACTTCATCTTCCCCTGAACTCGGGCGGGCGCTTCTCGTTGAAGGCGAGTACGCCTTCGCGCCGGTCCTCGGTGCCGACCAGCCGATTGTACGCCTCCAGCTCGAACTGATACGCGGAGGCCTGGTCGACCTGTCTGGCGATGCCGATGGCGCGCTTGGCGCGCATCACTGCCAGCGGTGCGTTGGCGGCGATGCGCCGCGCCGTTTCCAGTGTCTCATCCATCAATGACTCGGGCTCACACACCTTGTTGACAAGCCCCCAGCGGTGGCCTTCCTCGGCAGTGAACGCACGCCCGGTGAGGATGATCTCCTTGGCACGCCGCTCGCCTGCCGCATGGGCGAGATGCTGAGTGCCCATGGTGCCGGGAATGATCCCCAGCGTGACCTCGGTGAGCGCGAATCGCGCGCTGCGCGCCGCGTAAATGAAATCACAGCCGAGCGCCGCCTCACAGCCACCGCCGTAGGCCGCGCCGTTGACCGCGGCGATGATCGGCACCGGGCAGGCCTTGAGCGCCATCGCCGCCTGCTCGTAGACGGCGTGCTGGCGATGCCACTGCTCGTCGGTCATGCCCTTGCGCTCCTTCAGATCGGCCCCGGCGCAAAAGTGCTTGCCACGGCCCGTTAGCAGCAGACAACGGATATTGTCCTGGTCGACGTACAGCGATTCGAAGACCTCGCGCTGCTCCTCGATCATGCGGGTGTTGTTGGCATTGGCGACCTCGGGACGGTCGTACATGACCCGCAGCACGTGATCGTCGATACGCTCGATCGCCAGGTGCTCGAAATTCGTCCTCATCGCCCCCCTCCCTTGATCTGCTCGTTGTGCTCTCCCAGCCCCGGGGGCATCGATCGCAGGGCGGGGCGAACGCCGTCAAAGCTGAGCGGCACACCCATCAGTTTCGGCTCGCCGGAGTGGAGCTGCTGCAGCATCCCCAGCGCCCGCGTCTGCTCGCTCGACATCATCTCCAATACGCTCTGCACCGGTGCGTTGGGCAGCCCCGCCTCGTCGAGCAATCGCTGCCAGTGCAAACGCGGCCTGGATTGGAAGCGTGGCCCGAGCAGCCCGTTGAGCTCCTCGAGATGCCGGTAGCGTAGCTGATTGCTCGCGAATCTTGCGTCGCAAGGCCATTCGGGATGGCCCAACACGCGGCAAAGCCGCTCGAACAAGCGATCATTGGGCGCTGCCACGACAAGATAGCCGTCGGCGCAGCGATACGCCTGGTAGGGTGCAACGCCACCGACGCCGGACCCTTGGGGCCCGGGGTCGCACTTGTCGATCTGCGCGGCGGCCGCCTGGACGGTCACCCATGCCAGCGCGGTCTCGTACAAGGACCCGTCGACGACGCAGCCCTTTCCGGTCGACGCACGCCGCAGCAGCGCCGCCAGGATACCGATCGCGCACCACAACCCCGTGCCCATGTCGATAATGGAAACGCCGACCCGAACCGGCGGGCGGCCCTTTTCTCCCGTGAGGCTCATCAGCCCTCCGCAGGCCTGCATCAACGGGTCGTAGCCCGCGCGCTCGCTCAACGGACCGACACCACCGTAGGCCCCCATGTTGCAGTACACCAGGCGATCGTTGCCGGCGATGAGATCGACCGCGCCGAGACCGTTAGCCTCCACTCTTCCGGGACGCATGTTCTGGATCACCACGTCGGCCTCGTGCACGCATCGCTCGCGAAGCCAATCGCGTTGCGCGCTGTCCTTGAGGTCGACCGTGATGCCGAGCTTGTCCTGATTCATGGCGAGAAAGAAAGAAGACCGTCCGTCGGGGAACAACCGCCCCCACTGGCGGGCGGGGTCGCCGCGTCCCGCGCGTCCCGCCGCCGGCCGGTGTCCTACGGGCTTGTCGGGCAGGAGCCGCTGCTCCCCGCGCGTGCCGCGCCGCCGATGCCCGCCTTACTCGCGTCTAAGCCCTGCCGCGACCGGCGGAGTGATGCGCGGCGCTGGCCTAGGCGGGCATTCCCGTGACGGATCGGCGCCGCGCCGCGTC
>CAZSDY010000329.1:0-3515 GCA_964605765.1 uncultured Ectothiorhodospiraceae bacterium | reverse complement strand
GGCAACGATCGGCCTGTTCGCCAAATATGCGCGTTATGGTGAGCCCCGGATTATGTTCAGCTTTTTGTGCTGACCCCAGGATCCCCGGGGCGGCGCCGGTAGTCCTCTCAACATAATCAGAGTGCCTTCAAGAAGGCGAGGAGAGGGTCATCGGGCTTGAAGGGGCGCGCGGCCTTGCCCGCCGGAGCGATCTTGCCGAGGGCTTGCCGCTTCATCTCGAGGTCCGCCTCAACGTAGATATGGGTGGTCTCCAGGCTTTCGTGGCCTAGCCACAGGGCAATAACTGCGGGATCCACACCTGATTGGAGGAGATGCATCGCGGTAGTGTGGCGAATCGTGTGGGGAGAGACCCGTTTCTGGTCGAGGCTGGGGCAGGCGGCGCGGGCGGATTCGCTAGCTTTGCGAAGGATAAAGGCCACCCCGTGCCGACTGAGGTGGCCGGTGCGAGCGTTCGGGAAGGCAGGTGACGTGGGCTCTGTGACCATCTCATTGAACCACAGACGCAGCGTCCGTGCTGTCCGTGGCCAGATGGGAATCGCCCGGTGTTTCCGTCCTTTGCCCTGCAAGTGCACGTGCGGACTGGTGTCCAGGGTGACGTCACACCGGCGAAGCCGTGCGACTTCGGAGACACGCGCGCCCGTGTTGTACATGGTCAGCAGGAGTGCGCGATCACGGCGACCGGAGCGGCTCGTCTGACTCGGGGCCACCAGTATGGCGTCCATCTCCGTGCGCGACAGATAGCCGACGAGTCGGCGCTCGGTTCGTTTGGCCGGTATAGCCAGAACCCGCGTCGCTACAGCGAGAGCGGTCGGTTCGCGTAGTGCGACGAATCGGAAGAATGACCGGATAGCGGCGAGTCGTGCGTTTCGCGAACGTACTGTGTTATTGCGATCGCGTTCGAGATGATCGAGGAAGCGCAAGATGGTCGGAGCATCCAAGTGGTCGATGCACAGCACGGATGGGGGCGTTCCGGTGGAATCATTCACGAACCGGAGCAGCAATCGGAACGTATCTCGGTACGCGGAGATCGTGCGAGGGCTAACCGCCTTGTGGTGTCGCAGATGCTCGGTGAAGAACACTTGGATGAGCGGTCCTATGGGGCAGGATACTGCGCTCATGGCAGGTCTCCTGGGAGCGCGTGCGCTTCGAATCTCCGAGCGGCGAGTTCAAGAAGCTCTGGAGTCGCGCTGAGATACCAGTAGGTATTCTGTGGCTTCGTATGCCCAAGGTAGACCGACAGCTCTGGAAGTCGCGCATGGATGTCTTGGCCGTGGCGATACCAGTCGACCAGGCGCTTCACGGCAAAGGTATGGCGAAGGTGATGAAGGGAGGGACCACGCTCGCCCACTGGGCCTCGAATGCCGACTCGGCGTGCGAGGGTCACGAAGCTCCACGATACGCTCCGATAGGGCAGCGGCTTACCCTGGTCGGAAACGAAGAAGCGCTCACAGAGCGCATCGTCGCGGATGCGCCGGCGATGAGCGGAGTATTCTCTCAACGCCTCCGCCACTGATTGATGCAGCGGAACCAAGCGCGATTTCCGGAACTTGGTCTGCTGGATATTCAACCGAGGTGGTTTGATGTTGAGGTCCACATCACCGAGGCGAAGATGAATCGCTTCTCCGGCTCGAAGACCGGTGCTGACCAGGAGGCCGATGAGGGTAGCCACCGTACGCGGACGCAGCCCGTTGCGGGGCCGCAACTTCTTGGCACCGTCGATCAGCAGGTCGATCTCGGAGTCGGTGTAGATGTGAGGTATAGGTCTGGTCGTCGACGCGAGCAGGTGGGTGCCGGGAACCTCGGTATCGGGAAAGACTGCGCGCAGGTATGTCAGGAAGCCGCGAGCGACGCCAAGGCGATGGGACTGGGCCGACGGCCGGCAGTGCCGTGCAGAATTGCACGCCCATTCCACGGCCTTCTGCGCTCGAATGGGCACCTCGGTCCCCTTGGCTGTGAGAGACGTCACGAAGTCGGTCAACAGGCGTTGCTCGGTGCACATCCGGAATCCGAGAGCGCGACGAAGGGCAAGGTATTGTTCGAGCCGTTGGTGAAGATCGCTGGCATTCATCGCTCACTCCTTGGCCACGGCAGGGCGACACGAGCCAGCGCTTCTACGTCCAGTTTGGCGTAGATAGCGGTGGTCTCTAGCAGCGCGTGACCGAGAACATCGGCGACCTGCTTGTAGCTAGCACCGCGGCGCACCATCTGGGTCGCAGCGGTGTGGCGAAAGATGTGTGAACCTGATCGTTCGACGTCGATCCCCGCTCTTCGCAGCGCATGATGTGCGACGCAAGACACGGCGCACGACGACAACGCCCGATCACGGGGCGGAACCTCCCGGAAGAACAGCGCTCGACTGCCGACGATGGCTACGCGGACGTGCAGGTAGTCGGCGAGTGCATTGCCAACCTCGTCGGAAAGCGGTAGGGCTCGCTCGGTTCGTGTCTTTGCGCCGCGGATTCGAACGCGGCTCTCATGCCAATCGAAGTCGTCAAGCGTGAGGCTTGCGACCTCACAGGCGCGAATGCCAAGTCGAGCGAGAAGTAGCAGGATCGCCCGGTCTCGAAGACCGATTACGGTGTCGCGAGGGCACTGGTTCAAGACCTGATCGAGTTGCTCAGGGCTCAGATGCCGGGGTAGTCCGGCCAGCTTCCATTGCCGGACGGTTGGCACCGCGCCCTCGAGCCCGGCGGGGATGGCGCCGCGGGCCACCAGAAAACGCAGCATCGCACGGGTGCCCGTCACCGGGCCTCGACAACTCGACGGCTTCAATCTGCCAACCTGAGCTTGAACGAACCGCGAAACTTCGTCGGCGGTTATCTCCGACCAAGCGAGTGCATGCGATTCGAACCGTTGTTGCGCGAACCGTCGGGCATACCTCAGGTACTGCCGTCGTGTGCCGGGCGTCAGTCCGTGATCTCGATAGAGGTGCTCATCGTACGAATCCAGCCACTGTTCGATATCCGTCGCAGCGCTCTCAGCCGAGCGGCGGGAGGCGATTCCCTGCTCCCAGAGGTACCGCGCGAATCGACGCGCGCCACTTGCGACGGTCGAGATGCGCCCATCACGGCAGCGAACAGACGGGATTCTCGGGACTTCGGCGACGAAGCGCTCGACCGTGCGCTCGTCAACGTCACGAAGCGCTCGGCCCTGCCTCGCCAACCAGCACCCGAAACGGTCGACCGCCTGAAGATGGCGTCGGATTCCGTGCCTCGAGTACCCATCACGCGCAAGTCGGGCGAGATACCGATCAACTGCAGAATTGACAGGCCAGCGGCGAATGCGGGCCACGACCGAGGGTCGAATATTGAGTGATGCGAGCATGATCTCCTCCTCGGGCAGGCAAAATCGCTGCCCTCGGGAGAAGATCCCGAATTATGTTGAGTAGCTGAAAGCGCCCAGGCTAAGCCTGACCCCGGATGGAACGGCCTTCGAGGATCCTCAACGATGGCCAACTCTCCATAATCCGGGGCTCACCATAACGCGCATATTTGGCGAACAGGCCGATCGTTGCC
>CAZSDY010000328.1:0-3519 GCA_964605765.1 uncultured Ectothiorhodospiraceae bacterium | reverse complement strand
CACGATCTCCATGACCTCGAGTACAAGGTCGAGAAGGCCATGGGATTTCGCGGCGCGCGCTATGTCGAGATCCTGGTGCCCTGCCCGCTCGGCTGGGGCTCGAAGCCCGGGGATACCATCAAGGTCGGGCGACTCGCGGTGGATTGCGGCATGTTTCCGCTCATCGAGGCGGAGTACGGCGAGCTCACCTCGGTGACGAAGATCCGGCGGCGCCAGTCGGTGGATGAGTATCTGAAGCTCCAGCGCCGCTTCGCGCACGTGTTCAAGCCGGAGAACACGAGGCAGCTCGACGCGCTGCGCGCCATTGCCGAACGCAACATCCGCAAGTTCGATCTGCTCGCCCCGCAGGAGAACGACTCGTGAGCCAGGAGACCGTGCCGTCGACCAACCCCTTCGCCGTAACTCTCGACGTCGGCAGCAGCCTGCTCAACAGGACCGGAAGCTGGCGCACGGAGCGGCCCGTATACGTGGACAGATTGCCGCCCTGCAACCACGCGTGCCCGGCCGGCGAGAACATCCAGGCCTGGCTCTACCACGCCGAGGAGGGGAACTACCGGGCTGCGTGGAACGAGCTGATGAAGCACAACCCGCTGCCCGCGATCATGGGCCGCGCCTGCTACCACCCCTGCCAGGGCGCCTGCAACCGTGCCAACCTCGACAGCGCCGTGAACATTCACGCGGTGGAACGCTTCCTGGGTGATCTGGCGATCCGCGCGGGCTGGTCGGTGCGCGTCGAGGCGCCGCCGAGCGGCGCGAAGGTGCTGGTCATCGGCGCCGGGCCCAGTGGTCTTTCCGCTGCCTATCATCTGGCACGGATGGGCCACGAGGTCAGCATCCGCGAGGCGGGGCCGGTGCCGGGTGGCATGATGCGCTTCGGCATCCCCAAGTACCGGTTGCCGCGAGACGTGGTCGACGCGGAGGTCCAGCGCATTGTCGACATGGGCGTGACGCTCGAACTCGACGCCCGGGTGGACTCCATACCCGATGCCCTGTCCGCGGGGGGCTTCGACGCCTGCTTTGCCGCGATCGGGGCGCATCTCGCGAAAAAGGTGGACATCCCCGCACCGGACGCGGTGAAGATCCTCGACGCCGTGAGCGTTCTGCGCGGTATGGAAACCGGCGAGGCCCAGCTTCAGCTCGGACGCCGTGTGGTCGTCTACGGCGGCGGCAACACGGCGGTCGACGTGGCCCGCACCGCGAGACGCCTCGGCGCGGAGCCTGTCATCGTGTATCGGCGTACCCGCGAGCAAATGCCCGCCCATGACTTCGAAATCGACGACGCACTGGAAGAAGGCGTGGTGGTGAACTGGTTACGTACCATCAAGGAAGCCGACGAGCATGCGCTCAAGGTCGAGAAGATGGTGCTCGACGAGAGCGGCTGGCCACAGCCCACCGGCGAGTTCGAAACCATCGAGGCGGACACCGTGGTGCTGGCGCTGGGACAGAACGTGGACCAGAGCCTCCTGACCCATCTGCAAGGCGTGGAACTCAATCGCGACGGCGTGGTCGAGGTGGGACCCGACATGATGACCGCGTATCCCGGCGTGTTCGCCGGCGGCGACATGGTGCCCTCGGAACGGACCGTGACCGTAGCCGTCGGTCACGGCAAGAAGGCGGCACGCAACATCGACGCATACCTGCGAGGCGAATCGTACGCACCCGCGCCCAAGCACGAGCTCGCAAGCTACGAGCGGCTCAACACCTGGTACTACACCGACGCGGCGCAGACCATGCAGCCGGTGCTCGACGACATTCGCCGCCGCACCACCTTCGAGGAGGTCGTCTCCGGGCTCGATGAAAGCAACGCGCTGTTCGAGGCGCGACGCTGCCTGTCCTGCGGCAACTGCTTCGAGTGTGACAACTGCTACGGCATCTGTCCCGACAACGCCATCACCAAGCTCGGTCCGGGCGAGCGCTTCGAGTTCAAGTACGACTACTGCAAGGGCTGTGCGATGTGCGCCACCGAGTGCCCCTGCGGTGCGATAAAGATGGTGCTCGAGCAGATTTGAAACGTCGCCAACGTTGATACCGATGCGAAAGTCCATACGGCGATCGATGGGCAGCTCCGCATTTTCCCGGTGGAGCGCCCATTGAATCGCGACGGCACACTCAACCCCGTGCACTGCGCTCTGGAACTCGCCCAGGATGCTGTCTCCGGTCATGTCGACGGTGCGGCCACGTTGCTCACGCGCAAGCGCACCCGCGTCTCGGCCTAGCGACTCGCGTTGTGAGGAACTCTCACGTGACTGACCTGGTTGACACGGACGTGCTGGTCATCGGAGGTGGGGCGGCCGGCGCCAATGCCGCCCTCAAGGCCGCGGATAAGGGTGCCCGGGTGCTGATGATCGTCAAAGGACTGCTCGGCAGGAGCGGCTGCTCCATCTTTGGCAGCCACCTGCCCTACCACGATGTCAGCACCGTCGAGAAGGACCGCGATCGCTTTCGTTACTCGGTCCGTTACTACAACCACTACCTGACGGATCAGGAATATGTCAAGCGCATGGGCCAGTACATGCGCACGGAGTTCTTCCCGGAGCTGGAGCGTCTCGGGGTGTACTGGCGCCGTACCGATGATGGGAAGCTGGTGACCGGCAGCGATCGAGTACCCGTGCTGGTAGCCCACAAGCAAGGCGCCTCGGGCGTCATCATCATGAGCAAGCGGCGCCATGAGATCCTGGCCCGAGGTGTTCCCGTACGCGAGGAGACGGCGGCCACTTCCCTCCTGGTCCACGACGGGCGAGTGGTGGGTGCTACCGCCCTGGATTACCGCCGAGGCGAGTTTTTCGCGGTGCGGGCCAAATCCACGATCCTTGCTAGCGGACACTCGGACTACCTGGCGACACGCTCCACCGGTACCCGGGAGCAGTCCGCGGACGGCATCGCCATGGCGCTTCGAGCAGGGGCGGAGCTGGCCAACCTCGAGATTCAATGGTGGCACGCAAGCGATCTAAAGGAGCCTCGGGCCTGGATGCGGGTGCACATCTATCCCAACCCCCTGTTGGGCACGAAAGAGACGGCCCGTCTGTACAACGCACGCGGCGAGGTGTTCTACGAGCAAGCGACGCATAGCCCCGGCTCCTCGGCACCCTATGTGGAGCAGATGCGCCGCCTCGCGCTCGAGGTCGAGGCGGGCGCAGCACGCTGGGATGGCGGCTATTTCTCCGGTTATGACCACATTCCGGCGGAGGTCATCAAGACCTACCAGCACCAGGCGAAGGTGTGGAGCAAGCTCGGATTAGACGTGGGACGCGAGCGCCTCGAATGTGGAGTCACCTGGCACATGCGCCAGGGCGGAATCGAAGTCGACCCGCAACGCATGCAGTCGACGCTGCCGGGCCTGTACGTCGCCGGAGGCATCGGCGCCCACTATCTGGGGGGACTGGGACCGGTCAGCTACGACGGCAAGGTGGCAGGCACGGCGGCGGCCGAGAGCGCCCGTTCATCAGCGCAGCCGCCGCAACCTCGTGGTGCCGTGAGGGCGGACGGAGGCGTGCGTCGCGCACATGATGTGCAGGGCCG
>CAZSDY010000327.1:0-3554 GCA_964605765.1 uncultured Ectothiorhodospiraceae bacterium | reverse complement strand
GGCGGGCTTCGTCCCGGCTTTCATCGATTCGAGGACCGGCGCGGTCTACCGATCGCTCTTCGCCGACGGGCGGCCGGCGCCGCTGCACCTGCTGGACGGATTGCCCGAGCGACTTGTCGTGCGGCGCAACCGCCAGGGCAGGGTAACGGCGGCCAAGGGGACGCTGCTCGCAGGATTCCTGCGCGACGGGCGCTTCTACACGCGCGAAGAAGCCGCGCTCGCCTTGGTTGAAGCCGAACCCGAACAGGCGCCAGGGCCCCGCCCCCGTTGTCATCGACTGGCCGGCCGAACGCCTGTCTGAGCACGCGGGATGCCACTGCGTGCTTTGCGTCTTGGCGAGAGCATCATTCGCGGTGTGATCCCAGCCCGGTGAAGTCGCAGCGCCTCGAGCACTCGACGCCCTGTCTGGTTCCGGCTCGGCCGGGTTAGGGAGTACCATCGGGCACATGGATCAGTGTCCGAGTAATGAAAACCTGCCATGAATCGCTGTCTTCGCCTTGCATGCGGCGTGTTGCTGTGCGTGCTCATGGGCACGGCGCCCGCCCAGGATGGCAGCGAGACGCAGGAGGACACGACAGGCGAGGCATCGTCTGGCGAGTCCTCATCCGAACCCGGGGCAGATACCTTGCTGCGCATCCCCGTCTACATCAAGAACGCATCGAGCTTCAAGAAAACGCTGTCGGTCTACGATGAGAACTGCAGGCGTTACGCCATCTTCTCCAAGCGCTTCAAGGGCTGGCAGAAGGAGCGGATCGAGGTCTGTGCGGATGCCGAAGGGCATGCCGATCTCACCGTGCAGCGCGCGTTCGGCGCGCGCAGGAAGCACTTCAGGGATACGGCGGTGAATGCCGTCGTGAAGTTCAGGTGATGCGGCATCGCCGGAGCCGCCGCGCGGCGCTCACCGGAGCCAAAGTCACGCCATGAGTGTATCCAAGCTGTTCATCGTGCTCGGCAGTATGAACGGGCTGCTCGCCGTCTCCCTGGGCGCGTTCGGCGCCCACGCGCTCAAGAGTCGCCTCGATGCCGGTATGCTGTCGGTTTACCGCACGGCGGTGGAGTATCATTTCTACCATGCGCTGGCCACCATTGTGGTAGGGATCCTCATGCTGCACGTACCCGGCTCGGTGTGGCTCAAGGTGGCCGGGTGGCTCATGCTGGCCGGCATCGTGCTGTTCTCGGGGAGCCTCTATGCGCTGGCCGTGAGCGGCATTCGATGGCTGGGCGCTATCACGCCGGCCGGTGGCACCGCGTTCATTGCAGCCTGGGTGCTGTGCGCAATCGGTGCGTGGAAGGGCCTGTAGACGACGTGTCCCGGTACGTCGCGAGCCGCTATAGTGCCCGTCACGCTGCACCGGCCCTCGGCCGAAAGGCGTGGTTTCACCCAGGTTCAACATTGGGAGCACGATTGCTACAATCGCCACCCGCCGCAGCGCCGCGATACTTTTCCAGGAGCACCGCATGAAATTCAGAACCACGCAGATCCACGCAGGCGTGACACCGGATCCCACGACCGGATCCATCCTGACGCCCATCTACCAGTCGACCACCTACGTGCAGGAATCGGTCGACCAGTATCTGGCCAAGGGATATTCCTACTCGCGTTCCGGCAACCCGACCGTGGAGGTGCTCAACGAGAAGATTCGCGCCCTGGAAGGTGGCGCGGGCTGCGCGAGCTTCACCACCGGAATGGCGGCCACGCATGCCGTCATGCTGGCCTTTCTCAATGCCGGCGAGCATGCGCTCGTGTCCGACGTCGTCTACGGCGGCACGCACCGGCTCGCCACCCGGGTCCTGTCCCGCTTCGGGGTCGATTTCAGTTTCGTCGACACCTCGGATGCGCAGGCCGTTCGCTCTGCCTTGCGTGACAACACGCGCTTGATCTTCACCGAGACGCCGGCCAACCCTACGCTCAAGCTGACGGACATCGCGGCCGTCTCGGAAATCGCCCGCGAGCGCGATATTCCCCATGCCGTCGACAATACCTTCCTCACCCCGTACTACCAGCGCCCCATAGAGCTCGGCGCCGATCTCGTGGTGCACAGCACCACCAAGTATCTGGACGGGCACAACGCCACCGTCGGTGGCGCCGTCGTCTCGCGAACCCAGGCGCAGGCCGATGCCGTGCGCTTCGTGCAGAACTGCGCGGGCTCCATCATGTCGCCGCAGGTGGCATTCCTCACCTTGCAGGGCTGCAAGACGCTGAGTCCCCGGATCGACTGCCAGTCGGAAAACGCGATGGCCATCGCGCGTTTTCTGCAGACGCACGCCCAGGTCGAGGAGGTGTGCTATCCGGGGTTGGAAACCTTTGCCCAGTACGAGCTGGCGTGCCGGCAGGCAAGCGGGTTCGGAGCCATGCTGTGGTTCGAGGTCAAGGGCGGGGTGGCGGCCGGGAAGCGGCTGATGGACACCTTGGAGCTGTGGAGCCTGGCGGAAAACCTCGGCTCCGTGGAATCCCTGGTGACACACCCTGTGACCATGACCCACGCCGACGTCGACCCGCAAGAGCGCAAACGTGTCGGTATTACGGACGGGCTGGTACGGCTCTCGGTCGGGCTCGAGGATGCCGAAGACCTGATCGCGGATCTCCGCCAGGCGCTGGATCGGCTGTAGAGCGACCCGCGCAGCGGGCGGGTGGCACAGGGCTCCCGGCCGCTTTCGGAACCGCATTCCCAGAACGTCGACTCGGTCACGACGTCCTCGTGCGCGATTGCGCACAATAGAAACCTGCCGGCGCGGGGCGCCGTGCGCGGTTTCTGGGCAGGTGTTCGGTTTGAGTGGCGTTTTCGGCATCCTCGACTCCCACTACCGCTTGAGCGAGACACGCTTCGAGCCCGATCTGGTCGTCTTCAAGGCCCTGGACGTCAATACCGATCGGCTGGTCGCCATCAAGACCCCCAACGATCAGATGCGCTCGAGCGCCGATCACGTGCGTCGTTTTGCCGATCTCGGCAAGCGTCTGGCCGGCCTGCCCGAGGACGCGGTGGTCGATGCCGTGTTCTATGCCCCGGGTACTTTCGACGATCGCTGCTACCTGGTGCACGAGTGGTTCGACGCCACGTTGGCCGATTATCTGGCCGCCGTGCCCCGAGTGCCCCGTGATTTCGCGCGGCAAACCTTGCTCGATATCCTCGATGGGATCTGTGTCCTGCACGCCAACGGCTACGTGCACGGCAACCTGGGACCGGGCAGCTTTGCACTTTGCGGTGAGTCGCGCCGCTCGAAGCTCGCCGAAGCCGGCCCACCCTGGAACGCGCGGAACATCGAGGCGCGCCAGGCATATGTCGCGCCGGAGATCGGGAGCGCCGCCTCGGCCGGGAGCCCGGCGGCCGATATCTATGCCGTGGGTGCGATGGCTTACCGATTGTATCTGGGCGCCCATGAGTTTCGCCGCGTGATGCGCATCACCGCGGCACAAGGCGAGCCTGGCGCCCTGGATCGGCTGGTCGACGGCATCGCGCCGGGACTTGCCCATCTGGCAAGCGCCATGCTGCGCCACGCACCGGGTGAGAGGCCTGCGAACGCACAAGCGGCACGCGCCGCGCTGCGCGAGGCCT
>CAZSDY010000326.1:0-3569 GCA_964605765.1 uncultured Ectothiorhodospiraceae bacterium | reverse complement strand
TGTTTGGAACGACGTGGTTTCGCCAGCTGGCCGCTGGAGCGAGGATTCCATGATATGTGCAGCGCTCGATTATGCTGAGCGTTGAGGCTGGTGCGCTCTGGTCCCTGAGTATCGACAGACAGCTTCAGGTCCTGTCACACGTGGACAGCTCAGCATAATCGCGATCTCCTCCTTGCGGCCAGGGATGGTCCCGGCCAGTTTGCCAAGGAGGAAGATCATGTTGAAGCTTTATCTACGATCGAGACATGGGCTCGCCCGCGCCCGATCGAGTCTCGTAGGGCCCTATCTCGACGGCTTTGCTGCCTCGCTGCACGATAGCGGCTACTGTACTCGGATCGGCGCGTGGTCCATCACCTACGCTGTGCATCTGGGCCTGTGGGCTGCTGCCGAGAGCGTAACCGTCAGTGCGTTGGACGAGCGCGCTCTGGATGCGTTCCTCGCGCACCTGCCTCGATGTCACTGTTCTGGGCATCGGGCCGGTAAGCATGCAGCCGCCCGGTCGCGTACGCGGATATTCCTACACTACCTGCGCAGCGAAGGAATCGTTGCGCCCCCGGTTCGAGAGGTCGGGACACCAGAGCCGGTTACAGGGTTTTGCCGATGGCTCCGCCAGCAGCGCGGCGTTGCGGACACGACCCTACATCAATACAGGCGCGTTGCTGTTGCGATCGTGAAACGTATGGGCGACGACCCTGCTCGCTACCACGCGGACGCGCTGCGGGCAGCGATGCGTGCGATGACGGGTGGACACGGCGTCAGCACTGCGCGGTTCGTTGCCAAGGTCGCACGAGCGTTGTTGCGCTATCTCGCAATGGAGGGAAGGTGCCGTCCTGGCCTTGATGCGGCCATCGAGCCTGTAGCGAGCTGGAGCCTGGCTTCGCTGCCGAGGTATGTGTCGGCCGAGACCATCGAGCGCATCATCGATGCGTGTGATCCGGCGCAGCCGTGCGGTGTTCGCGACCGCGCGATCCTTGTGCTCCTGGCCCGCCTGGGGCTGCGCGGTAGTGACATTGTCCGGATGCGTCTTGACGACATAGACTGGGAGCAGGCCCGGATACGGGTCACCGGCAAGGCACGCCGAGAGGTAAGTCTGCCACTGCCTCAAGAGGTAGGCGATGCACTCCTCGCCTACTTGCACGTCCGGCGATCCGGCGTGAGGTACGATCAAGTATTTTTGACGTCCCGCGCACCGTGGAAGCCGTTGGCGGCGAGTTCCTGCGTTTCCGCGATCGCCAGGTGCGCCATTCAACGCGCGGGCGTGAGTGCCCCTACTCATGGCGCTCACCTGCTGCGCCACTCGGTCGCAACGGCAATGCTGCGAGAAGGCATATCGCTTCAATCAATCGGTGTCGTGCTCCGGCACCGATCGATCGAGACCACCGCCTATTACGCGAAAGTCGATGTGGAGCTTCTGCGTTCGGTTGCGCAGCCCTGGATGGGAGGAGGTGTGCCATGTTGAGGACACTCATCGACACCTGGCTGGCAACGCGCCGGGCCAGCGGCTTCACGCTAAAGGGCTACGAGCGACCGCTCCATCGTTTTGCACAGTTCGCCCGCGAGCGCGGGGAGCAACACATCCGCGCCGAGACTGCCATCACGTGGGCGCTCCAGGCAGCCACGCCTCGGCAAAGACACCGGCACTTCCAGCGCCTCGTTCAGCTCGCCCGCTATCTGCACGCCGAAGACCCTCGTCACCAAATTCCTCCAAGCGGCCACTTTCGGACAAAGCGGCAGCGGCCGGCACCGCACATCTACACGACCGAGGAGACGCGTCGCCTGCTCCAGGCCGCCGCGCGGCTCGGACCCGCAGGATCGATCCGACCACACACTATGAATGCGCTGCTTGCACTTCTCTTTGCAGCCGGGCTGCGCATCTCGGAGGCTCTCGCCTTACGAATGGATGACGTGACACCGGACGGCCTGATCATCCGCAATACGAAATTTACTAAGACGCGCCTGGTACCGCTCCATCCCTCTGCACACACCGGGCTCAAGCACTATCTGGTCCGCCGTCGCCGTATCAACGGCGGCGGTGACTACGTATTCGTGAGTGGCAACGCAACACACCTCTCCTACGGCGGTTTTCGCAAAGCATGGCTCGTGGTACTCGAGCAAGCTGGCCTGGCGGTGCCGCCGCCTGGCCGTATGCCACGCGTACATGAGATTCGTCACACCTTTGCTGTGCGTGCCCTGGAAACAGCTCCCGATCAGCGCGACCGCATTGCGCGGCACATGCTCGCCGTTTCCACCTATCTCGGCCACAGCACAATCGCCGACACCTACTGGTACTTGCAGGCCACACCAACGCTCATGTCTCAAGTTACCGACGCTTGCCAGCGCCGATTCGAGGGAGGACAGCCATGACCCCGATCGCTCCGCACATCACCGCCTTTCTTCGTGAGCGGCTCACCTGTGCAAACACGCGCGCCGCCTATGCCTACACCTTCCAACTCCTTTTCGTCTTCGCCAGCAAGCAGCTGCGCGTAGCTCCCTGTGACCTCCAGATCGAGCACATCGATGTATCGCTGGTGCTCGCGTTTCTCGACCACATCCAGGTTGAGCGCGGCAACGGCGCTCGCACACGCAACACGCGACTTGCTGCCGTCCGATCTTTCATGCGCTTCATCGAGTACCGTGTGCCGGCAGCGCTCGATCAGATCCGCGGCGTGCTCGCCATACCAATGCGACGTACCGACATGCGCCTGGTCACACACCTGTCGACCACGCAGTCGCGGGCGCTGCTCGATGCACCGGATCCAGCGTCGCGCCTCGGCGTTCGGGACCGCGCGATGCTCTACCTCGGTCTCACCGGTGGCCTACGTGTCTCCGAACTCGTCGGACTGCGCCTCGATGATGTGCGCTTCGACGGCCGCTACATCGAGATCCGCGTGCATGGCAAGGGTCGCAAGGAGCGTGCACTTCTACTATGGAAGCAAGTCGGTGACGCCATTCGAGCATGGCTCGCCATCCGAGGCACGGCCGCTTGCCCCGAGCTGTTTCTGACCGCCACCGCAATGCCGATGACGCGATCCGGCTTTGCCTATGTCTTGCGCAAGCACGTCGGTGTCGCAGTCCTGACATGTCCATCACTGGCAGACGCACGCGTTTCGCCACACACGCTACGACATACCTGCGCGCTCAATACGCTCCGGGCCACCGGCGATATCCGCAAGGTTTCGCTTTGGCTTGGCCACGCCAGCCAGTCGACCACCGAGATCTACTTGCAGGCCGACCCGACCGACAAGATCGAGGCCATCGAGTCCGCTGTGCCGCCTCGTCTACGCCCAGGGCGCTTCCAGCCGCATGACCGCCTCATCGCCTCACTCATGCACGCCGACACGTCGCCGCCCGCTGGCTAGTTGCCGACATCCCGCGTTCCTATGTGCGTCGGTCTTATGCGCAGCCCGCAATCCACCGAGCTTGCCGGATTTGCTGCATCCACGGCTCTCGCAGGGGCCCAACTCCGCATAATCGAGCGCTGCACATATCATGGATTATGCTGAGCTCAGCATAATCCATGATAGCGAAGCTGATGGGCTCGCGGCCACGGCACTAGCGCTACCAGTCGC
>CAZSDY010000325.1:0-3569 GCA_964605765.1 uncultured Ectothiorhodospiraceae bacterium | reverse complement strand
GTTAAGTGGCGTGTTTCTTTTCTTCTGGACGCATTCCGCATTGTGGTTCTATCGGGAATACCGGGATCGCCGGGACGGCAAGAAGAGATCGTACGTGAACGCCACGGAGCTGACGCTCCACCAAGGCGCATATATCCAGCGATTCAAAGGAATCTGGCGCATTGGCCATTTGTGCTTTGCGATCAGCGTTATGATGCTGGTCTTGACCGGTATGTCGGTGTTTTACGCGGAATCGGGGTGGGCGCATGCGATAGTGAAGGTGTTCGGCGGGCCGAAAGGAGCCGGGATCGTGCACCGGACCAGTGCCGCGATCATGCTTGGCATCTTTTTCATCCATCTAGTCTATTTTCTTATCCGCATTGCCCGCGGCTGGAAAACGTGGGATTGGTTCGGCCCCTCCTCGCTGATTCCGACCTGGAAGGATTTCGCCGATGCGATTGCGATGTTCAAGTGGTTCTTCGGCCAAGGCGCGCGACCGGTATTCGACCGCTGGACCTACTGGGAGAAGTTCGACTACTGGGCGGTATTCTGGGGCATGGCGATCATCGGCGGCAGCGGTTGCATGCTGGCGTTCCCGGGCCTGACCGCATCGCTATTGCCCGGATGGGCATTCAACGTCGCCACCCTGGTGCATGGGGAAGAGGCATTCCTGGCGGCCGTGTTTTTGTTTACCGTGCATTTTTTCAACAACCATTTCCGGCCCGACAAGCTCCCGCCCCCCGACATCGTCATGTTCACCGGCGCGTCCTCCCTGGAAGAGTTCCGCAGAGAGCACACTCTCGAATACGAACGACTGGCCGAATCGGGAGAGCTCGAAAACTATCTCATTGATGCTCCCTCGCGTCCCATGACGGTGGGTTCGAGGATCTTGGGCAGCGTCCTGATCCTCTTCGGATTGACGCTGCTGGCGCTGGTGATGATCGGCTTTTTCGGCAGTGCCGGCGGATGAGCCCCCACGTGGTGAACCGGATGCGGGTAAGCCGGGGCTGCGGTGCTCGAGAGGCGAATCGCCACAGCGAGTGGCCCGACATCGGCGCGTTATCGAAATGCTCGGGATTTGTCGCGCGCACGACAAATCCCGCTATGTTTGAGTTTGTCGGAGGAATAAAATGTATTCGCATCGAATAGCGCGGGACATTCGACCGACAGCAACAGGGTATTGGGGCGACCACCCATTGTCGAGGTTTCCAATGAAACAACTCTTGCCGGGTATGATCTTGGCGATCGGGCTGATCGGGTGCACGGAGAAGGTGGCAGCGCCGCCGCCGCCGGATATCGGCGCGGGCAGGGCCGTCGCGGAGCGGGGTTGCAAAGGATGCCACGGCCTGGATGGGAAGGGTGTCGCTCCGGCCATCCCGGACCTGGCGGCGCAACGGGCTCGCTACCTGGTTGCGGCATTGAATGAATACAAGAGCCGCAAGCGTATGCATGCCGCGCTCAGAGACATGGTAGAGCACATGAGCGAGGCGGACGTGCGCAACGTCGCCGGGTACTATGCCAGCCTGCCGCCAATCTCCGACGCGACCCGGAAATCAGGCGACTTCGAGTTTCCGTACGAAAGGGGTAAAGCGCTCGCGAGCGCTTGCGCAAAGTGCCACGGTGAGGGCGGCAACAGCAAGACTGCCGGCACCCCCAGCCTGGCCGGTCAGCAGCCCCTCTACTTCGTCGCGGCCGTCCAGGAGTATCTGCACAGGAAACGCGACATCTCTCCGATGCATTCGGAGCTGCAGGTGTTGAACAAGTTCGATGCCGAAAGCCTGGCGATGTATTTCGCGTCGCAGCCGCCGGCACAACGCCAGGCGCCCGCGCTTGGGGATTCCGGCGCAGGGCAACCGTCGAGCGCGGTGTGCGGCGGCTGTCATGGCGCCCACGGCGTGAGCCGCGATGCGGCGACGCCGAGCCTGGCCGGCCAGGATCCTCAATATCTGGCCGCCGCGATCAAGGCCTATCGAACGAGCCGCAAGCATGAGATCATGCAACGTCAGGTCGCCAGCCTCTCCGACGCAGACATCGAGAACATCGCCGCGTTCTATTCGGTCCAGGAGTCGCAGGCGGCGGAAAAGGGGCAAGACTTCATCAAGGATCTGGCCGCAAAATGCGATCGCTGCCATGTCTCCGACGTCGAGAATCCCACGCTGGCGGTTCCCAAGATCAACGGGCAGGAAAAGGAGTACCTGACGATGGCGCTGCGAGCGTATCGCGACGACCGGCGCGTGAGCTCGATGATGCACCGGATGAGCATGCCCTACAGCAATTCGGTGATAAAGAGTATTGCCGCGTTGTACGCGGCCAGGCCGGCGAAATGAATCCGGAACCGGATCCCGGACGCTAGCGCTAGCGGACGCTAGCGCTAGTTGTCCGCCGCGCCCTCGTCGATCCACTCGCCGATGATTTGGACCTCGCTCTCGGTGAGTGGCGGTCTGCCTTTCGGCATGTTGATCGACTTGTCCCCTTTGTGCTCGATCAAGATCTGCAGGGTGCTGGCATAACTGAAGCCGGGGCTCACCACCGGCCCGAACTTCGTGCCCCGCATGACACTGTCGTAGCTCTCGACGCTGAAGCCGCTTGCCGCGTAGCCTTCCGCCCCTCGCTTGTGGCAGGACAGACAGTTCTTCGCAAGGATCGGCATCACGTCCGCGGAGAACGAATGGGATTTGTCGCCGCAGCCGGCCGCGAGGATCGGCGTCACCAGGATCGCGATTCGAAGCAGCTTGCCTGTACCCATAACCTGTCTTCCCCTTGACTACGTCTGGCCGGCGCAAGAAGCGGTGCGCGTTACGAGAAGCGGACTTGCCGGATGCCGCGGATCGGCGTGATGTGCTCTGATTGCCGTCTCCGGACAGGGTCTCACGAACGCGCGTCGTTGTGTCGTGTAGTGTAATCCAGACGCCGTCGAGCGGGAAGGGATGGGACCGGGAGAGGAGCTTCGTCCGGGACGCGGGCGCGAGTCGGATTGTCCGCTCGCCTCGGGAGATCGGCCGTCGCTATACGAGCGCGTTCGCCACGGCGCGGCCGCGCGCGATGCATTCCTCCACCGATACGCCGGCGACGTAGCTCCCGGTGAGCGCGACGCCGGGGAGTCCGGCCTGCAATCCCGCCTCGACCTCCCGGATGCGCCGCGCATGCCCGACCCCGTAGCGGGGGATCACGTCGTTCCAGCACCGGGTGGCGACGGTCATGACCTCGGGCTCCTCCGGACTCCCGAGCGCCAGTGCGAGATCGCGGCGCGCGCGGCCGAGGAGTCCCGCTTCGTCTAGACCATCGACCTCCTCGCTGCGGTAGATGCTCGTCACCGCGGCCGCCCCCGCGGGGGCACGCCCGGGAAAGAGGTTCGACGTGAACAGGGTGCCGAGGACAGCGGGGGTGTTGGGGCCCGATACCTCGTCCGGTGGGACGAGAAAACCGAACCCGGGCGGGAGCGCAAAGTTCGGAGTGACTCGCAGCCCGAGATGCACCACAGTCATGGCGGCGTGCTCGATTCGCGAGAGCGCAGCCGCGGGCGGAGCGTGCGCTGCGAGCAGCCGGTGCGCGACCGGCGCCGGCACCGCGAGCACCACCACGCCGGCCGC
>CAZSDY010000324.1:0-3573 GCA_964605765.1 uncultured Ectothiorhodospiraceae bacterium | reverse complement strand
GCCGTCGCCGTCACCGTCGCCATCACCGTCGCCATCACCGTCACCGTCACCGTCACCATCACCGTCGCCGTCGCCGTCGCCATCACCGTCGCCGTCGCCGTCGCCGCCATCGGCACGTGCGGCACGCATCGAGATCCAACCCGGTCCGTCGCTGCCGATCTCGGGGCCAACCAGGAAGCCGAGTCCCAGCAGTCCAGAGATGGCGAGCATCAGCGATCGGCGAGTCAACCGATCGCCGGCGCACTGGCGGGTGCAACGCGCGTCGGCCGGATACTCGGCTTCGGTCACCTGCGTACTGTCGCATACACGACGTTCGTCACTTGCAAAGTCTTTCATATCCGAATTTCCTTCTTGATTGGCACACGGCATATTGCACGGGCGAGCTTAAGGTTTGCTTAGGGCTCGCCGTGATGCTCCACAGTCTAGACGAGCACGGACAACACGAATGTGCGCCGTATAGCAAACTTCCGAAGACATGGCAGGTGACACAGTGTCGCGCAAGTCCGAAAATATAGGCGGCAAGCTGCGCGGAGAGTGCATCGCTTTCAGTCCGACGGCTTGCTGAAACAGCGTGAGGGCGAAATGCCATGGCATCGAATGAGCGCACCAGGGGCGCCAAGGATTTCCGGGAGGGCAAGAGTTGGACAGTGTGCATCGCCCTGGGCCTGGTGCTCTTTGCGGTACTGCTCAGTTATCCCCCACCGAGCCTCTCGGCCAAGACCCGGGAACATGTCGTACACGTCGTCCTCGTGTGGTTGAACGAGCCCGGCAACGCCGCTGATCGGGCGCAGATCGTCGAGACGACCCGAGCGCTTGCGCAGGCAACCGGCGCCGAGGACGTGCGCGTGGGGGCCGTGCTACCGAGCAAGCGCCCGGTTGTCGACGACAGCTTCGACATCGGGCTTTACATGGTGTTCCCCTCCAGGGAGGCCCTCCAAGCTTATCTGACACATCCAGCGCACGAGAAGGCGGTCGAGTCGATCCTGCGGCCGCTGTCGCGAAAGACCATCGTCTATGATTTTGAAGACCATGACGAGTAAATCGTGCACGCGCGCCAACCGGCCGGGAACTGCCGGCTCGCTTGGCTTTGCACGCTCATCTCCCGGCGCGTAACCGATGGGCAAGTCCCGATCGCGCTCTCGCAGGCACAAGCCAAGACGTACCCTTCTGCAGCCGAAGGTGCGGCGCAGGCGACATCGCTCCCTCCTGTGGAAGCGACTGCTGCGCTGGAGCAAACGCCACCGTCTCGCGATGCTCATCGGCGGCGTGGCGGCACTCGCGATGCTCGTGGGAATCGTCGCGTTCCAAGAGTACGCACCGCGCTACTCGCCGAACACCTACGAGAATGCACTGATCCTGTACGACGAGGGCAACTTTCGTGCGGCAATCATTGCGCTCAAGAGCGTCCTCAAACGCGATCGCGATGATCTGTCCTCGCGCATTCTCATCGGCCAGGCCTACCTGAAGATCGGCTATGCGGCGGCGGCCGAGCAGGAGTTGCGCCGCGCGCGCCTCGATGGCGCCGACGAGGCGGTGGTCAACGTGCCGCTGGCGACGGCTTATCTGCAACAGGGCGAGTACGACGAGCTGTTCCGGGAGATACCCACGGACGTACGCGATCCGCATCTGCGCGGCGAGTTTCTGGTCCTGCACGGCAAGGCCTATGTGCAGCAACGCAAGCTGGACAAGGCCGAGGCAGCATTCAAAGAGGCCGAAGGACTCAATTCCGACGACATAGAGCCCCGGCTCGGCATGGCACGGGTGATGCTCTACCGTGGCCGCTATGCCGAGGCCGAGGATCTCGCGGACGCCGTCACCGACGAGTCACCCAAATCCGCCGAGGCCTGGTTCATCAAGAGCGAGGTCCATCGCGCGCGCCGCGACTTCGACGGCGCGCTCGAGTACTACAAGAAGGCAACGGACGTCGACCCGCAACACGTGACAGCGCGTCTCGCGCGTGCCGCGACGCTCATCGATCTCGGCAAGGACGAGCGCGCCCTGGAGGATCTGCGACAAGTCTGGGCGGTACGCCCGGAGGATCCGCAAGCCTATTATCTGTATGCCCTGCTGCTGTCCAAATCGGGCCGGATGGACGAGGCGCAGGACATGCTCGAGCGCGCGGAAATGGCCCTCATGCGTTCCTCGACGGATTTCGTTCTGCGACATCCACCCAGTCTGCTGCTGCTCGGCGTCATCTATTACCAGAACCAGAAGTACGACAAGGCGTACGACATGCTGGACCGCTACGTGCGCCTGGAACCCTACCATGCGGGCGCGCGCAAGCTGCTCGGATCCATTCTGCTCAAGCGCGATCTGGGCCACGCCGCGATCAAGATGCTGTCTCCGCTGCTCGACGTGGCGCCCGATGACCCGGAGCTGCTGATGCTGCTGAGCAACGCCTACACGAAGTCCCGGCAACCCGAGCAGGCGGCGAAACTGCTCGAGCGAGCGGCGGTGCTCGCCCCCACGCGACCCGAGATCCGCACGCAACTCGCCTTGAGCAGGCTCGCCGAAGGGCGCGAGGCCGAGGCCGTGGACGAGCTCGAATCCGCCCTCTCCCTCGGCGGGCACAGCGCCAAGGCAGGCACGCTGCTCGGCCTGGTGCAGCTCCGGCAGGGCGATCTGGACGCCGCGCTCGACACCGCGCGCACACTCATCGAGCGCCAGCCGGATTCGCCGGCGGGTCATAACCTGGCGGGGGTCGTGCACCTCGCCCGCCACCGGCTGCTGGAGGCGCGGAAAAGCTTCGAGCGGGCGCTCGAGATCGACCCGTCCTTCAAGACGGCTAGGCACAATCTGGCGAAGCTCGACATTCGCGACGGGAACATCGACGCGGCCAAGGCCCGTTATCGAGAGATTCTCGAGCGCGACCCCACCGACCTGCAGTCCATGGAGGAACTCGCGGGTTTTTATCGCGACGAGCAACGGCTGCCCGAAGCCATCCAGTGGCTGGAAAAGGCCCGTGCCGTCGACCCCAAGGCGCTGGGACCGCAGTTCGATCTCATGGAGCTCTACCTGCGCAGCGGCGACGAGGCCAAGGCCAAGCGCCTGGTAGGGCAACTCGAGGAGCGCTTTCCGAAAAGCATCGCGGTGCGCGTGGCGCGCGGGCGCGTGGAGCTGGCGTCGGGCGATCGCAGCAGCGCCGCGTCGACGTTCCGTGCGCTGTCCCATGACGCCGCGGATTCCGCCGACCGGCTGTTTCGCGTCGCGAAGTACCAGCTCGCCTCGAACGATGCGCAGGGCGCGTACGGCTCGCTCGAGCAGGTGCTCGCCAAGGATCCGGATTTTCTGCCCGCGCAGGCCGCGATCATCGAGCTGGACGTTCGCGCGGGACGCCTCGACTCGGCGCTCCGACGCGCGCGCGCGATACGTGAGAACCGCCCCGATCTGAGCTTGGGCGACCTGCTCGACGGTGATGTGCTGATGCACATGGGGAAGGCGCGGGAGGCGGCGCAAGCCTACGCCGCCGGGCTTGCCAAGGAGCAGAACTCGAAGCTCGCGGTGCGCTACTACCGCGCCCGCTGGGAAAGCGGGGGACACGACCCCGCCCTGTCGGGCCTGGAGAAGTGGGTG
>CAZSDY010000323.1:0-3574 GCA_964605765.1 uncultured Ectothiorhodospiraceae bacterium | reverse complement strand
GACGCACGCCCACCATCCGCGCTTACGGCACTCGGCGAGCGTGCGCGCGGTCGGGGTCATTGCCATCACTCCACCTCCGCATACAGCGGGCGTGGATCGAGATATGCGACACGTTTGATGGAGAGGCGCCCGTGGCGCCGCATGATGAGGACGGCGAACTCGTCGGGTATCTCAAGTTCATACGTCGTCGCACGGAGGCGACATTCCGGGCACTGTCGTCGACGCCGCACGCCCGATGCGATGCGTCGCGTATCTATTACGTCCATCGACGCGCCACACTCGTGACATGCATATCCACTCCGCGCTCGCATCATGCCTCTCCCTTCACCTCTGCCAGGTCGCGCGCGGCCATGTCGGCGAGCTCCATCCGCGACGCGCCTCCGTTGTCGATCCGCGCCAGCTCTGCGGCCACCGCCTCGCGCTCGTCGCTGTCGCGGGCGTGAGCGATCGACCGGAGGGCGGCGGTCACGCAGAGGGCCGCGCAGTCGCGAGGGTGGCGTCGGCTGAGCCGTTCGAGTTCGGCGGCGAGCACTTCGAGTAGCTTGCTCATTTCGGCGCCAATTCTCCGCTGCGGACCATCGCGAGCGTGGTCTGTAGGTACGTCACCATCGCATCGAGCGCCGTCTGGTCGTACTCGTCGCCGTCTTTGCGCGCCTCCGCCGCGTCGGAGGCGGCGACATAGCCGGTGTTAACGCACCTTGTCTGGCCGGTACGGAGCGCGAGCGGGCAACCCGCACATTTGCGCGAACGCCATTCGTCGCAGCACGCGCAATCGGCGATGTAGAAACGCTCGCCGTCGCGCATCGTGTCGGTCGCAACGCGCTGCCAGTGCTCGATCGACCCGGTGAGTGCGCGGTCGGCCCGCGCGGTCCAGTCGTCGGTCATGGCGTCCCGCCCGTGTATCGGCGCGGATGAACTATCGCGCTACCGCCAAACACGTCCCATCGCGCGGCCCACACTGCAGTCATCGGACCGGCGCGTTCCCAATCGACGACCTCGCGCCCAGTTGCACCCTCGCGGAGCGGTATGCCGAGCGCGTCGTCGCCGATGTACAGATCGCGATGAATCTTCGGCGACATCGACCATTCATGCTGGCCCGGCAGCGCGTTGGACGCCTCGACGCGCACGCCGTTATGTGCCATGTACCGCGCCGCGTTCACTAGTTCGCTGCCGTCGCGCAACGTCCACAACAAGATGCGAGCGCCGTAGTCATGCACGAGTCTCTGTAGCCATGGAATCGCGCCGAGGTCATCCCCGATGTCCGGGTAGGCGTGGTCAACGACCGTGCCGTCGAAATCGAGTGCTACGATCATGCGTCACCGAACAGACTAAGCTGCGCCTTCGCGGCGCGCAGGTTGTCGCACGCGATGTCGTAGTAACTGCGCTTGAGTTCGATGCCGACGAACTCGCGGTCGTGCTTCAACGCGACGTAGCCCTCGCTGCCGATGCCGGCGAATGGGGAGAACACCAGTTCGCCCGGGTTCGTCCACAGGCGCACGCATCGCTCGATGGTTTCGAACTGCAGGGGGCATACGTGTTTCTCGTCGTTGGGATCGCGCGCACGCGCCGCTTGCAACGTGTCACTTTCGCGAATGCCGTACCAGATCGGCCGCGCCCACAGAATCCACTCCTCATTCGTGATGTCCGACTTGACCGGCACCGGGTTTTCGCGTGGGTCGCGGAAGCACAAGATGTAGTCGGCCATCGCTGGGCGCAGCCATGCACTATCGCGCTCCTTCTGTACGAACATGAGTTGCTTGCTTTTCGTGCGTATGGCCTGCGCCTGCGGGCATTTGTCGATCACGACCTCGCCGTCGTATACCCATCCGCCGGCCACGAACTCGCGCACCACGTCGGCGCGGAAGTCGCGCCACCCGATCACGCCGTGTGTGATTTTCGTCGTCGCGACCTGCTGGACGTGTACCGCGCAGCGGCGGCCTGGCATCGCTGCGCGACGCAGTTCGGGAACAAGAAACCTGAAGTGCTCGAAGAACTGGTCGTAGTCCGCGCTGTTGCCCATGTCGCGGTCGCTCGAGCTGTACGTGTAGAGCGAAGCGAACGGCGGCGAGAACACCGACAGCGCAACTGAGTCATCGGCAACTTCGCGCGCACGTTCGACGCAATCGCCTAGCAGTAGCTCCCACCCGTTTCCTTCCATTCGGCTCATGGCGTAGGTATCTCGCTTTCGTTTGGTTCCGCGCACGTTCTCGCGCTGCACGTCGCGCATCGCGTCGATCACCCCCGCGGCCATCTCCTGCGCGATGTGCTCCTTGCGCTTGACGTTGGCGGAGATTTGGCCCTCGACGCTCGACACGACGATCGAGACATCGACAGGCGACTGCTGGCCGAATCGCCAGCATCGCCGAATCGCCTGGTAATAGCTCTCCCAGCTGTCACCGAGGCCTAGGAACAGCACGCGGTGGCAGTGCTGCCAATTCATGCCGAACCCAAAGATGGAGGGTTTCGAGATCAGCACACGCACTGCGCCCGCGCGCCATCGTTGTTCGCGAGCGAGTTTGTCCGCTTCCTTGTCGCTGCCCTCGACGAGCACGGCAGCATCGCCAAGTGCGCGTGCCATCGCGCGGCCCTCGTCGTTCAGACCGCACCACACGATCCACTGGTCGTCGGTCGCGCCGATGATGTCGGAGGCGGCGGTCACGCGGTCGGCCATCGTGTAGCGACGAACCTTTGCGCGGTCGCTCACACCGCCGATGCCTGTCGGTATGAGTTGACCGTCCGGGCACCATTCGGTAGGGACCGAGACATCGCGGATGCGCAGGGCGGGCAACGTAAACCGGCCGTTCTCGTAGCCGAGGTCGGCGGGCTCACGGATGTACGTCGCCCACGTCGCCATCCACTCGTACATCGCGTTACGCGCGTGCCCCTTGAGTCTCCAGCCGCCGCTCGACGACTCGTCGCTATCGTGGACGAAGTAGGTGGCGAGCATCTCCGTGCGCGCCATGGCGCCGATGAACTCTGCGTGGTTCGCCAGTTCGGTTACGTCGTTGGGAGCAGGCGTCGCGGTGCAACACAGCCGGTGAGGGATTGACGTGAACTCCTCGAGGAGCATCGTGCGCGTGCGTCCGTCCACCGATTTGAGGATGCTGCTCTCGTCGAGCACGATGGCGTCGTACTCCACCCCGACGTGGCGCGCGAGCCGCTCGTAGTTCGTGATATGGATACCGGCCGGAGCGCACCGTTCGGTGATTCGCTCGACGTGCACGCCGATGGCGGCGCCTTCTTCGATCGTCTGCTGGATAGCGGCCAGCGGGCTCACGATGAGCGCGTTATCCCAGTGTCGCGCCCACTCAAGCAGCATGCGAGTCTTGCCCAGTCCGCAGTCCGCGAATATGGCGGCTCTGCCGAGCCGGACGGCCCACCGCACGATGTCCGACTGGAAAGGGAATAGGCTCTCGTGGAGCGTCATCGGCGTAGTGCCGTTGGCTTCGACGGCGGTCGTTTTGCTCGCCAGGAATTGTTCGTATCGGTCCATTGTCATCCCCGCACTCCGTAGTGCATGCACGTCTGCTCAACCGCGCCGAGCCCGAGCGAACAGACCGTCAGCGCGCTGTCG
>CAZSDY010000322.1:0-3605 GCA_964605765.1 uncultured Ectothiorhodospiraceae bacterium | reverse complement strand
AGGCGAGGCGTGACCTGGCCGAACTGCTCGTTCAATCCAAGGGCGAGGAAGTCCTGATTCACCGCCGGGGAGGGGACTGCTTTGCGATTGTTCCCCGCCGCAGAGACGGCTCGCCGTTTGACGTGCCGAGCGTGAAGGGCCTGGCCGCGACATCCGACATCCTCGAGGTGGTCCGGGAAAGCCGATCAAAGACATCCCTGCAAAGGCGTTCACGGCGCCGTGGCCAGGGTGTACCGTGAGCGCTATGGACGAGGCGCAACTGGTGACAGTCGGGCAAGCCGGCGCGAGCCGCGAGCAAGTGCCGCGGCTCAACGGACGCGAAGCGTGACAACGGCCCGAAACGCGGCGCGCAATCGCGCCTTGTCCCGCGCCCGGATCTATCACGAGTCCGGCGGCTTCGAGCGCGACCTCGCGCGCTGCGTCGCCTGTGCAACACCGAGCCAGGCACGAAGCGACGGCGGGACGGGATTGCGCGCCTATTTCGACGACGTGCTGTGTCCGGCGCTGACGCCAATCGGTTTCGAGTGCGCGATCCATGACAACCCCATGGCCGGTGCCGGCCCGCTCCTCGTCGCGAGCAGGATCGAGGGCGCGGGATTGCCCGGCGTCCTGATCTACGGCCATGGCGACACTGTGGCCGGGATGGAGCAGAGCTGGTCCGAGGGGCTGCATCCTTTTCGATTGACACGCCTCGGCAAGCGCCTCTACGGGCGCGGCACGGCGGACAACAAGGCCCAGCACTGGATCAACTTGACGGCCCTGCGTCTGGTTCTGGAGGAGAAGGGGGCACTCGGCTTCAATGTCATCATTCTGGTCGAAACGGGCGAGGAGCTGGGTTCTCCCGGCCTGCAGCGCTTCTGCGCAGAGAACCGCGACCTTCTCGCCGCGGACGTTCTGATCGCCTCCGACGGGCCGCGCCTGGCGCCGGACCGGCCGACCCTGTTTACCGGCGCCCGGGGGGCCATCGACTTCGAGCTCGAGGCCGCCTGCCGCGCCGGTGCCCAGCATTCGGGCAACTGGGGCGGGTTGCTGCGCGATCCGGCCATCCGGCTCGCCCACGCGCTCGCGACCCTCACGGACGAACGCGGCCAGATCCGGATCCCGGAATGGCGCCCCACCAGCCTGACGCCGCGCGTGCGGGCGCTGCTCGCCGACTGTGCGCCTTATCTGGAAGCCGCCGACGAGGCGGTCTCCGGCGCAGAGACGCAACGCCAACCGTCAATCGATCCGGATTGGGGGGAAGCGGGCTTGACGCCGGCGGAGCGTGTCTTCGGATGGAACAGCTTCTCGATTCTGGCGCTCGAGTGCGGCGATCCGGTGACCCCGGCGAGTGCCATTACCGGCCGCGCGCGCGCCGTGTGTCAGTTGCGCACCGTGGTCGGCACGGACGAGGCCGATGTCCTTCCGGCCCTGCGCCGGCACCTGCGCTCGGCGGGGTTCGACGATATCGCGGTCCGCCCCCGTGCCGGCGGCGAGCCGATGGCCGCCACCCGCCTCGACCCCGACAGTCCCTGGATTGAATTTGCCGCCGCATCGATCGACCGGTCGGTGGGCAAGAAGGCGGCGGTCCTTCCCAATCTCGGCGGATCGTTGCCGAACGCCTGCTTTTCCGAGACATTGGGCTTGCCTACCGTGTGGGTGCCGCATTCCTACCGCGGCTGCAATCAGCATGCGCCGGATGAGCATATTCTGGCGCCGGTCGCCGCGGAGGCGCTGCAGATCATGACCGGGCTGTTTTTCGATCTCGACCCTTGGCCCGTGGCGCGCAGATGAGAGCCCCGCGGCGCGGTGTCAGCGCCCTCGGCTCATCAGGTCCGCGGCCTTCTCCCCGATCATCATGCAGGCGGCGTTGGTGTTGCCCGAGACCAGCGTCGGCATGATGGACCCGTCGGCGACGCGCAGGCCCTCGATGCCGTGCACCCTGAGCGCCGGGTCGACCACCGCCAGGGGATCGTTACCCATCTTGCAGGTGCCGACCGGGTGATAGGTGGTCTGGGCGTTGCCCTCGATCCACTCGAGCAGCGCCTCGTCGGATTCGATGGCCGGTCCCGGGCGAACCTCCGCGTCGAACAGCGCGCGCATGGCCGGCGCGCCGAGCAGCGCCCGCGCCTTGCGCACCCCGGCGAGCAGCACCTGCCGGTCGACGCCCGCCGACAGAAAATTGAACCGGATACGCGGGGCGGCGGCGGGATCGGCGCTGCGAACGTGCACGCTGCCGGTGCTCTCGGGGCGCAGCTGATAGACCGTCACCGTCATGCCCGGCTCGCGCATCAGGATGCGTCTGGCGACGTCCTCGATGGCGTAGGAGACGAGGTGCAGCTGCACGTCGGGCGCCGCGAGGCCCTCCCGGGTCTTCAGGAAGGCGAGCAGCGGCGCGGAGGGCAGGCTCAGGAACCCGCGCCGCGTGAGCGCGTAGCGCACGACCTGCCAGACAAGCCCGAGGCCGCGCGCGCGGGTATTGTAGCTCGCCCGGGCGTCGCTCAGGCGGTAGACGAGCCGCGGAGCGTAGTGGTCGTGAAGGTTCTCGCCGACACCGTCGAGCCGGTGCACGAGCTCGATGCCGCTCGTCTCGAGCACCTCGGGGCGCCCGATGCCGGAGAGCTCGAGAAGCTGGGGCGAGCCGATGGAGCCTGCCGACAACACCACCTCGCGGCTTGCGCGCAGCCGCAAGGCGCCCGCGCGGGTCGAGATCTCCACACCGCGGCAGCGCCCTTTCTCTATGAGGAGCCGGCGTGCCAGCGCGCCGGTCGTGATCTGGAGATTCGGCCGTTTCGCTGCCGGCGTCAGGTACGCCGTGGCGGCGCTCACCCGGCGGCCGTTTCGGATCGTGGTCTGGGTCTTGCCGATGCCTTCCTGCACCTCGGCGTTGTAATCGGGATTGCGCGGGATACCGATCTCGCCCGCGGCCGCGAACAAGGCGTCGTACAGGGGCGACTCGTCCGGCGTGACGCTGACGTTGACGGGTCCGCCGCGCCCGCGCGATTCGCCGCCACCGGGCTCGAAGTGCTCCGCGCGCTTGAACAGCGGCAGCACGTCGTCGTATCCCCACCCGGCGTTGCCGAGCTGGCGCCAGGTGTCATAGTCCAGGCGTTGCCCGCGCACGTAGACCAGGCCGTTGATGGCGCTGGAGCCGCCGAGCACCTTGCCGCGCGGCACAGGAATGTGCCTGCCGGCGGTGGCCGCCTCGGGCTCCGACTCGTAGCACCAGTTGACGCGCGAGTGGTTGATGAGCAGCCCGAAGCTTATCGGCAGGCGGGTGAGCGGGTGCGACGCAGGTCCCGCTTCGACGAGGTGCACCCGGGTTCCGGGATCAGCGCTCAACCGGTTCGCGATCACGCAGCCCGCGGAGCCCGCGCCGACGATGACGTAGTCGGACTCGATTTGTTCCATTGCACTGCTCTCGGCGGGAGGGGATACGCCTTTATAGCGCGCACACAGACGCGAGGACAAGCGGACCGCCCGCGCGTCGAAGAAAAACGCCGCTACACCGCCGAGGGATCCCCCGGCGGCGAGTCGCGAGGTCTGGACTCGCGCGCCTGAAGTGTGGCAACTCACCCAGCGCCTCCTCTCTGCTATAACGCAGCTACATGTTCTCGCATCGACGC
>CAZSDY010000321.1:0-3641 GCA_964605765.1 uncultured Ectothiorhodospiraceae bacterium | reverse complement strand
TGGCTTCGTGCAGCAGGATACCGGGCCATCCCGGCCCCAGCACCACGGTCATTGTGCCGGCGGGCGCCGCGCCGGCCTCAAGGTTGACGAGCGCTTCCCTGGCTGCTTCGCGCGCGTATTCGAGCGCCAGAGCGTTGTCGAGCAGGTGCCGGTAATCGAAGCGACCGCCGCCGCCGAAGCTGCCGCGCTCCTTGCGCCCCTCGTGCTCGGCGAGCACCGACACGTTCATGCGCACCAGCGGGCGCACGTCTCCGGCCAGCGTCCCGTCGCTCGATGCGATGAGCATGGTGTCAAGGTCGGCGGCGAGGCTCACGATGACCTGTTTGATTCGGGGGTCCTGGCGGCGCGCCTCCGCGTCCGCCGCCTCCAGCAGGGCAATGCGATCGCGTTCGGGTAGGGAATCGCTCGGATCGACCGGCACATACAGGTCGCGCTGCGCTTCGCCGTGCCAGGCCTGGAGCTGGCCGTCGCCGCCGGCACGAGCGATGGCGCGCGCCGCGTTCGCCGCGTGCGTGAGCGCCTGCGGTGCAATCTCGTCCGAAAACGCGAACCCCGACTTTTCGCCGCTCACCGCGCGCACGCCTACCCCCTGCCCGATGCAGTGCACGCCCTTCTTCACGATGCCGTCCTCGAGCAGCCATGACTCGTAACGCAGGGCCTGGAAGTAGAGGTCGGCGCTGTCCACGTCGTGCGCCAGCAGACGGTCGAGAATGCGTTGCATCTGGACCTCGTCGAGCCCGGCCGGGGTGAGGAGACGTTGCGTGGCAAGGCTCAGATTCCCGTTCATGGCGGATTGACTCCCAGTCTGATGTGTTGCAGTGCGGGAAAATCGCGGCGCAGGCGGCTGCTGAGCGTGGGGTCGATGCGATCCACGATGACGCCGCCTCCCTTGGGGAGACGTTTCAGCACCGTTCCCCACGGGTCGACAATCATGGAGTCGCCGTATGTCTCCCTGCCGCTCACATGGTATCCGCCTTGCGCGGGCGCCACGACGTGGCACTGATTCTCGATGGCGCGTGCACGCAGCAGCACCTCCCAGTGTGCCATGCCGGTCACGGCGGTGAAGGCCGAGGGCAGGATCAGCGTCTCCATGCCCTCGCGGGCCATGGCCCGAAACAGCTCCGGGAAGCGCAGGTCGTAGCACACGGCCAGCCCGATACGTCCGAAGGGCGTATCGACCACGCACCATTTGCCGCCGGGCTCCACGAGCCGGGATTCGTTATAGACTCGCTTGCTGTCACCTTCGACATGGACGTCGAACAGGTGCATCTTGTCGTAGCGCGCAACGAGCCGGCCGCCGTCATCGAACAGCAGGCATGCCGCGCGTATCCTGCCGCTCTCGCCCGCACGCAGTGCCACGCTGCCGCCGGCCAGCCACACGCCGTGCTCGCGGGCCTGGTTGCGGAGGAAATCTTGAATCGGCCCGCTCGACGGCTCTTCGCAAATCTCCAGCACATCGGTATCCTGCCTGCCCATGAAGGCGAAGAACTCGGGCAGGGCCACGAGGCGGGCGCCCTCGGCAGCGGCGGTACGGATATGCTCCCGTGCCTGCGCCAGATTGGCCGCCACATTGCATCCCGATGCCATCTGCACGGCACCGACACTGAATCCGGCGTGAGCGTTGTTCATGGCCGATCGAAGAGCTGTATCCGTTTGTGCTTCGGCGGCGCAGCATAGCATCAATGCCTCGTTCGGGGAGGATCGAAATCCCTTGCCCACAGGTGAACAGGGGGCTCGCGAAGTCGCTGAACGGGACGGGCGAGCCCGTTCGACGGATTTTCCGCGCCCTGGGACTCTTTCAGCGCCCCGGCGGCCGGTCGTCCGTACGCGTTTTGTGCCATCAACGGGAGTACGAGATTGAGCGAGACACAACAGGAGGCGGCCGGTACGCAGCGCCCGGTCCTGATCGGCGTCATGGGCGTTGGCACGGTCGGGGCAGGCACCGTGAACGTGCTGGCACGCAACGGCAATGAGATCGCGCGCCGCGCCGGCAGACGCATCGAGGTCGGACAGGTGAGCATCAGGGACCGCCACAAGGCACGTCCCTGCGACCTGGGCGGAATTGGCGTCACCGGCGATCCATTCGAGCTCGTCAACAACCCGCAGCTCGATGTGGTGGTGGAACTCATCGGCGGCACCGGTATTGCCCACGACCTCCTGCGCGCCGCAATCGACAACGGCAAGCATGTGGTCACGGCCAACAAGGCGCTCATCGCCGAGCACGGCAATGCCTTGTTCGCGGCGGCGCGCGCGCGCGGAGTGATGGTCGCCTTCGAGGCCGCGGTCGCGGGCGGCATACCCATAATCAAGGCGATCCGGGAGGGGCTGGCGGGCAATCGCATCGAGTGGATAGCCGGCATCATCAACGGCACCGGCAACTTCATCCTGTCCAAGATGTGGGACGAGCGCCGAGTGTTCGCCGACGTGCTCGCCGAGGCGCAAGCGCTTGGTTACGCGGAAGCCGATCCCAGCTTCGACGTGGAAGGCGTGGACGCCGCGCACAAGCTGGCCATTCTGGCCGCCATCGCGTTCGGAAATCCGTTGCAGCTCGACGCGGTCTACACCGAGGGGATAGATGCGATTACGCCGGCCGACCTCGATTATGCCGCGGAGCTCGGCTATCGCATCAAGCACCTGGGCATCGCGCGCAACTCGGGCCAGGGCGTGGAGTTGCGCGTGCATCCCACGCTCGTCCCGGAGCGAGGGCTGCTGGCCAATGTCAACGGCGTAAAGAACGCGGTGCTGGTGAGAAGCGACGCGGTTGGCGATACGCTCTACTGCGGGGCGGGCGCCGGCGCGGAGCCGACTGCATCAGCGGTGGTTGCGGACCTCGTGGACGTGGTGCGCGCTTTGTCCACGGATCCGTCGAACCGCGTGCCCTATCTGGCATTCCAGCCGCAACCGACCGCCGTTTTCCCCACGCTGCCCATGGATGAGGTGACGACGGCGTTCTACCTGCGCATGCTGGCCACGGACCGGCCGGGGGTGCTGGCCGAGGTGGCCAGCATTCTGGCCGAGGGCGGCATCAGCATCGAAGCGGTGGTGCAGAAGGAGCCGCCGAGCGGGGCCTCCCAGGTCCCGTTGATCATGCTCACGCACCGGGTGCGCGAGGGGCAGGTGAATGCCGCGCTGCAGGGTATCGAGGCCCTGTCCAGTATCAGCGGCAAGGTCGTGCGCATACGTGTAGAGCAACTCGACTCGGCATGAGCGCACGCGACCGGACGAGCATGAGAAGTCGTTAGGAGGCGAGTAGGGTAGATAGACCCCATCGATGCCCTGCGCCAGGTCCCGCTCGAAGAGCGTCTTGCGGTTCTCTAGATGGCGTCCGAGCGGCACGACGAGCTCGTCGGGAAGCGTCACTACCCGGTCCTTTCCGCCCTTGCCGTTGCGCACCAGGACCGCCCGGTGATCGAAGTCCAGGTCCTTGACCCGCAGGCGCACGCTCTCCATGAGTCTCAGCCCCGAGCCGCACATCAGACAGCCGAGCAGCCAGTGTACCCCGCGCAGCCCCGCGAGCACTCGCCCGACCTCGTTCGGCGTGAGCACGACCGGCAAACGCGCGCGCTCCTTCGCACGCACGACGCGCATCCCCGGCTCGAGCGGCCGCTCGAGCACGATTTTGTAGAGAAAAACGAGCGCGT
>CAZSDY010000320.1:0-3644 GCA_964605765.1 uncultured Ectothiorhodospiraceae bacterium | reverse complement strand
CGCCGGGACCGGGGCTGGAGCAGCCGTAACCTGTTCCCCTGAGACAGATGGCGTCGCGGCCGTGGGCGGATCTCTTACATCCGCTTCACGATCGAGGTGGCAGCCTTGCCACGAGGCTGAGCACGGACCGCAGTCGTTCGGCGACGCCCGGGCCTTGGCGGAAGTGAAGCATTTACCCATGAAGAAGCCGTCCGGCAAGTGCGATGTGCACAATTAAGATCACGCGCTCGGCCGGCACCAGTCACTGATCGGTATAGCGGCTGCGAAATGCGGCTCTTCAGCAGAATTCGTGAGTATCCCGGAATGGAGTTGGTAGGAGCATCATCCGTGCGCGATCGAGTTCCTGCAATCCTCGGCACGCTCCCGCACGGAGTGATTCAGCCCCACCAGAGTCGTGAACAGAACGAGCGCGCCACCCTGATGTGTGACCGCCAGCCATACCGGGACGTGCAGCAGCAGGGCCGAAACCCCGAGCGACGACTGCACGAGGGCCATTACCGCAGCTGCGTGCATCCACAACCGCGCCCGCCCGGACAAGGGTATCCTGCGAGCTGCCACCCAGAGTACGGCCGCGTACGCGACGACGATTATCGCGAGGAGGCGATGGTTGAACTGCACCGTGGTGACGTTCTCGAACAGGTTCATGTAGGCGGGCTCGCCGGGATACATGCCCGCCGGGATCAATTGACCCGCCATCAGCGGAAAGGTGCTGTAGAACAGTCCGGCCTTGAGACCCGCGACGAAGCCTCCCGACAGTACGGTCACGAACACCAGTACACCCAGGGTCGTGGCTGCGCTCACCACGCCGCTGCCGGCCGGTCTCACTTTTGGGCGGGTGCGGGGGTGCAGCAGATCGAGCGCTACCCATAGCATGTACGCGTAGATGACGACTGCGACACCAAGATGTGCGGTGAGCCGGTACTGGCTGACGTGCGGGTTGTCGACCAGCCCGCTTTTCACCATGTACCAGCCGAGCAACCCCTGCAGCCCACCCAGCACGAACACCCCAGCGAGCTTCGGCGCGAGCGACCGGTCTACCCGGCGTCTCACCACGAAGTACAGCAGTGGCAGCAGGAACACGATCCCGATCAGCCGCCCGAGGGCACGGTGTCCGTACTCGAGCCAGTAGATGCGCTTGAAGTCTTGCACCGACATCCAGGCGTTCACCTTCTTGAATTCGGGCGAGTCCCGGTAGCGCTCGAATTCCATCTCCCAGCCGGTATCGCTGAGCGGTGGGAGGATCCCGGAGACCGGCTCCCAGTCGACCATGGAGAGCCCGGACCCGGTGAGCCGCGTGGCCCCGCCGAGCACCACCATCGCGAACACCAGCGCGCAACAGACCAGCAGCCACGCGGCGAGTGTGCCCGCACCCGGCCGCACATGCGCCGATGCTGCGCCATTGCTTGGCGCGGGTCGCGGCGCCTCGGCGAGCGAGGGCCGCGTAGCGTTGATGGGAAAGTCGCCGCTCATGAGTTCTCTCTCGAGTGCAACCACGACTGCAGTTTGGCGCCGTGGGTGCGAAAGTGACCCGAGAGCCATTGCTCCGGGGTGGCTGAAAAGCCCTTCGAATTGTGGACCATCCTGCTCTCGAATTCATCCATCAATCTATGCGATCTATGAGGATCTATGGGGTCGGACCACGATAGTCTATTGATTACACGGGAATCACACATCATTTTGGACCCGTTCCAGGTGTTAGACCCGCCATTTCACACCAAAATCGAGCGCATGCGAGCTGAGCAGCACCCACCTTATCGAGTCCGAACGCTGCTCGATTCGTCAGGGGCGGGGGCGGGAGAGTCTTATCGCGGCGGTTCTTGCCAGTGTCGCATCCCTCCAAGACAATGCCGTAGCAGCCTGTCGACAGGCGGGCCCGCGGTGGAACGCCTGATGTCGCAGCCCGATGGGCCCAAGGGGGGGGCATGAGCACAGAACATGATGAAAAGGAATCCGGGCGCTCACTCGCGTTCGAAACCATAACAGCACAGGCTCACGGGCACATCGATCCGCTCACCCGTGCGCTGGTCCCGGCCCTGCACCCCTCGACCACCTACGAGCGCGACGCCGACGGCGGCTACAGCTCGGGACGCGGTTACACGCGCCCGCACAACCCCAGTTACGATGAGCCCGAGGCGCTGCTCTCGACCCTGGAGGGGGGCGAGGACTGCCTGCTTTTCGCCTCGGGCATGGCGGCGGCGACCGCCGTGTTCCAGGCGTTGCTGCCCGGCGACCATGTGGTTGCACCGCGGGTCATGTACTGGGCCCTGCGCACCTGGCTGGTGGATTTCGCCATGTCCTGGGGGCTCGAGGTGGAGTTCGTGGACACGACCGATCCCGATCGGTTGGCCGCCGCCATGCGGCCCGGAAAAACGCGGCTGGTGTGGCTGGAAACACCTGCCAACCCGACATGGGACGTCACCGATATCGAGGCGTCGGCACGCATCGCACATGCCATCCACGCGCGCGTCGCGGTGGACAGCACGGTGGCGACGCCGGTGCTGACCCGGCCCATCGCGCTCGGTGCCGATCTGGTCGTGCATTCGGCGAGCAAGTATCTCAACGGGCACAGCGATGTGCTGGCGGGGGCAGTGATCACCGCACGCGAGGACTCGTTCTGGCATCGCATTCGCGCGTGGCGGCGCGACGGCGGCGCGGTGCTGGGACCGTTCGAGGCGTGGCTGCTGCTGCGCGGCATGCGTACGTTGTTCGTGCGCGTGGCGCGAAGCTCCGCGAGCGCACTCGCCGTTGCGCAACACTTCGAGTCACACCCCGGGGTCTCGGTGCTTTATCCCGGGTTGCCCGGCCACCCCGGTCACGCCATCGCACGGCGTGAAATGAGTGGCGGCTTCGGCGGAATGCTCTCCATCCGCCATCGCGGCGGCCAGACGGCTGCCATTGAGACCGCGGCACGCGTGCGCGTGTTCAAGCGTGCGACCTCGCTCGGCGGTGTGGAGAGCCTCATCGAGCATCGAGCGAGCATAGAAGGCCCTTCCACGACCGTGCCGGGGGACCTGTTGCGGCTCTCCGTGGGGCTGGAGAGCCCCGACGATCTCATCGCCGACCTGGAAGCGGCGCTCGCGCGGGGCACAACCGCGTCGAGTGTTGCCGCGCCTGCCCCGGCGACCCGCTTGCAGGAGCCGTCCGGCGATCTGCTCGTGCGCATCGGGGACCTGCTCGACGACAAGGTGCACCCCATCGTTGCCGATCGAGGTTGCGAGCTTGCCCTGCAGGGGTTCGACGACGGGGTCCTGACGCTTACCGTCGCGGGGTCGCCGGGCGCCTCACTGCCCATCAGCCAGAGCATAGAGAACCTGATCTGCCATTACGTGCCGGAGGTGCGCCGCGTGCGGCTCGCCACCCCCCCGCTCCCGAGCGACGCACCCGGTCGACAGTTCGATTCGAGTCCTGCCGCCGAGGTCGAGCGCCTGCTCCACGAGGAGATCAACCCGGCGGTGCACGGTCACGGCGGCGCCATCCGGCTCGTGGAGGTGAAAGGCGACACCGCGTATCTCGAGTTCCAGGGCCGCTGCCAGGGCTGCGCCATGGCGAACGTGACCTTGCGCCAGGGTGTCGAGGTCATGATTACGGAACGCGTGCCCGAGATCCTTGCCGTGGAGGATCTCACCGATCACAGCGGCGGCACG
>CAZSDY010000319.1:0-3648 GCA_964605765.1 uncultured Ectothiorhodospiraceae bacterium | reverse complement strand
CGAATACGACGCGCTTTACCCCACACTGGCGCCCTGAGAGAAACTCCGATGCCGGCACGTCTTTCACGTACCCTTGAGCATTGCGACAGCTGTCTGACGCCCCGGGTGGCGTCGCAAGGCTGACAGGCCCATGCGCACGAAACGCGATGGGGGCGCTGCCGTCCACGGTCGCCCGCCCTTGCCTGCGCCAATCGTCTCGCGCAAGTGCCCGGCACGTCCCGCAATTCCCGGCGCGCGCGCGCGGCAATGGCACAGGTCCGGGCTGACGCGGAACTTGCAACGCGCGATGCTCTGCCTCCTCCTCGTGTGCCCTGCGCTGTCGGCCCAGGACATCGGAGCGCTCGGTCGTATCATCCCGCAGCACGACGTGCTGTATCTCGGCGGCACACCGAATACCTCCGTCAAGGAGATTCGTGTACGAGCAGGCGACCAGGTGGCCGCGGGCGACGTCCTCATGCTCTTCACCAACGAGGCGCTTCTGCGGGCGAGGTGGGAGGCGGCACAGGCCGAGATAAAAGCCGAAAGTAAGCGACTGGCCATCGAGATCGAGTTACGCAAGCTGGCGCTTGCCGCGGCGCGGCGCGCCCTGGAGCGCGCCGCCGGGCTGCTGGCGAGTTATGAGGCGCTCGGGGCCAATGCCATTGTGGAAAGAGAGCTCACGCTGCGCCGCGATCGGGTGGCGGACGCGCGCCATGCCATAAAGTCCGAGGAGTTGCAGTTGCGCATGCTGCGTACCCGCGAAAAGAGCGCGCCGAAGCGCATCAAGAAAATGCGTCTGGAAGCCGACGCGGCTCTGGAGTCAGCGATGCTGCGCGCGCCCGTGGCCGGCACGGTGCTGAAGGTGAGCCGTCAGGTCGGCGAGCGCGTGGGAAATCGCCCGGCGCTGCTGATGGCCGACCTGACACGGATGTACGTCAAGTGCGATGTCTACGAAGGGGACGTGCTGGGCGTGCGCGAAGGCATGACCGCCAGTGTAGACAGCAATGTGTTGCCGGAGCCGCTGAGCGGCGTCGTGGAGCACGTGAGCACGCTTGTCGACACCCGCAGCAAGCTCGCCAAGGTCTGGGTACGGCTGAACGATCCCGAGATTGCGCGGCGCCTCATCGGGATGGAAGTCTCCGTCACGATCAAATCCGGAAAGCGGGCACCCAGCGAAGCCGCGAGCGCCGAGTGAAGGGGCCGGATGGCGATGGCATCGGCCGCGGTGTGGAACCGGTGCACATTGCCGACCCCGCGGTAACGGTCAGCGAGCTCGGTCATTCGTTCGAGCCGGCACGCGGTAAGCAGGTACTGAAGAATGTCTGCCTGAACGTGGCTGCGGGCGAGTTCATCGTGCTCATGGGCCCTTCGGGCGCCGGCAAGACGACGCTGCTCACGCTGATCGGCGCACTGCGCAGAGCGCAAAGCGGTGAGATACGGCTACACGGGCGGCCCTTGAGCGGCCTGTCGAACCTGGATTTGCAGAACGTTCGTCGTGACATCGGCTTCATATTCCAGGATCACAACCTTTTCGAGGCCCTCACCTCCTGCCAGACACTGAGACTCGCCATGCGCCTCTTCCCCGACAGGTACTCGCGCGCCGAGATTGCAGAGCGCCCCGGGCGCATGCTCGGCGAACTCGACATGGCCGCGTGCCTGCACTCGCGACCGGCCGAGATGTCGACCGGCCAGAAGCAACGCGTGGCGGTCGCACGTGCGCTCATAAACGATCCACGCCTGATCCTGGCCGACGAGCCCACGGCCTCGCTGGATCGCGACGCTGCCGCCATGGTGATGGCATTGCTCAAGCGCCACACGCGGGAACGAGGCACTGCCGTCGTCATGGTCACGCACGACCCAAGAATCTTCGACACGGCCGACCGCGTCGTCGAGATGGTGGACGGCTGCCTCGTGTGAACGCGTCGTGACCGTCGGGAGAATCGTGCGAGGGCACCCGATCAGCCGCGGGCAGCGTGATTGGCAGCGGACCCTTGTGGCGATAGTATTGGACCGCGCCGCCAAGCGACACGCGGCGGCGCGGCTTCAACAATAGCTGAGGAGCGCAAGCTCCAGACCCGGGTGTCAGATGCGCACTGGCAAATCGATTGCTGCAAAGGGGATGGCGATGGCGTTCGCGTGCGCGCTCGCGTTGCCTGCCGGCGCGCAGGACGAACAGGGCGTGGCACTCGGCTTGAGCGAGGCACTGCGCCTGCTGGTCGAAAACAATAACGTGATCAAGCGGGAGCGCGAAACGCTCGTGCAATCCGAGGCGCGGCTCGCGCAGGCCATGGGCGCGCGCGACTGGATGCTGTTTGCGCAGACCAGCGTCAGACGGGCCGTCATCCCGGAATCGCGCAACGGTTTCCTCACCGACCAGAATCGGGAGGACAAGGTGCTGGCCGGCACGATCGGCGCGCGTCGCACCTTTTCCAACGGCGTTTCACTCAGCCCGTCGGTCTCGGTGGTCGAGAATCTGGACGACCAGTCGGATACGCTGGCGGAGGTGCCGACGCTCGCCAACCTGGAGCTGAGTGTGCCCTTGCTGAAAGGCTTCGGCGCCAATGCGGCCTCCGCACCGGAGCTCGTGGCAGGACATGCGGTGCGCGCGGCACGCGGTCGCACCAGCCGCGTGGTGCAGCGGGCCGTTCATGCTGCCGTGGTGGCCTATTGGCGTTGCCTGGCCGCGCAACAGCTGTTGCGCCAGCGCGAGCACATGCAAGCGCAGATGTCGGATTATGCCGGCTCGATCAAGGCGCTTGCCTCGGGCGGCGAAATCTCGATCATCACGCGCCAGCGTGTGGATGCCGACGTGGCGCTGCGTACCCTCGACGTGGACGAGGCACTGGACCGGCTCGACGAGGCGCGGCGCGCCCTGGCACTGGCACTCGGGATTTCCGGCCGACCTTTGCCGTTGGCTGCCGGAGACTTCCCGCCACTGCTCGAACGCGGTGCGCTCGAGCGTGTGGCGGTGCCGGCGCTGGTGCAAATGGCGCTCGAGAACCGGCCCGACCTGCGATCACTGGGAGCCGTCGTGCAAGCGCGGGAGAGCGGTCTCGAGGAGGCCGAGAACGGGCTCTTGCCGCAGCTTGACCTCAATCTCGCGCTGGACCGTGTGGAGCTGGTGTTCTCGCGCCCACTCGACAATCGCCTCGCGAAGGGGCGCGTCAGTGAACGCCGCTCGACGGTGAAGCAGGCGCGGTTGGATGTAGCGATACTCGCCAGCGCCATCCGCGGGGAGGTCGAGGCCGCACACCACGAGCTGGAATCGAGCATCCGGACTCACCAGCGTGCCGCCGAGACCACCCGCTTGCTTGCATCGGTGCGCCGCGCCACGCGCCAGGGGGTTGCATCGGGCGAGAGCGGCGTGGACTCGCTGCTCGCGGTAGAGGACAAGTTGACGCTGGCGAGTCTCAAGATCATCGAATCAAAGCTGCAGTACGCGACGGCGCTGGCCGACCTCAGGCTGGTCACCGGGACTATCCGCCACGCCGCTCAGGGTGAAGCCCTGGTGGCAGGCGATTTCCTGCGACCGCCCGGAGGGGATCTCTGAGCCGGGAGCTTCGGGATCTCTGATGAAATTTCCGGCCTGGTGAACACACGTTCCCTCTCTCACGCCTGCCGGCGCACGGCGCACGGTCAGGCAGAGCGCAGGACTGCTGTCTCGATGGG
>CAZSDY010000318.1:0-3669 GCA_964605765.1 uncultured Ectothiorhodospiraceae bacterium | reverse complement strand
GGAAACTATGTTTACACCCATGCGTTCGCAAACCTGCGAGATGGGGAGTTTTGGTGTTGCTTTGTAACCACGGTACACTGATGTAACTGAAGTTTACATAAATCGGAACCGCGTTCATGCATACCGCTGCTTTCCCCCATGTTCCGGGCCCGCGCCTCACCGGCCCCGTGCGACGAAGCAGCCCCGGGCGACCTATAATCAGAGTTGACGAGGAATCCTCGGGTGCCCTCGCTGAACGCCTGGTACGAGCACGCCTCGCTGGGCCGGCGTGTGCTCGATCGGATCGATCTGGGGATCGCCGTGGATACGCCGGACGGGTTGTTCGTACCGGTGCTGCGCGATGCGGGCAACCGCGACGACGCTGACCTGCGCCGGGGTCTCGATGCGATGAAGGCCGATGTGCGGGAAAGGCGCATACCACCGGAGGAGATGCGCGGTTTCAGCTTCATCCTGTCGAACTTCGGCAGTATGGCCGGGCGTTATGCGGCACCCATCGTGCAGCCGCCGTCCGTCGCCATCCTGGGGGCCGGCCGCATCAGGTCCCAGGTGGTCGTGCGCGAGAAACAGCCCGCGGTGGGCCGGGTCCTGCCGCTCTCGATCACCTTCGATCACCGCGTGGTGACCGGAGGCGAGGCAGCCCGCTACCTCGCCGTGGCCATGAGCGAGCTCGAAAAACCGGCGTGATTCACGGCGGATATGCCCCAGCCGGTTGCGTGTGCCGTATGAATGGGCTACGTTGCGCGGCCCGACGTGATGAGACCAAGCCGCCAAGGCATCATCCCGGGTTGTGCACACCACCGCCGAGCGCCGTCGATGAGATCTTCAACCCTCGTACCCGCGAAGCCCCGGCCCACTGCTCCGCGCCTTCGCGACATGACGCGAAGTGAGCGCGCGCGGCGGACCCGTACGGCACGAGACAGGACGGGAAGATGCCCTTGTTGCGTGTGAACGGTCTTGCCTGCTCGCGCGCGGATCGCGATCTGTTCAGCGACTTGAGCTTCGAGCTCGACGCGGGCGAAGCGCTGCAGCTGGAAGGCCCCAATGGTTGTGGAAAGACGACGCTGCTGCGCGCCATCTGCGGGCTCACTTTGCCCGTAGAGGGCGAGATCATTTGGCGCGGCGCCCCCGTCACGGACGATCCCGAGCGCCTGCAGGCCGAGCTGCACTATGTCGGACACGCCGACGGCATCAAGCTCGAGCTCAGCGCGCGCGAAAACCTCGCGCTCGCACGGTCCTTGATGCAAATGGCCGACGCACACGACCTCGACGCTATTCTGGAGAGAGTGCGCCTCTCGGGGCTGGAGGATGTGGTCGCACGCAGGCTTTCCGCCGGGCAGCGCCGGCGCGTGGCACTGGCACGTCTGCTCGTCGGGCGCGCGGCGCTGTGGCTGCTCGACGAGCCCTTCACGGCACTCGACAGCGCCAGCTCCCGGGTCATGGATCACATGCTGCGCGAGCACCTCGGCGCGGGTGGTCTGGCCGTCATCTCGAGCCACCACCGAATCCACATCGACGGGCATTCCGTCGCCCACCTGGCCCTTGGCGAATGAGCCCGTCAGGCGTGCGAGTCGCCTTCGCGGCACTGATCAGGCGAGACCTGCTGCTCGCCGGCCGGCACCGCAGCGACGTATTCAACCCGCTGCTGTTTTTCGTGCTCGTGGTGGGATTGTTCCCGTTTGCCATCAGCCCCGACACGGCGACACTGCGCACGCTGGCGCCGGGCATCATCTGGGTCGCGGCCCTGCTTTCCACGCTGTTGTCGCTGGAGAACATGTTCCGCTCGGACTTCGACGACGGGGCTCTCGAGCAGATGTTGATGAGCCCGTATCCCGCGAGCGTGCTGGTGCTCGCCAAGGTGTTCGCACACTGGCTGGTCACGGGACTGCCGTTGCTGCTCATTTCGCCCCTCCTGGGCGTGCTGCTTTCCCTGCCCCTGCACGCGATGGGCGTTCTGGTGGCCACGCTCGCGCTGGGCACGCCGGTGCTCAGCCTGGTCGGCGCGATCGGCGTCGCCTTGACCGTCGGACTGCGACGCGGCGGTGCCCTGCTTTCTCTGCTGGTGCTGCCGCTGTATATACCGGTGCTGATATTCGGCGCCAACGCGGTGGATGCCGCGGCCACCGGCTTTCCGGTATCCGGCCAGCTCTATTTTCTGGCCGCCCTGCTGCTGCTCGCTGTGACGCTTGCCCCATTGGCCGCAGCCGCGGCGCTGCGAATCTGTGTAAACTAGCCCGCGTCATAATGCTTGATCCCGATCATGAATATGGCCGATGGTAACTGTTCATTGACGTGCTGCGCGGCTATCTTTGCCGCACGCTTGGCAATTGGCTGAAAACTCATGTGGACCTGGTTTCATCGGCTCGGATCGCCGAAGTATTTCTACCGGCTGGCCGGCAAGCTGATCCCCTGGATCGGCTGGCTGTTCCTGGCGCTGACGCTGGGCGGCCTGTACCTGGGCCTCGTCGATGCACCGGCGGACTACCAGCAGGGCGACAGCTACCGCATCATGTTCATTCATGTACCGAGTGCCTGGATGTCGCTGTTCATCTACATGGTGATGGCCGGCGCGGGCGCCATCACGCTCATATGGCACATGAAGCTCGCCGACGTGGTGATGAGCAGCTGTGCGCCGATCGGCGCCTCGTTCACGTTTCTGGCGCTCGTCACCGGGTCGATATGGGGCAAACCCATGTGGGGGACATGGTGGGTCTGGGACGCACGGCTCACCTCCGAGCTCGTGCTGCTGTTCCTCTACCTCGGCATCATCGCGCTCCGCTCGGCAATCGACGACCAACGCACCGCGGGGCGGGCATGTGCGGTCCTGGCGCTCGTCGGCGTCGTGAACATCCCCATCATTCATTACTCCGTCGAGTGGTGGAACACCCTGCATCAGGGACCCACGGTGACCAAGTTCGATAACCCGTCGATCGACCTGCGCATGCTGATTCCGCTGTTGATCATGGCCGTCGCGTTCAAATTGTACTTCTTCATGGTGTTGCTGATGCGCGCGCGCTGCGAGATCCTGGAGCGCGAGCGGCGCAGCGTCTGGCTGAGAGAACTGTGGGGTGCACATGACTGACTGGAGCGAGTTCTGGCGGATGGGCGGCTACGCCGCCTATGTGTGGAGTGCCTACGGCATCGCAGCCGTCGTGCTGGCGCTCAACCTGTTTGCCCCCATCGCAAGGGAGAGGCGCCTGCGTCGCATGTTGCAGCGCCAGTACCAGCGCGAGCAGGCCCGATCATGAGAGCCAAGAGACGCCAGCGCCTCGTGTTCGTGGGCGTGCTGCTCGCCGGTATCGCCGCCGCCGCCGCACTCGCGTTCATGGCCATCGGGGAGAACATGCTCTATTTCTTCAGCCCCACCCAGGTCAAGGCGGGCGAGGTGCCTGCCGGACGCCAGCTGCGCGTGGGCGGTCTGGTCGTCGAAGGCAGCGTCAAGCGCCCGGGCGACGGGCTCACCGTGCTGTTCGACCTCACCGACAGCGCGCATACGATCACGGTGCGCTATACCGGCATCCTTCCCGACCTGTTTCGCGAGGGGCAGGGCATCGTGGCCACGGGCACACTGGACAGCGGCGGTGACTTCGTCGCCGAGCAAGTGCTCGCCAAGCACGACGAGAACTACATGCCGCCGGAAGTCGCCGAGGCGCTGCAGACGGCGAAGACAGG
>CAZSDY010000317.1:0-3682 GCA_964605765.1 uncultured Ectothiorhodospiraceae bacterium | reverse complement strand
CGCCGCGCATCGAGGGCATCGGGCAGGTCTTTGGCGTTCATCTCGATTTCGACGCCCGCCATCTCCCGGGCGGCCTTGGCCAGGTCTTCGGGCGCCACGCCATCGGGCCGGCGCCGGTAAATCACCGCAGAGGAGTACAAGGTGAATAAACGGCCTTTTCCCCGAGTTGGACGAGTATCCCCAGGTTATCAAACACCCGTCAACCCGCGCTTCCAGGCGGTGTTGGCGCTAATCGGGCCTGCTGAGCCGGGAGAAATCCTGTACTTCTTCATCGGGAAAGCCCCGCGCTCGCCGTCGACCCCGCCCTCGCCGGGGCGCCGTGCACGCAGAACCAGGCACAACAAGGTCAGTGTTGATTTTCTCTTACGTCCAAGTGATCCCTTTTCTCGTTGACAAGTTTCACTCCCGGTAGCTCGGACAAGGTCTCGTCGAAGCTAAACAGTTTGTTGGATTTGTTTCTCCCGGAGCGCCAAGCTGGACCAGCTCCAACTGGCCATCGACAACAGGAATCGACTTAGCCAGCGCTTCGACGCCGCCGACCTTTACCCCGACGCCAACGGCACCGCCAGCGGCCGCTTCGCTACCCGCAAGGCCAGTGACTTCCTACGACGGCCGGCGGCCGTCCAGGCGCCTATACCCCATGTCGGAGGAATCTGCGCCCGCCCCAAGGGGCGGTCGATCGGTACGCGACTTTGGCGTACGATTATTTTGATCCGTGTAAAACAGGAAGAGGTACGATGCCCGTTGGTCGCTTCACCCTGTGTCCCGCGCCGCACGGCGCACCGCGCGGAGGCTGTTGAGCCATGCAGTCCGATAATGCAGCGCGCAGGCTTGGCTCATACCTCGGCTGTCCCAAGAAGGCCATAGAGAGCGCGCTCGCACGCCAGGGCATGCACGGGGGTGCAGGAAAGCGCCTCGGCCAGTTGCTGCTCGAGACGCGTGATATCTCCGCGGGCGAGCTGCAATCGGGCGTGCGCGCGCAGCGTCTGGACAGGTTGCGGGCGTGTCCCCTGTTCGCGAATCTGAGCGACGAAGAGCTTGCCAAAATCGTCAACGGATTCGAAGAGATTTCCTTGCTGCCGGGTGAGCAGTTCGTCACCCAGGACGCGCCCGAGCCATACCTCTACGTGCTCGCGTCCGGACACCTGGAGGTATTCAGGAGCAATGAAGAGGGCGAGAGTCTGAGTCTGTCCACGCTATACCCCGGCGAGCCAATCGGCGAGATGGGTTATTTCTCCAACAACATTCGCTCGGCCTCGGTGCGCGCGCTCGAGAGCTGCCAGCTCCTGCGTGCGAACTACCAGGCACTGTCCGAGTGCTTCGAGGCGGCGCCCGAAGTGGCGCGGGCTTTCATGGACGTCGTCTCCTCGCGCCTGCGCCGCACCAACCAGCTCTATCAGGACAACCAGTATCGGCTGAAGCATGCGGAGCGTTCGCTGCAGCATCTCAACGACTTCCTGGATCTGTCCGAGGCGGCTGAGCTCGGCGCCGGTATCGAAGGCCTGATAGAGCGACTGGTCAAGACCGCGAGCAACATCACCGACGCCGAACGTGCGACCCTGTTCCTTATCGACGCGCGTAGCGGCGAGCTCTGGTCCAAGGTGGCCGAAGGCGCGGAGATCAAGGAAATCCGCGTGCCCGCCGGGGCTGGCATCGTCGGCTGGGTGGCCGAGCACAAGCGCATGCTGAACATCCCGGATGCCTACCAGGACGAGCGTTTCAACCGCGCGGTCGACAAACACACAGGCTACCGAACACGCACCATCTTGTGCGCACCGATGTGGAGCCTGCGCAACGAGATTCTGGGCGTCGTGCAGGTCATCAACAAGCGCAGCGGCATCTTCAACGACGACGACGAGGCGCTGCTGCGTGCCTTCGCGCATCAGGCAGCGGTGGCGGTGGAGAACTTCAACCTCTACCGCAAGATGATGGCCAACCACAGAAAGATGGCCATCATGCTCGACATCTCGGTGTCGCTCGGCCACACCCTGGACCTCGGTTCCCTGATTCGAGAGATCGTGCGCAAGACGACCGAGGTGCTGCAGTGCGATCGCGGATCGTTCTTCGTCGTGGATGAGGAGGCCGACGAGCTGTGGTCGATGGAGGCGCGCGGGTCTGAACTCAAGGAAATCCGTTTTCCCATGGCTGCCGGCCTCGCCGGCCACGTGGCCACGACGGGCGAGGTGTTGAACATCGAGGATGCCTACGAGGATCAGCGGTTCAATCCCGATTTCGACCGCAAGTCCGGTTACCGCACGCGCTCGGTGCTGTGCGTGCCGGTGTTCGACCGGGACGGCCACCTGACCGGCGTCACGCAGGCGATCAACAAGTTCGACGGCGCGTTCAGCGGCGAGGACATCGACCTGCTGCGTGCCATCGGCTCGCAGATCGGCGTGGCGCTCGACAACGCCAAGCTGCACGCCAGCACCGTCAACATGAAGAACTACCTGGAGAGCGTGCAGCAGAGCATCTCCAACGCCATTCTCACCCTGGACGGCGATTACCGGGTCATCACCGCCAACAACTCGGCCAAACGGCTTTTTCCCCGGCTCGTCGACAAGGTGGCGCTGGAGCTCGACATACGCACGCTGCTCGGTGAGCGCAACCGGCCCGCCATCGCGGTGCTGCAGCAGGTCTACGAGTCACTGCGAAGCGCTTCGGAATACGACATCGACCTGTACGGGGTCGCGGGACCGGTGGCGACCGTCAACCTCAACGTGCAACCCCTGCTCGATGCCGAGAACGCATTCCAGGGCCTGGTCGTCGTCGTGGAGGACATCACCAGCGAGAAACGCATCAAGAGCGCGTTCAGCCACTACCTGGCCCCGGCCGTCATCGAGCAGTTGCTCGCCGAGCCCGACCGCCTGGCGCTGGGCGGCGAGAAACGCGAGCTCACGTTCTTGTGCACCGACATCGCGGGATTCACCACCTTGTCCGAGAGGATCGAGCCCGGGGTGCTGGTCCGCCTGCTGAACGAGTACTTCGACCGGATATGCGACATCGTGCTGCACCACGGCGGCACCATAGACAAGATCGTGGGCGATGCGCTGCATGTCATGTTCAACGCGCCCACCGATCAGAGCGACCACGCCGAGCGGGCCGTGCAGTGCGCGCTGGATCTGGACGTTGCGTGCCAACAGTTCATCGCGCAGCAGGCGGGCGACGGCGTGGCGCTCGGCGACACGCGCATCGGCGTCAACACCGGTCCCGCCGTGGTGGGCAACTTCGGCGGCACGGCGCGTTTCGACTACACGGCCTACGGCGATTCGGTCAACACCGCGTCGCGTCTGGAAGGCGCGAACAAGTACCTGGGTACGCGAATCTGCGTGAGCGAAGCGTCCAGGGCGAAATGTGCCGCTCTCGACTTCCGCCCGGTTGGGCGACTCATTCTCAAGGGCAAGACCGAGGCCACCGAGGTGTTCGAGCCTGCTCAGCCCGGCGAGTTGCCACCTTCCCTGCGCTCGGATTACGAGCGCGCATACGAGCTTCTGGCAGCCGGCGACGCGCGCGCCAGGGGTGCGTTCGAATCGCTTGCGGCGCATTACCCGCGCGATCGCCTGGTGGCTTTTCACGCTCGCCGGCTGGCCGCCGGCGAGCGCGGTGCCACCATCGTCATGACGGGCAAGTGAGCGGCGGGGCGCTCCGGGGCGCCCCTTGAAACCCGGCACCGACGTTCGCGGAC
>CAZSDY010000316.1:0-3692 GCA_964605765.1 uncultured Ectothiorhodospiraceae bacterium | reverse complement strand
CGCCGGTGGCCGCGGCCCCCGCGCGCCGGCGCCGTCCGCTCCCCGGCGCGCTGGCCGACACGGATGCGTTCGCCGCGGCGTGTATTGGTTGCGGGTTGTGCGCCGAGGTCTGCCCGCCGGCCTGCATCGACTTTCACACGCGGGACGGGGGCAGGCTCGCCGGTACGCCCTACATAGACCCGGAGCGGCGCGGTTGCACGCTGTGCGGCAAATGCATGCGGGTTTGCCCGACCGAGGCGCTCACCGAGGTGCCGAGAACGGAAATCGACATGGGTATCGCCGAGATCGACCGCACGGCCTGCTATCCGTGGGTGGATCACGGCATCTGCGGCGCCTGCGCGGTCGTCTGCCCGCTCGGCGAGCGTGCTATCGGTTTCGATTTCGCTAACATGTACCGGCCGGTGGTGCGTGAGGGATGCGTCGGCTGCGGGGTGTGCGTGGAGGTGTGTCCGCACCCGAGCCTGCCCATCGGCATCGTGGACCGGGCCGAGGGCAGCGTGACCGGACATGCACGCACGGGATAGGGCGAATGCATCACACGCACCGTAGCGTCGTTCGACAAGCTTGCCTCGTACTCGTGCTGGCGAGTGCGATGTGGGCGATGCCGTCGCAGGCGCATCACATCCTCGGCCGGCCCTCGTACAGCCTGAACGAGGACTCCAACACGCCGCCCAGCATCGAGGTGGAAGCCGAGGTAGGCGACTACGCCATCCGCTACATGGCGTTCCCCGCCTTCCCGCGCGCCGGCGAGGCGGGGCGCGTCAACTTCTACGCCAAGCGCTCGAGCGACGGCCGGCCCTTCGACGGCGTGGTGCGCTTCAGTGCACGCGACGACGCCTGGTTCGGCGGCGAGTCGGCGCCGCTCGGCGAGCAGTCGCCCGATGATTACGTGTTTCGCCAGGGCTTCCGCTTCGGCGAGGACGGAAACTATCTGATCACGGCCGAGTTCGAGGACCACGGCGTCCCGTATCGCATCGACCTGCCGCTTCGCGTCGGGCGCCCGCTGCCGGTCGGCCCCATCGGTGTCGCCGTGGGGCTGGTCGTGGTCCTGCTGCTCGGCGTCAGCGTGGTACAGAGAAGGCGCCTGCTGCGCGGCAAGATCCGAAGCGCACGCGAGGCGGCACGCTCGTGATAATGGCGCACCCCGGACTGCCCTGGCAGTGGGTCGTGATGATCGAGGCGGCGCTGTTCGTGCTTTGCCTGTGGTGGGCATGCTCGCCGCTGCCGGAGCGCAAGCCGCGTTTCGTCCACCGTCTCCCGGCCACCCCGGTGATCGGCCCCGCGCTGCACCGGCTCAGCACCAGCGAGTGGTCGCTGCGTGTGCTCAGGGCAATCATGGTGGCGGTGTTCGTCCTCATCGTGGCCGCCGGCCTGCTCGGCACCCCGATCCCGGGGCGCAATGCAGCGACCGTGCTTACCTGGACCCTGTGGTGGACGGGGGTCGTGGTCTCGGTGCTGTTCGTGTCCTCGGCATGGTGCGCGGTGTGCCCCTGGGATACGCTCTCGACGTGGCTCACGCGCCTGCCCGAGTGGTTCGGCGGGCAGCGCATCGGGCTCGGGCTGCGGGTACCGAAGCGGCTGCGCAACGTGTGGCTCGCCCTCGGCCTGTTCATCGTCCTCACGTGGCTCGAGCTCGGCTTCGGAGTCACCGCGAGCCCATACGCGACGGCCTTGCTGGGACTCGCCATGGTGGTGCTCGCAACGGCCTCGCTGGCGCTGTTCGAGCGCAAGGCGTTCTGTCACTACTTCTGCCCGGTGGGCCGCACGCTCGGATTCTATGCGCGCCTGTCTCCCGTCGCGCTGCGACCGCTCGACCCGCAAGTGTGCGCACGCTGCGAGACACTCGAGTGTTACCACGGCACCGCGCAGGTCGACTCCTGCCCCAGTCATCTCGTGATGGGACGGCTCTTGGAGAGCACCTACTGCACGGCCTGCGGGAACTGTGTCTCGAGCTGCCCGCACGCTAACGTGGCATGGCAGATCAGAGCGCCCGGTGTCGAGGCAGCGACCCAGGCAAGAGCGCGGCGTGACGAAGGCTTCTTCATGCTCGGTCTGCTTGCGCTCGCCGCCTTTCACGGCATTACCATGATGCCGTTCTGGGAATCCATGCTGTCGAGCGTGGGACGCGCCATTGGGGATTCGTGGCGCCACTGGGGCAGCTTTTCGCTGGCCTTCGCCGCGGCGCTGATCCTGCCGGTGGCCGCCTTCGCGCTCGCGAGCTATCTGGTGTACCGGCGAGGTGGGCGCGGCGAGCCGTTCTGGCGCTGGGCGGCCCAGCTCGCGCTCGTGGCCCTGCCGCTCGCTTTCGCTTACCACCTGGCGCATAACCTGACGCACCTGGTGCGCGAGGGCGGCGCCGTGGCGAGCGTGTGGACCATTGTCTCGGCGCCCGGCGCGGTGGAGGAAGCCGTGCCGGCGAGCCACGCGCTCATTCCGCCGGCGCTCCTCTACAGCCTGCAGGCGGGGCTCATGGTCGCCGGTTTCTGGATCGCGCTGACGGTGCTGCGCGCGCGGATCTTGCGCCTCGGTGCGGGCGTGCAGGCACTTGGCGGGTGGCCGGTGGTGGTGTTCGCCATCGGCGTGACGGAGGTCGAGCTTTGGATGCTGATGCAGCCGATGCTGATGCGCCTGTGAGCACGGGCCGGCGCGCCTTTCTCGGGCGCGGCGTGAAAAAGGCGGGCGAGGCGCTGCTCGCGCCGGTCGAGGCGCGCGTCGCGCATCTGGCGGAGACCTGCGTGCGCCCACCGTGCGCGCTGCCGGAACTCGAGTTCCTGCTCGCCTGCACACGCTGCAGCGCGTGCATCCAAGCCTGTCCCGCCACGCTCGTGTTCCCCTTGCCGGCGCGTTACGGAGCACAGGCGGCGGGGACGCCGGCGCTCGATCTGTCAGCCAAGAGTTGCCGCCTGTGCGAGGGCTGGCCGTGTGTTGCGGCATGCGACAGCGGTGCCCTGGCGATGCCCGAAGGAGCCGCGGCGACGATGACCCCGCGTATCGCGATCGCCTGGGTGCTGGCGGACCGCTGCCTGCCCTATCTGGGACCGGAGTGCGGCGCCTGCGCCGGAAGCTGCATTGTCGAGGGCGCGCTCGAGTGGGATGCGGGCAGGCCGCGCATCGTGGCCGAGCACTGTGTGGGCTGCGCCGCGTGTCGTGAAGCGTGCATTGCCGACCCCAAGGCCATCGGCATCAAGCCGCTCGGGCGGCGCTGAGGCGGCGCATTCAACTCGCGCCCGCGCCGTCCGGGCCCGATGATACGGCGCCTGCGCTCGACGAAACCGGCGAGTCAAACAAATCAACTCCTGCACCTTTGTCCGAAATGATTCCAGAGCCTGTGCCATCACCCAAAACCGCTACTACGCCAACCCCTCGCTTAATGAAACCATGATGAGCGCCCCGAAGGGCTTTCTCGAGCCCAGGCGCCAGAGCACGAATCATCCCGCACACCAGCCGCGCAAGGCGAGCACTGCGCCGAACTTGGCGCGCACAGCAACCGATAACCTCCGAGTCGCTACTGACTCTCTAAACCATAAAGCCCATGATGCTGCGCCACCTTTAACGAGTAGGCTCAGCGGCGCGACGTCAGGAGCGTCCGCTGGAACCCTTTGTGTACGCTCGGCATGGGCATGTGCTTATGGGGTGAAAGTCCCCTGTAGGAGAACCACCGTCAGCACTAGTGTGTTTCCGTATGTTGACGA
>CAZSDY010000315.1:0-3719 GCA_964605765.1 uncultured Ectothiorhodospiraceae bacterium | reverse complement strand
GCGGCGTACCCGCCGAACGGTCGCATGACCTGACCCCTCGAAGCCACGCGACAGCAGCCAGGAACTTGGGGAGGCGCCATCCCGCCCCACGCGAACCGCTCGACGAGCGACGCCATCAGCTACGCCAGAAAGCCGGCGACACGAGCACCAGCAGCGTGAAGATCTCGAGTCGCCCGAGCAGCATCGCAAATCCCAGGATCCACTTGGCGGCGTCGTTGATGGCGGCGTAATTCGGTGCCACCTCCCCGAGCCCGGGACCCAGGTTGTTGATGCATGCGGCTACCGCGCTGAAAGCCGTGACCTGGTCGAGCCCGGTTGCCATCAAGGCCAGCAGCATGATGGAGAAAGTGGCGACATAGGCGGCGAAGTATCCCCAGATGGCGTCTATCACGCGCGACGGGAGCACGCTGCCGCCGACCTTGACCGGCAGCTGCGCGTTGGGATGGATGAGGCGGAAGATCTCACGCATGCCCTGCTTGAACAGCAGCAGCACACGGATGACCTTGAGGCCACCCCCGGTCGATCCGGCGCAGCCGCCCACGAAGCTCGCGAACAGCAGCAGAACGGGGAGGAAGCTCGGCCAGGCATGGTATCCGGTGGTGGTGAATCCGGTGGTGGTGCTGATGGACACGGCCTGGAAGATGCCATGCTCGATGGCCCTGGGCAGATCGGGGAAACGCCCGCTGAAGAACAAGAACGTGCTGGTGATTATGGAGATGGCGATCAGCAGGCCCGCGTAGGTCTTGAGCTCGGCGTCACGCAGGTACGCCTGGACATTGCGGTTGCGCCAGGCCGTGAAGTGCAGGGCAAAGTTGATCCCCGCCACGCTCATGAAGACGACCGCAATGGCCTCAATCAACGGGCTGGAGAAGTAGCCCATGCTTTCGTCGTGCGTGGAGAACCCGCCGATCGAAACCGTCGAGAAGCTGTGCCCGACGGCATCGAACAGGCTCATGCCGGCAAACCAGTAGGCTCCCGCGCAGGCGATGGTGAGCCCGAGGTAGATATACCACAACGCCTTGGCCGTCTCCGTGATGCGCGGCGTGAGCTTGCTGTCCTTCATGGGTCCCGGCGTTTCTGCACGGTAGAGCTGCATGCCGCCGATGCCGAGCATCGGCAGGATGGCGACCGCGAGCACGATGATGCCCATGCCCCCGAGCCATTGCAGGAGCTGGCGGTAGAACTGGATCGAGGCGGGTAGCACGTCGATGCCGACAATCACCGTGGCGCCGGTCGTGGTGAGACCGGAAACGGACTCGAACACGGCATCTGTCAGCGACATGTCAAGGCGCTCGGAGAGCAGGAACGGCACCGCGCCGCTCAGTGTGAGGCCCACCCAGAAGAGCACGACGACGATGAAGCCGTCTCTCAACCGAAGCTCGTGTCGAGAGCGCGCGGCCGGCGCCCAGAGGATGATGCCGGCCACCAGTATCAGCAGGAAAGCATCGACGAATGACTGTGTGGCCCCGTCATCGGTCCACGCCGACACGGCGACGGGCGGCAGCATCGTCAGGCTGAACAGGCTCAAGAACAGCCCCAGGATCCGCTGTACTGCGAGAAATTGCATGTCAGATCAAAAGACCAAAGATCGGGTCACGGTGCGCGGCGCATCCGCTGCCCTACAGGAATGTGACGCCGACCTGGAACAATCGCTCCACCGCCGGGACGTGGCGCTTGTCGACCAGGAACATCATCACGTGGTCGCCCGCCTCGATGACCGTATCGTGATGCACGATGATGACCTTGTCGCCGCGCACCACCGCCCCGATCGTCGCCCGGGGCGGCAGCTTGATCTCTTCGACCGTGCGCCCCACGACCTTTGAGGTGCGTTTGTCTCCGTGCGCCACGGCTTCTATGGCCTCCGCGGCACCGCGGCGCAAGCTGTGCACGACGACCATGTCGCCGCGACGGATGTGCGCGAGCAGGCTGCCGATGGTCGTTTGCTGCGGTGAGATGGCCACGTCGATCATACCGCTCTCGACGATATCCACGTAGACGCTGCGGTTGATGAGCGCCATCACCTTCCTCGCCCCCATGCGCTTGGCCAGCATGCCTGACAGGATATTGACCTGATCGTCGTTGGTAATGGCGCAGAACACGTCGGTATTGTCGATGTTCTCTTCACGCAGCAGATCCTCATCCACCGCGTCGCCCTGCAGCACGATGGTCTTCTCGAGATCCTCGGACAAGCGTCGCGCGCCCGTGGGGCTGTACTCGATGAGCTTCACGCGGTAATTGTTCTCCAGTGCGCCCGCCAGGCGGCGTCCGATGTTGCCGCCGCCGGCCAGCATCACACGGCGCACGGGCTTGTCCAGCTTCCGGAGCTCACTCATGACGGCCAGAATGTTCTGGGATGCGGCGATGAAGAAGACCTCGTCATCGGCCTCGATGAGCGTGTCCCCCTCGGGGACGATGGCGCGGTCGCGGCGGTAGATGGCCGCCACCCGCGTCTCGATGCCGGGCATGTGCTCGCGCAGCGCGCTCAGCTGGTGCCCGACCAGGGGGCCGCCGTAATAAGCCCTGACGCCTACGAGGCGTACCCGGCCACCGGCGAAATCGAGTACCTGCAGCGCGCCGGGCGTTTCGATGAGCCTCTGGATGTGGCTGGTGACGAGCTGCTCGGGGCTTATCAGCACGTCTATGGGCAGGGCTTCCTGTGAGAACAGCGCCGGCCGGTTGAGATAATCAGCGCTGCGCACGCGCGCTATCTTGGTAGGCGTATGAAACAGCGTGTAGGCGACCTGACAGGCGACCATGTTGGTCTCGTCACTGTTGGTGACGGCGAGGATCATGTCGGCGTCCTGGGCACCCGCGTCTTCCAGCACGGACGGCGATGAGGCGTTGCCGAGCACTGTACGCAGATCCAGGTGGTCCTGCAGAATCTGTAACGGCACGGGGTCGTGGTCCACGACAGTGATATCGTTCGCTTCGATCGCGAGGTTCTGCGCCACCGAGCTGCCGACCTGGCTGGCACCGAGAATGATGATTTTCATCGAGCGCCGGATCCGAATTCATTCACTGGCGACCACCTGCTTGGCGTCTATACCAAGCGAGCGCAGCTTGCGGTACAGGTGTGTGCGTTCCATGCCCGCGGCCCTCGCGACCTTGCTGATGCTGCCCGACGCGAGCTTCAGCTGATGCTTCAGGTAGGCGCGCTCGAAGCGTTCCCTCGCCTCCCTCAGGGGCAGGTTGAAGCCCGGCAGCTCTCCGGAAATCTCCTGTCGGGGCATTTCCCCGAGGGCCATGTTGATCTCCTGCGGGTCGATCTCCGGACCGTTGCCCAGGATCAGCAGGCGCTGCACCACGTTCCTCAACTCGCGGATATTACCGGGCCAGGCGTAGTTTCGAAGCCGATTCTGCCCCGCCACGCTGAATCGGCGATACGGCAGGTTTTCCTGTGTCACCAGCATGTCGATGTAGTGCTCGAGCAGCTCGGGAATGTCCTCGCGGTGCTCCCTGAGCGGTGGTACGTGCAGGGGAACCACGTTGAGGTGGTAATAGAGATCTTCACGGAAGCGCCCGCTCTCGACCTCGCGCGCGATTTCCTTCGAGGTCGCCGCGATCACTCGGGAATTGACATGTACCGGTTCCACGCCGCCGACGCGCAGAAAGGATGAATGACGCAGCGCGCCGAATAGGCGCGCCTGCACGGTGAGGTCCATGTCCGCCACATCTTCCAGAAAAAGCGTGCCGCCGTTGGCCCTCTCCAGCGAGCCGAA
>CAZSDY010000314.1:0-3732 GCA_964605765.1 uncultured Ectothiorhodospiraceae bacterium | reverse complement strand
GGTGTTCGGACTGCACACCGATCGCACGTAGCTGTCCGTCGATCACCAGCGCCGGGTACAGTTCCAGTCCGAGTTGGCGGACCAGGGCTTCGGCCTCGGGCTGGTCGCGATAGATCACCGCCAGCGCCTGGCCGCGCGCGGCGCACGCGGCTTCCCAAGCCTCGCGCGCATGGGCGCAGGGGGACGAGTCTCGCAGCAGGATCAGTTGCAGCTTCATCGTCGTGGTCGGTGGCCTCTCCCGGTGGCGCCGGTCGCCAGCGTCGACACGCATCGTGACACCGGCCGTGCCCGGTGCCTCTTGACCTAGTGTACTGTCCCAGAAGTAACTGGTAGAATCATGAGCATCCCTTCACCCGGAGATCGCTCATGGCTCAAGGTCGCCCGCTCACACCAATTACCCTCAGTGACGAGGAGAAAACTCAACTGCTCAGCCTCGCCAACTCCCGTTGCCTCCCACACGGCCTGGTTCGGCGCGCACAGATCGTGCTGGCTTGCGCCGAGGGGGAAACAAACTCGGCCATCGCCCAGCGCATGCGCCTGACCAATGTGACCGTCGGCAAGTGGCGAAAACGTTATCTCGAACAAGGTATCGAAGGTTTGCATGATGAATTGCGCTCGGGACGTCCTAGAACCCTCCAAGACGAGCGCGTCGCTGAAGTCATCAACTGTGCCCTGCAAACCAAACCGGCCGGCGCCACCCACTGGAGCGTTCGCTCCATGGCCGAACATACCGGGGTGTCCAAGAGTACAGTCCAGCGCTGGTTCGATCTGTTCGGTGTTCAGCCCCATCGCCAGCGCCACTTCAAGCTCTCCAGCGACCCGTTCTTCGTCGAGAAAGTGCGCGACATCGTCGGGCTCTATCTCAATCCTCCCGACCACGCCGTGGTGCTGTGTGTCGACGAGAAGACCCAGATCCAGGCGCTGCAACGCACCCAGCCTATGCTCCCCTTGGGATTGGGGTATGTCGAGGGTGTAACTCATGACTACATTCGCCACGGCACGACTACCCTGTTCGCTGCCCTGGATGTCGCGACCGGGGAAGTGCTCACTCAATGCAAACCCCGCCATCGCCACCAGGAGTTCCTGTCGTTCCTGCGCCACATCGATGCCAATGTCCCTGAAGAGTTCGACGTTCATCTCGTCGTCGATAATTACGCTACCCACAAGCATCCCAGGGTCAAGGCGTGGCTGGCCAAACGCCCGCGCTACCACATCCATTACACCCCTACGTATGCATCGTGGCTCAATCAGGTCGAGCGCTGGTTCGGGATCATTACCCAGAAAGCCATCCGCCGCGGCTCGTTCTCCAACGTCAAAGAACTGGTTATGAAGATCCAACGCTTCGTCGATCAATACAATGCGCACACCAGCCCATTCGCCTGGACCGCCACCGCGGAATCCATCCTCGCGAAGGTCGAGCGACTTTGTTCATATATTTCCGGGACACGACACTAGGAGGGTTCTGAAATACCATGGCACAAGGACGGAACAAGAAATTACTAGCAAAGAGAGCAAGGAAAGGCTCAAAAGGGTTCCCTGTTGCTACAGTAGCTTTTTATGGACCTGACAATACTCGGGCTACGAAAGTGGTCTGTGGCATCATCATGCATGAAGGCTCAGGACCAGAGCTAATGCAAAAATGGTTTTCGAATAGGGATGCCAGGAAATCAGAAAAGATTCTCGGTGAGCTAATTACTTTCATTGAGGAAAATGGGGCAAAAACTCTGACCATCATTGACGATATATTTGGTTGTCCCCACGAAGAAGGTATCGATTACCCGGATGGAAAATCTTGTCCCGAATGCCTATATTGGAAAAATCGTGATCGATATACTCACAAATTGAAAAGATAGCAGGTGCATCGTAACAAGCGAATGCAGACGAAACGCCAAACCACTACGCGCTTTGTCGAGTGCTGATGCGAGGCGTTAAGACGCCGTTGAAGAAGTCGACCCGGACGCGAGAGTCGACCAGCGGCGCCCGGCAGTTCTCATCTCGTCCAGATCGCCGTCCCAGCGAAGCTTGCCCCGGTGCAGCGCAAGTTGCCTGGTCGGCGATCGCGCGGGGACGGTTGGCGCAACACTCCGCAAGGCTCCGAACGGCAGTGCCCCCCGCCGGGGATGGTCTCCCGCGCACCGGCTGAATAGACTGCCCGGAATCCCGTGGGAGGAGGGGAGCGGTATGGATATCGGTTCGTTGTTGCGCCGGCACGCGCGGTTTCGTGGGCAGCACACCGCGCTGGTAGTCGGTGGTCGGCGGTTGAGTTGGCGCGAGTTCGACGCCTATGTGAACCGGCTGGCGAACGCGTTGCTGGCGACCGGGATTGGCAAGGGCGACAAGTTCGCGACGCTGCTGCCGAACTGTCTCGAACTGATGGCCTGCTACTGGGCGGCGGCGAAAACCGGGGCGGTGATCGTGCCGTGCAGCACGATGCTGCAGGACGCCGGCCTGGCGACGTTGCTCGACGATTCGGACAGCGCGCTGGTGATCGCCGATGCGTCGTTCGCCGACAGTCTCGATCGCATCCGTGGCCGCCTGCCCGGGATCGCGCCCGATCGCTACCTGCTGCTCGGTGGCGATGGCGCGCGGGAGGGGTTCGCCGACTATGCCGGCCTGGTCGATGCGGCGAGCGAGGCGTCGCCGCCGGATGCCGGTCTCGGCAACGACGATGTCTACAACATCATGTACTCGAGCGGCACCACCGGGCTGCCCAAGGGCATCGTGCATACCCACTACGTGCGGGCGATGTACTGCATGCTGTTCGCGCAGTGTTTCCGCATCGTGCCCGAGAGCGTGGTGTTGCACGCGGGCGCGATCGTGTTCAACGGCGCGATGGTCGACCTGATGCCGTGGATGTTCGCCGGCGCGACCTACGTGCTGCACGAGTCGTTCGATGCCGGGCGGGTGATCGCCGACATCGAGCGCGAGGGGGTGACCCACATCGTGATGGTGCCGGCGCAGATCATCGCGTTGCTCGATCACCCCGACTTCGATCCGGCACGGCTCACCAGCCTGGAGATGCTGCAGAACATCGGCGCGCCGCTGTTGCGTGACCACAAGCATCGGCTGAACGAGGTGCTGCCGGGGCGGTTCTACGAACTCTACGGGCTCACCGAGGGGCTGATGACGGTGCTCGACAAGCATGACTCGGTGCGCAAGGAGGGTTCGGTCGGCTGTCCGCCGCCGTTCATGGACCTGCGCATCGTGCGCGAGGACGGCAGCGATGCCGCTCCCGGTGAGGTCGGCGAGATCGTTGGCCGCAGTCCGTGCCTGATGCCGGGGTACTACGGGCGCCCGGATCTCACCGCCCAGGCGATCCGCGACGGCTGGCTGTACTCCGGCGACGCGGGTTATCTCGACGACGATGGGTACCTCTACCTGGTCGACCGGATCAAGGACATGATCATCTCCGGCGGGGTGAACGTGTACCCGAAGGACATCGAGGAAGTCGTCGCGCGCCACCCGGCGGTGGCCGAGGTGGCGGTATTCGGTGCGCCCGATGACAAGTGGGGCGAGGTGCCGGTCGCCGCGGTGCGCCTGGGTACGGGGAAGGATGTCGCCATCGAGGAACTGGTGGCGTGGACCAACGAGCGGGTTGGCGCCAAGTTCCAGCGCATCCGCGACGTGGTGTTCTACGACCAGTTCCCGCGCAACGTCGCCGGCAAGACGCTCAAGCGCGAGATGCGCGACCGGTACGCCGGGCACGGTGCGGGTTGATGGGCGCGCTCGATC
>CAZSDY010000313.1:0-3746 GCA_964605765.1 uncultured Ectothiorhodospiraceae bacterium | reverse complement strand
TCTACGGGCAACCCGTCCACACCACCGCAGATCAGCGCGGCGCTGCTGCCCGGCCGGACTCGGCCACCCCGATCACATCCAGCATGCTGTAGAGGCCCGCCGCGCGGCCGTGAACCCAGGCGGCGGCACGCAAAGCACCGTGCGCAAAGTTCATACGGCTCGATGCCCGGTGAGTTATCTCGACGCGCTCGCCGGCTCCCGCAAACAGCACCGTGTGCTCGCCGACGATGTCGCCGCCACGTACGGCCTGGAAACCGATGGTCGCCGGCGCGCGCGCGCCCGTACGCCCCTCGCGCGCGTAGACCGCGCAATCGTCCAGATCGCGCTGCAGCGCATGTGCAATCACCTCGCCCATGGCCAGCGCGGTGCCCGAGGGTGCGTCGATCTTGTGGCGGTGGTGTGCCTCGATGATCTCGATGTCCACATCCTCGCCAAGCACGCGCGCAGCCGTCTCGATCAGTTTGAAGCACAGGTTGACCCCGACGCTCATGTTCGGCGCCACCACGACGGGCGCCTGACACGCGGCCTCGGAAATCGCCGAGCGCTGCTCGGCGGAAAAACCCGTGGTCCCCACCACCACGGGCGTGGCGTGACCGCAGCAGGTTTGTACCGATGCGGTGGCGGCATCCGGGTGTGAGAAGTCCACGCACACGTCCACCGCATCGACGAGCCCGGACAGAGCATCGCTCAACGCGACCTGGCATGCGCCGCGGCCGACCAGCACCCCTGCGTCGCTGCCGAGTGCCGCGTGGCCCTCACGCTCCAGCGCGGCACCAAGCACGAAGCGCTCATCATCCAGGCACGCTTGAATCACGGTACGTCCCATTCGACCCGCCGCACCGCAAACTCCGATCCGTATCGCCATCTTGCTCCCCCTTATCCCGAGAGGCTTCTCCGTCACCCCGCCTGCGCGGTTCTCAATCCTTCAGTTCCTCGAAGAATTTCTTGACGCTGTCCAGCCACCCCGACTCCTTCGGCCGATGGCGTTTTTCGTTCTTGTTCAGCGAACTCGCGAATTGCTCCAGAAGCTCCTTTTGCCCGCGGCCGAGATTGACAGGCGTCTCGATGACCACACGGCAGATGAGGTCGCCGATGTCGCCCCCGCGCACCGACTGCACGCCCTTGTGGCGCAGCCGGAACTGCTTGCCGGTCTGCGTCTCGGCCGGCACCTTGACGCTTATCCTGCCGTTCAGCGTGGGAACCTCGAGCTCGCCGCCCAGGGTGGCCGTTACGAAGCTGATCGGCACCTCGCAGTAGAGGCTGCTTCCGTCACGCGTGAAGATCGGGTGCTCGCGCACCCGCACCTCCACGTACAGATCGCCCGGCGGTCCGCCGCTCTCGCCGTGTTCGCCCTCTCCCGAGAGCCGGATGCGATCGCCCGTATCCACACCGGGGGGCACGGTGACGGAAAGCGTCTTGTCCTTGACCGTGCGCCCCGCGCCGCGGCAGGCAGGACAGGGGTCGGTGATCACCTTGCCCGCCCCACGGCATCGCGGGCAGGTCTGCTGCAGTGAAAAGAAGCCTTGCTGCATGCGCACCTGGCCGACGCCGTTGCAGGTCGCGCAGGTCGTCGGCGAGGTGCCGGCGCGCGCGCCACTGCCCCTGCACTCGGTGCATGCGACGTGCGTGGGGATAACTATCCTCGCGGTGCTGCCAAAGACGGCATCCTCCAGGCTCAACTCCAGGTCGTAGCGCAGATCAGCGCCGCGGTAGACTCGTGACCCGCCGCCCCGCGAACCGAAAATATCGCCAAACACCTCATCGAAGATATCACGGAAGCCGCCGCCCGACGCGGGACCACCCACGGACGAGTCGACGCCCGCATGTCCGAACTGATCGTAGGCGGCTCGCTTGCGCGGGTCGGACAGTATCTCGTAGGCCTCCTTGCACTCCTTGAACTTGTCCTCGGCCTGCTTATCGCCCTGATTCTTGTCGGGGTGATACCGCATCGCCAGGCGCCGGTACGCCTTCTTGAGATCGCTCTCGGCGGCATCCCGCGCCACATCCAGGACTTCGTAGTAATCCCTTTTCGCCATGCTCCCCACTCACGACACAACGGCGCGGACCGGGGGTGCCCCGGTCCGCGCCGCACCTTTCGAGGCATTAGGACTCGAGCGGCAATACCATCGCCATCTCGACCGCCGATGCATCCTGCCGGCTGCCCTGCTCATCGGTTGAATAAAGCGACTATTCGCCCTCCTCACGCCTTGCCAGTCGGGCGCCTCGACACCCAGAAAGGCAAGTTTATTTTGGCGCGAACCCTTACTTGCTCTCGTCCTTGACTTCTTCGAACTCGGCGTCCACAACGTCGTCGTCCTTGGCAGGCTCGTCGCCGGCGTCGGACCGCGCCGCATCGGCCCCCTGCGCCCCCTCGGCGGACGCGGAGGCCGACTGCTTCTTGTAGACACGCTCGGCCAGCTTGCCCGAAACTTCGGCAAGCCGGGTGGTCTTGGCTTCTATCGCCGCCTTGTCATCACCCTTCGTGGCTTCCTTGAGATCGGCAATGGCCGACTCGATGTCCTTGCGTTCCTGGTCCTCGATTTCATCACCGAGATCCTTCATCGACTTTTCCGCCGCATGCGTCAGATTGTCCGCCTGATTACGCGCGTCCACCAACTCGTGGAACTTTCTGTCCTCGTCCGCATGCGCCTCGGCATCCTTGACCATCTTCTCGATTTCGTCATCGGCGAGCCCGCTGGAGGCGTGGATGACAATCGATTGCTCCTTGCTCGTCGCCTTGTCCTTGGCCGACACGTTCAAAATGCCGTTGGCGTCGATGTCGAAGGTCACATCGATCTGCGGCACGCCACGCGGTGCGGGGGGGATGTCGGCGAGGTCGAACCGACCCAGCGACTTGTTGCCCGAGGCGACCCCGCGTTCTCCTTGCAGCACGTGCACGGTGACCGCGGGCTGATTGTGCTCGGCCGTGGAGAACACCTGCGAAGCCTTGGTCGGAATGGTGGTGTTTTTCTCGATCAGCTTGGTCATGACCCCGCCCAGCGTCTCGATGCCGAGCGACAGCGGTGTCACGTCGAGCAGCAGCACGTCCTTGACGTCACCGGCCAGCACCCCCGCCTGAATGGACGCACCCACGGCAACCGCCTCGTCGGGATTCACGTCGCGCTTCGCCTCCCGGCCGAAGATGCCCTTCACCATCTCCTGCACCTTGGGCATGCGCGTCTGGCCACCCACCAGGATGACATCGGAAATCTCCGAGCCGCTCAGTCCCGCATCCTTCATCGCGATGCGGCACGGCTCAATGGTACGCGCGATCAGATCCTCGACCAGGGACTCCAGCTTGGCCCGCGTCAGCTTGATGTTCAGGTGCTTCGGCCCGCTCGCATCTGCCGTAATGTAGGGCAGGTTGACCTCTGTCTGATGACTGGACGACAACTCCACCTTGGCCTTCTCCGCGGCCTCCTTGAGGCGCTGCAAGGCAAGCGGGTCATTGTGCAGGTCGATGCCGGCATCGCGCTTGAACTCGTCGGCCAGGTAATCGATGATGCGAAGGTCGAAGTCCTCACCACCCAGAAACGTGTCGCCGTTGGTCGACAGCACCTCGAACTGATGCTCACCGTCGACATCGGCGATCTCGATCACCGAGATGTCGAAAGTGCCCCCGCCCAGGTCGTAGACGGCAATCTTGACATCGCCGCGCCGCTTGTCCATGCCGTAGGCGAGTGAAGCGGCGGTCGGCTCGTTGATGATGCGCTTGACCTCGAGCCCGGCGATGCGTCCGGCGTCCT
>CAZSDY010000312.1:0-3749 GCA_964605765.1 uncultured Ectothiorhodospiraceae bacterium | reverse complement strand
TCGCGGAATACGAGCCCCCGCCCATCGACCCCGCCATCGACGAGGCGCTCACCGATTTCCTGGCCAGGAAGAAGGCCGCGACGCCCGATGCGAACTACTAGCCCCCCGAGCGCCACCCGGCTTGTCGAGGCCCCGACCTTGTGGCAGCAGCTTCGGTCCGCGAACGCGGTGGGCACGGCATTGAATGCCCTGGGACGCTCGCGGGATCAATCCCACCCCTGCACAGCGGCCCGCGGGCTTCGCGAGCGGTTGCAGGCAAACACCCACCTCGCTTGTTCGAGACGTCGCCCAATCTCTCGAAAAGATCGTCCGTTTGGCCACATCACCGCGGGATTTGCCTCAGTTTCCGCAATGCTGCCGGCAAAGGCGGGATATCATCCTGGACGATGCTCCAATCGCCATTCCCGCCTGGCGGTGCAACGCTCAGACATGGACCGCCTCCCGCTCCACATAGGGACGCAGCTCGCGACGATTCTCTCGGCTCTCCGTCAACGGATTGCGCGTGGGAAGCTCGGGAAACAGCGCGAAGTCGCGGTCTGCCGTCAACAGCGCCTCGACGCCGTGTGCAACGCAGATCGCGGCGACGCGCGCGTCGTGGACGATGGGGCCGCGTACCCGCGGCTTGCGCAAGAAGGCGCCGAGCAGCGCGGGGAAACCATCGGTCTCGCCAATCAAGACGTTCGTGGGCGACACCGTCCATGCCTCGATCTGATCCCACGCCTCGAGCGGGCTGCTCGCGGCCTCCTTCCAGATGCGCGGGTGGGTGACCACGCCGAAGAACTCATAGCAGCATGGCCAGGGGATTGCCCAGGCACCCGGGCCATTGGCCAGAGCGCGCATGAGGTCACTCGCCGCTCGGTGGTATCGCGATTCACGGCGATGCGCGTAGACGAGGATATTGGTATCGACGGCGATCACCTGGCGTGCTGCCCGCCGTAGATCTCCTCGCGCAGGTCCTGCCAAGAAAGTGCCTCGAGGGGATCCGGCGCATCCGCGTCACCCACGCTTCTATCCGGCAACTCGTACGCCGTCGGACGCGAGGATTCAGCGAGGACACGGCGCAAGCCCTCCTCGACCACGGCGCGCAAGGGCCGCCCCGTTCTCTTGGCGTAGCGTTTGGCGCGCGCCATCAGCGCATCATGGATCTCGATGGTCGTCTTCATGAAGCCATACTATCCATATCTATTTATACGGGCAACCCATACAACAACAAGACCCTCCCCGGATCGTTCACACGTCCCGATGGAGGATCGGTAGACCACCAGGCCCCGGGCGTTGGCCGATCGATCGGGTTCAGCCGGACCACCGGACGTCGGGAACGGCAGACCAGACCGCAAGCAAGGTCCGTTCTCCCGGTGGGAGAAGGACGGGATGAGGGGGAGCAGCCAGGGATGCCAACGACAGCCTTGCCGTAACGACCGCACCGGGATATGGTAGAAAGGTTCCTTACAGCTACCATCTTTACTACGTGGGTAGAAGCACATGGGCATGAACATCAAGGATCCCGAGGCGCATGAGCTGGCCCGCGAGCTCGCCGGGCTCACGGGCAAGAGCCTCACGCAGGCGGTCAAGACCGCCCTGCGCCACGAGCTGAAGCTCGCCAGAATCACACGCGCCAAGCGCGCAAGACCGCTGGCCGAACGCCTGGACGAGATTGCACTGCGCTGTGCTGCCCTGCCCGACCTCGATATGCGCAGTCCCGAGGACGTCATTGGCTATGATGAACACGGGCTCCCGGGCTGATGGTGATTGATGCCTCAGTGCTCGCCGCCATTCTCTTTGACGAGCCCGAGCGCGCGGACTTCACACGAAAGATTGGCGCCGACGACGTCCGCCTGATCTCGGCCGCAACACTCGTCGAGACGGCGCTCGTCGTAGAAAGCCGCAAGGGCGCACTGGGCGGATCGCAGTTAGATCTGTTTATCCATGAAATCGGCCTCGATGTCGTGCCCTTCGATGCCGCCCAGGCCGAGCTCGCCCGCCACGCATGGCGCGTCTACGGCAAGGGGAACCATGCAGCCGGGCTCAACATGGGCGATTGCTTCTCGTACGCCCTCGCCAAAGCGACAGGCGAGGGATTGCTGTACAAGGGTGACGACTTCGCACAGACCGATATAACAGCCCGCTGACCGGATCGGCCGCGTGATCAGCCTCGGCGATGGCCCTGCCTGGGGCGGCTTTTCCGGCGCGGGCCCGATGTCCCGGGATAATCGAGCGGCAGCGGAAAGCCGCCACATAGGCGGCGCTATCGACTGCCTGACGGGCGGGCCTTCAGGATCCTGTGACCTGAATGCGCCCGCGACCGTGGGCGCCTTGCGGGCCGACGCTCGTATAACCCTTCAGATATATTCTATTTTTCCGATATGTATGGCAGGATGCGTTCAATCGCACGACGAGCAACGATGCCGGGAGAATTCGCCAACTGCGTCTCAAATCGAAGCGCCGGGGGTTGCGCCGGATCACGGTGTGGGATAAAACCTTTCCCATCGCGCACGACGAAATCCGCGTAGTCCACACGACCGATCGCATCGTACGCTGAGCAACCGTAACTTATCGAGTCAAAGTAAAATGTGGATTTCGACCGTGATCGCCTTATTGAGCCGCATCCTCGCACCGCTTCTCGCCGCCGCGGCCATCGTCACCTTGCTGTCGCTCTTCGCCGCCTGAGCCGGCGCGGCACCCCCTCACCCTGCCCTCTCCCCCCGAATCCGGCGGAGAGGGAATAAAATGCACACCGGCGCCAAAGCGAAGGGCCCCCTCGCCCGCGCGAGCGGGAGAGGGACGGGGTGAGGGTGGACAAACCATCGCGGGCGAATACCTTCCGGCATGAAAGCAATCTGAACCCATGACACACAACGTACTCGTCACCGGCGGCGCCGGCTACATCGGCAGCCACGTGGTGCGCCAGCTCGGCGAGGCCGGTCACCACGTGGTCGTCCTCGACAACCTCGGCAAGGGCTTTGCCGAAGCGGTGCTCCACGGCGAGCTCGTGGTGGGCGACACCGGCGACGCCGCGCTCGTCTCGCGCCTGCTCGCCGAGCACGGCATCGAGACCGTCATGCACTTCGCCGCCTTCACCGTCGTGCCGGAGTCCGTATCCAACCCGCTCGAGTACTATCGCAACAACACCTGCAACTCGCGCACCCTGCTCGAGTGCTGCGAGGACCACGGCGTGAAACACTTCGTGTTCTCGTCGACCGCCGCCGTCTACGGCATTCCCGAGGGCGCAGCGGCAAGCGAAGACAGCCCGACGCAGCCGATTAACCCCTACGGCATGTCGAAGCTGATGACCGAGCACATGCTGCGGGACCTGAGCGCGGCCGGCGACATGCGCCACGTCATCCTGCGCTACTTCAACGTGGCGGGCTGCGACCCACGGGGGCGTATCGGCCAGTCGACGCCGCAAGCGACGCTGCTGGTCAAGGTCGCCTGCGAGGCGGCCATCGGCAAGCGCGACCTCATCCGCATCTTCGGCACCGATTACCCCACCGCCGACGGCACCGGTGTCAGGGACTACATCCACGTCGAGGATCTGGCCGGCGCCCACCTCAAGGCGCTCGACTACCTCGAGGGCGGCGGAGAATCGGTGACGCTCAACTGCGGCTACGGCCACGGCTACAGCGTGCGCGAGGTGCTCGACGCGGTCGAGCGCGCGAGCGGCGCACCGCTGCCCGTCGTCGAGGACGCGCGCCGCAGCGGCGACCCGCCCGCGCTCATCGCCGTCGCCGATCGCATCGGGCGAACGCTCG
>CAZSDY010000311.1:0-3763 GCA_964605765.1 uncultured Ectothiorhodospiraceae bacterium | reverse complement strand
TTTCTCGTAGTCGCTCTAGCGGGTGACTCAACCAACACCGGCCCCTGTGCCGAGCGGTTTGTACGCTCTGTCAAGGAAGAATGTCTCGAGCGCGTGATTCCGATCGGCGTTGGCTCACTGCGGCGGGCAATCAAGCAGTACGTTGCGCATTATCACCGCGAGAGAAACCATCAAGGCTTGGACAATGACAGTGTCGTTAATTGCCGGGCTCGTCTCCCTTCTGATTCATTTGGCGCGGCTTTACCAACATGAGCCCCGCAAGCATCGCGACAAGCGCGGACCACACCCATGGCGTGTGCTGCTCGCTGAACAGGATGATGCCCCAGGCGACCCCCGACAGCGTGACCACGTACGCCATTTGGCTGGCAAATACGGGCCCGGCGCTCGAGACCAGATACACAAAAACTCCATATGAGATCACGTTGATAAGCGCCATACCAACAACAGACAGCTCCACGACTCCCAGTGGTAGAGCCAACGGTGTGAATGTGTTGCTGGCGAGCACGACTGGTACCATTAAGGCACCGGCCATCAGGAGCATGCCGCAGAGGATCATCCCGGCATCGCTACCGGACGGAAGTTTCAAGGCTATATAGATGTTTTCCGCCGCGTAGCAGGCGGCCGCAAGCAGCGCCACGACCACCCAAGGGCTCGCCCCCGGGTCGGGCAGGCTCGATTCGGGTCCGACCAGCAGCACAACGGATAACAGACCCAAGCCGACGCCAAGAACGCGCGCCAGCGCGAATGTGTCCAGCCTGAGCATCAGCGCGGCCGCGAATGTCAGTATCGGCATGGCGGCGAGGCAGATCGACAGTACGCCGGCGGGGATGTGCTGTGCTGCGTAGAAGAACAGGGTGCTCGGTATCGCCGTACCCAAGAGTCCGCACACGAGATAGAAAACCAGGAACCGGTGACCCATGGCCAAGCGTCGGCGGCGGACGAAGTTGACCCCCAGCAGCAACAATCCGCCAAGAAAACCCTGCCACAACGTGATGCCGAACGGATGCGCTCCACCCTCGGTCGCGAGCTTGGCAAGTGAAAAGGTAATGCCCCAGATGCCACCGCCGAAAAGCAAGAGGGTCCACGCCCGGGCGCCCGGCTTTTTCCTGGCGCGTGCGGTTGGCACCACCGCGGCACCGACTTCAGGCGCGGTCGACTGGCATTCGGTGGCAACGGCTGTCGCGTGGTCGTCGCTGTCTGGCACAAGCCGCATGAAACAATCGCTACTGAAGCCCGGTGAGCAAGTTTGTCGACCGGGCAGACTGGGGTCAACTACCCGATTACCGCATCTGGATTGCCAACGAACGAGCACCGAGCATGCGCAGCCATGCCGACCACGTCGGAGCAGAGGGCGAGTAACGTCCCGTTTTTCGAATGTGTAAAGGTTGCGGCGACGCTTGCGCGGCGGGATGAGCGCGGCGTGGCGGGTCATCACCAATCGGCAGGATTGCCGATTGGCCCAATCGCGCGCTGCCCCGAGCGCTGACGCAGCACTGCCAGGTGCCCGATCGGGCACTGCCGCTCTGACTGGGCGTCACCATTACCGGCGAGCGTCTGCTCCTCGACATGAAAGCTGCCCCCGGATCCCTCGTCCTCAACGCCCGCCCTGCCCCTTCCCTCGGGAAACCGTCGCGGTGGCGTCCAATGCCCAGACGCCCTCGCCCTTTGTTCCCACGCCGAGCGGATTGATGTCGAGTGCCGCGATCCGGCCGCGGCAGTCGTGGGCGAGCCAGCTCAGACGACTCGTCGCGTCGGCTGCCGCGTCCAGGTCCAGGGCCCGGCGCCCGCGATACCCGCCTAGCAGGGGCGCAACACGTAGACTTCCTATCAGGTCGCGCGCCTGCTCGGTGGAAAATGGTGCGAGCGCGAGGACCGTGTCGCGCACCAGTTCGACGAGCGTGCCGCCGGCACCCACGAGTACGACGGGCCCGAACACCGGATCCTGCTGAATGCCGAGAATAAGCTCGAGCGCTGCCGCTTGCATCGCCTGCACGAGACAACCGTCGAGTCTGGCACCGTCATTGCCCGCTGCCTCGCTGATGCGTCGGTAGGCCTCGCGAACCGCGTCGGCATCGCCGAGGCCGAGCGACACGGCACCCGCATCGCTCTTGTGGACGAGACCGGGAACGACGCCCTTCAAGGCAATCGGAAAGCCGATGCTGCGTGCCGCTGCGGCGGCGTCTTCCGGGTTGTGTGTCAGCCGTTGTGCCGGCGCCCGTATGCCATAGGCGGCCAGCAGCGCTTGTGTCCGGGACTCGTCCAGCAAGCCGTGCGCGTGCGGCAGACTGGGGGGACGTGCGGCATCAGGCAGATCGGCGGGTCTAGGCGGCCGGCTCCGCAGCGTGAATTCACGATACTGCAACGCACCGCTGAGGATGCGCACCGCGTCGTCCAGCGCGTTGACGAACGGTGCCGCGTGACGCCGCAAGACATCACGCACGCCGTCTGCGGCCGAACCGGGCGTGACGATGAACAGGTGCGGCTTGCCGCCGTCCCGTGCGGCAACGGCAAGAGCACCGGCCGTCTCCTCGTAAGCGGGTGTCGTCGTCAGCACCGTGCAGGACAAGGCCACCCCCGGATCCGCCGCCAACGCTTCGACCGCGGCCCGCGCCGCCGCGCACGGATCGGCGACGGTGGCCGCGCCGAGGTCAATCGGGTTTCCGGCCTGAGACGGCTGGTAGGTGCGCGCGAGACGCCGCGTCGTCTGCGCCGCGAGCGAGCAAACCGGAATGCCGGCACAGACGAAGTGATCGACCGCCAACGCGGCGGCCCCACCCGAAGACGAGATGATGCCGAGCCCCCCGGCGCCGAGAAGAGCGCCGAAACGGCTCAGCCACTCGCCCAACCTCACCATCGCGTCTGGGTCGTCCAGCAACACGACCGCATGCTCGGCGCAGGCTGCCTCGAATACCGCATAGGATCCGGCGAGGGACGCGGTATGGGAGTGCGCCACGTCCTCCCCGGCCTGTGTGCGTCCGGCTTTCACCGCGAGCAGCGGCTTGCCGCGCCGTCTTGCCCGGTCGGCCAGCGCGAGAAATCGCCGACCGTCCTTCAGTCCTTCGACGTAGAGGCAGATGACCGCGGTCCGCCGGTCCTCGATCATCACTTCCAGTGCCTCGCAGATGTCGATATCCGACTGGTTGCCGAGCGAGATGCAGCAACTGAAGCCGATGCCATGGTCGGCCGCCTTGTCGAAGATGGAGACCATCAGCGCACCGCTTTGCGAGATGAGGCCCAGTCGGCCCTTCGGCAGCGGCGTCCTCTCCAGCACCAGCGAGGAGCACAGCACCAGATCGCGCGACGGGTTGATGAGGCCCATGCAGTTCGGACCCAGGAGGCGCATCCCCGAGCGCTCCACGATCCGCCGCATCTCGGCTTCAACGGCACGGCCCGCGGCATCGGCTTCGGCAAAGCCCGTGGTCATGACGATACAGGCACCCACCCCCGCCTCGGCGCATTCCCGCATGACTTCGAGCACCCGCGACGGCGGGATGGCGAGCAGGGCGACATCGACCGGTGCGCCCACGTCACAGATGCTGGCGACGCAGGGCTTGCCCAGGACCTCGGTGCGGTGTGGATTGACCGGCACGATGCGGCCGCGGAAGCCGTGGTGAACCAGGTAATACATGACCCGGCCCCCAAACTTCGTCTTGTCGTCGCTCGCGCCGATGACCGCAACCGAGCCGGGGGTGAGCACACCCGAGAGCCCAAGCCGTGGCGGCACCGCCCCGACACGGGACCGCCCCCTGCACTTTGCCGTGAA
>CAZSDY010000310.1:0-3781 GCA_964605765.1 uncultured Ectothiorhodospiraceae bacterium | reverse complement strand
CTAGGCAAGCGATGCGACCACGTCCGCGAGGGCTATCGGGCGCTTCCGATCAGCCAACACGTCGTTTGCTACACCGTCACGGCATCCGCTATCCATGTTGTCCGTGCACTGCACGGGCAGATGGACCCCGATCGGCATCTCTAGCCCGGTTGTGTCCCAGGCCAGCCGTGGTGGTCAGTGGCGACAATTTGCACCCGCCGTGTCCCGTTACGAGGGCGTGACTGATCTCACGCCTCGGCAGTTCTGCGCGTGAACCCGGCGATCAGAGCGCCAGCTTGCTCGCTGTCGAACGGCTGAAGTCAAGACTCGCATCCGCAAAGCTCATGGCCTGACCGAACGGGAAGTGGTATTGATCGCGTCTGCGCCGGCAGGCTCATTGAGCCGGCGTGTCTTCGCGGATAAGTCGAGGTGCTCTTGCGCCGATCGAGTATGCCATGAACGAACCCGGCGATCGGACGTACAAGTACCGGGCCTTCATCAGCTACAGCCACCGGGACAAGAAGTGGGGTGACTGGCTGCACAAGGCGCTCGAGACCTATCGGGTACCGAGAAACGTCGTCGCGACTCGCGGTCGCGATGGCCCCGTACCCAAGAAACTATTTCCGATCTTTCGTGATCGCGAGGAGTTGCCCGCATCGGCCGACTTGAGTGATCAAATTACGACCGCGCTGCGGCAGTCCGCCTGCCTTATCGTGATTTGCTCGCCGCACGGCGCCCGGTCGCTATGGGTGAACGAGGAGATTCTCGCCTATAAGCGGATGGGCCGGGAAGACCGCATCCTGGCAATCATCGTCGAAGGCGAGCCCAACGCGTCCGACAAGGCGGACGTGGACCCGGCACTCGAATGCTTTCCGCGAGCATTGAAGTTTGGCGTTGCCTCCGACGGGCAACCGAACGACGTGCGCGTTGAACCCGTTGCGGCGGATGCGCGAGCGCAAGGCGACGGTAGGGCGGCGGCAAAAGTCAAAGTGATCGCCGGGCTTCTGGGCGTCAATTATGACGCTCTCAGGCGGCGCGAGGAAAGACGGCTTGCCGCTCGGCGCATGGCGGCCACCGCTCTCTTGGCTGCAACCTCAGGCGCCGGTGCGCTCTATGCCTGGCAGATCTACGACCATGGCGCGTTGGTGGCGGAAAGCCATCCGGTCAACTCCACCATCGTTGTCGATGGCGTCGAGCTCGGCGCACACATAAAGAATCTGTCCTTGCGATCCGGGCCTCATGAGCTGGTGGCATGGGCACCGGATCATTTCGAGCTTCGCCGCACGATCCAGGTGTTGCGTGGCGAGACCGCCAGCACGCGATTTTGGCTGGAATCTGGCTTCGAATGGCCGCCCTACACATCGCCGGCTATCCAGGGCGGCTTGGTGCTCATCCCCGGCACGAACGAAACCCTGCTCGCTCACAACGAGCTGACGCGCATCATCTTCCTGTCCACGGCAACGGGCAGGATTGCCGGCAGCTTTGCGACACCAGAGGGCAACTGGCGCACGTTCCTCGAGCTCGATCTCGGCGGCGACATCGGTAGGGTGATCGTCTCGGCGCGTGACGCCGAGAAAAGCGGCCCGGACGTTCTGGTCATCCAAGCGCGCGTGCCGCCGAAAGAGATGTGGCGTTGGTCCGGACCGGCGAGTGGTCTTTCGCCGACGAGCAGCCTCGCGGTTGTCACCTTAGCCACGGCTTCGGGCGTTGCCGACTTGGCGGTCGCCGGGCGTGACGGCCGCGCCTACTTCCTCGACGGGCGCACGGGCAAGCATTTCGGTGACGTCGAGATTTCCTCGTCACCGCTTCCCCAGCCGCCCGCATTGCTGGCGACCCAACGAGACGGCGCGTCGCTTCTCACCGCTTTCGTCAGGCACGGCGACGTCTCGGATGGCGCCCCCGGCAAGACCCTCCCCTTGCAGGTCATCGCGCTCGAGGTGCCGGCGGGAGAGGTCGTTTGGCGGCGTGACTATGGGACATCGTGGCGCGGCCCCAGTCGCCCCTTCGCGGTCGATGGCGCGCTCAATGTCGTGCTGTGGAACGATACGCGATGGCAGGCGATCGACCTGGCCACGGGGTCGTCACGCAGCGGGGGCGCGTTACCGGGCCGGCTCCTCGGCGGACCGGAGCTCGTGGACCTCGAAGGCCGCGGCGCGCCTGTCCTCATTTTCCAGTTCGCCGAACCCTCTCAGCCAATGCTCGCCGTGCGTGCCACGGACGGCGAGATTGTGTGGCGAGGCCCCGATCGCCTCCGCGCGCTTCGTCAATCGAGAGGGCCCGACGGCGAGATGCCGCGCACGGCGAGCGGGAAGTTCCTGGTCCATCGCGGAAATGCGCTCGCGGCGGTCGATCCGCGCGACGGGCATGTCGCGTGGCAGGTCGAGGGCCGCCCGATTGGCGCATTGATCGGCGATTGGAACGGTGATGGGCAGGACGAGATTCTTGTCGCAATGGGCGGGGAAGGGCTGCTTTGCCTGGATGATGATGGCCGAATCCTCTGGAAAGTGCATATGGCGGGCCGCGATGTCGCGCCGTGGGCGCTCGTGGCGTCGGTGCATGGCGGCGCCACCCGCGACATACTGGTGCATCGCCACGCGGGCCTGATCGGCCTGGTGCACGGCCCGCACGAGCTTTGGCGGAACACGGCGGTAGCGGCGATTCAAGCCACCCCGGTGATCGCCAAGGCGAACACCGGCGAGGCGCTCGTCATCCAGATCGCCCATTGGGGCAACGACGTTGATTTGCGCGCCTTCAGCGGCACGCAAGGCGCGATCCTGTGGTCAGCGAAGGAGGCGTTCCACCCGAACCGCGGCCCCGCGCTCGCCGAGCTCGACGGCGATGGCGCCGAATACGTCGTCGCCCTGGGCGCACGTCCACCGGCAGAGGGTGTCTTCCTGCTCGTCTATCGTCCCTCGGACGGCAAGCTCGTCAGAGCCGTGCCCGTGGCCGTGAAGGGCTGGCTCTCCGGCACGCCCGCCGTCGCGGACTTTCGCGGCATCGGGAAGAGCGATGTCGCCTTCAGCACATGGGACGACCGCAGCATCATGATGGTCGATGGCAGGAGCGGCGAGACCTTGTGGCGGCAAAGGACGGGTGATTCCAACATGCACGGCGTGGCGTTTGGTGACCTCGACGGTGACCGGCTCGCGGACGTCGCGGCCGCCTCGTTCGACGGTCATGTATACGGCTTGCGGGGCTACGACGGAAAGTTGCTGTGGAAAGTTCCGATAGAAGGTGGCGGCTGGTCGAAGCCGGTGATTGCAGACCTCGAGGGCGATGGCGCGGCACAAGTTCTGGTCGTCAGCGCGACAGGGCGTCTTTATGAACTCGATGCATCGACCGGCGATCGACTGTGGTCATCGCACATCGCCGGCGGTCTCAAGGTGGCGGGCCACCCCGTGGTCGCGCGCAAGGACGGGCGAACGATCGTGCTGGCGCCTTTGGGCAACGCCGGGGTCGTCGCCTTCGATTGGGCGCAACACACGGAGCTGTGGCGATCGCCGGCCGGCTACCCCGTGATCGCTTCGCCGGCCGTCACCGATCTCGGGGGCGGTGATGATGCATCCGTCGTCGTCGCCGCGGCGACTGGAGATGTCTGGTTGCTGCGCATGGACGATGGCCGACCAATCTGGCGGCGGCGAATCGCCGACGGCCTCATCGAAGCCAATCCCATCGTCGCCGACCTGGATGGCGACGGCATCACCGATATCCTGATTGCCGGTCATGACTTCAAGCTTCACGCCATCAACGGTGCCGGCTCCGTGGGCGCGCGGTGATAGCGCCATGCCCCGATCTGCGCGGC
>CAZSDY010000309.1:0-3788 GCA_964605765.1 uncultured Ectothiorhodospiraceae bacterium | reverse complement strand
TGGATGCCATGGCCGATGCGGTCGTCAAGCAGATCAACGAACGGCAGCAAGACATCGCCGATTTGTACGATGCGGGGCTCTTGAAGCAGGTGTCGGTGGCCAAGCTGCTCTAAATATACAGGAGTTTACGCGATGAGTACGGACCGATCGTCGGGTTCGCGCCGCAATCGAGAACGTCGGCCGATGACGGTGTGGAGCTCTTGACTACTCTGGGCTACGCCCGATCCACTCTGCGCCTTGTCGCCGAGCGGTAGGGTTGGTCGGCAATTCAGTTAGATGGCCTCCTATCCGAACCACGACCGTAAGGGAGTGGCGGTCGTACCATTGGCAGAGCCGCTTCCTTACGGGCGCGGTTCGGATCAGTACGTACATCCCTGATTGCTCTGGAAGGGACACCTTTCCGGCACTCCTCGGCTTGCAAGGCCCTTATTCTCGGACCAACACGCTCACCGCAAGTATTCTGGCACGATGCACGCCTCCGGGCTGAACGGCGAGTCGATCACCGCTTCGAGAAAACGTACGGCTCTCGCTTGACGCCGCTCCATGAGTTTGGTATTTGTTTGGCCGCGGGGCGTGGTCGCGTCCGGTGGAGAGGGATGGCCGTGGTCATGGCTATTGGGGGGTATCCTCATGTCGGACGTGTACGATTTGCTGCCTCGGCTTACCGAGGCGCAACGGCGATTGGTGCAGGACAATCTCGGGTTGATCGGGGTGCATTTGCACCGGTATGGCCTGGGGATCGTGGAGCCGACGCGCGAGCGAGAGCGGGACGATCTCTTTCAGGAAGGATGTCTGGGCCTGATTCAGGCGGCGATTCAGTTTGACGTCAGCCGCAAAATCCCCTTTGCCGCCTATGCGCTCCCGCGCATACACAATGCCGTGACCCGCGCGCTGCATCGTCGGTTCTCATGCGTTTACGTACCGCCCCGACGCAAGAAGCCAGGGGGCGAATCCGCGGTCATAGAGGATGCTGCGACCCGGCCGGCCTCGCGGGCCAAGGTCTACGCGCTGACTGAGGAGCAGGCCTCGTACCTGACATCGCGATGCCAGTCCTCAAGTCCGGAGCGCTCTGGTGAAACCATCGGCTCGCGGCTGCGCGGAAAGTATGATCGCGCGGTTCGTGAAGCGGCCTATGCCCTTTCCAAAAAAGCTACGCGGCGCGGCGATCGCCAAGCGCTCGTCGCCGCACTGGTGGATCAGCGATATCGCATGCCGGACGAGTCACGGCGCACCCCGATGCGGCAAATCGCCCGGCAGACCCATTCTTCCTATGCCAGGGTGGCCGATTGCGATCGGCAGATTAAGCGTCGGATTCGCGGAAAGCTCGAAGCGGACCCCGAGTTCAAGGCATTGGTGCGACGCAAGCAGGCTGCGCCGGACGGGGCCGAACTGCCGATTGACGAGCCTATGGAAGGCGAACTGCGCCGGACCTGCGCCGAAGAGTTTCTAAGGCGCTATCAGGACGCCCCCGTCTGCGAACGAGCCTGCTTGCTGGCAACGTTCCTGGAAGTCTCCCGACCGCACCTCGATGAGATTATTCGGATCGGCGTGGCGGCGCTATCCCCCGATCGGCGTGAAGAGCTGCTTTGCGCACCGATCCTGCCGGCATCGCCAAGGAATGCCAAGCGAGGTCACTCGAATCGAAGATAAGGGGCGATGCGGCGTACGGTCTTGGGCCCGATGCCCCGCACGGCCTGGAGGTCTGCGGGGGTGACAAAGACGCGAGCTGACTCGTCTCCGCCATCGCGCGTCGGGCTGCGAAACGCCACGATCGTGCCGGCTTTGACTGGGCCGATGCCGGGGAGCATGGCCAGATCGGACCAATTCGCCTGGTTTGGGTCGATCTGGTCCAACAGCGCGCGCGGCGGCTTCGGGGTGGCCGGCCAACCCGTGCGAAAGAAACAGAGAATGAAACAGATGCCCATCGCGGCGATGAGCGCCCCAATCGGATCGCGGCTGGGCTGGGCCGCCGGTGCTGCGCTTGAACTTGTGGCGCGCGTTTTTTCCATCGCAAGAAGTTACGCCGTCTTGTCGGCGTCGTTTGAGTGCAAGTGCGACCGAAGAGCCTTGAAGCGTAGATACGCCTGCTTGGGGGCGAGGCCCGAGTTGAGCAGGCCGCCGTAGGGCACGGGATGGTCCTGGTGGTCGGTCAACCCATGCCATGTGACGGTTTCGACAAAAGGCTTGCTCAGCGCGACCTCAAGAAAACGATCCAGCCATTGCGCCTGTATTTCTTCGCTCCACGCACCGCGCCAGCGACCGCCTTCGGTCGGCCGATTGGCGCCTTTCCCGTCGGCTGCGGCGTCGGTATGCGACGGCACCTGCACGCCGGTGATGTGCAGCGGCTTACCCGGTTTGGCGAACGCGTCGATCAGGGACGAAATCTGAAACATATCGCGGACATGCGTGCCGTCGGCCGCGGCGCCGAAACAAAACTGCAACCCCAATGCATCGAAATTCACGCCGCTCTGCACGACCATTTCCGCGTAGAGCAACGGTGGAATCGTGCGTTGGTTGCGGGCGTAGTATTCGCCCCACGGAGCAATAATGTTGACGATGGCCAAGCTGCGTGGCGCCGCCTGCTTGGTCAGCGCCGCCGCCATCCGCGTGAGCTCCATCAACTGTTCAAAGCCAAATGTGAAGCAATTGGTGGCGTGGATCCCGCTGATCACGTCCCACGCCTGAATGTAGCGACCGTAGCGATTGATCACCCGGCGGGCATGCTCGAACGCAAGGTCGCGAATCGTGTCGAAATCGTGCTCCCAGATGTAGAGCCAATCCGGAATGTTGCGCTCGTGAAAAGACAACAGAGAAGAAGCCTTGATCGGAATGTGCAGCTTTGTCAGCGCCTCAACCCACGTATCGAGTTGTTTCCAGTTAAATGTCTGCTCGCTCGGCTCAACGTCGCGCCAAACGATCGGCACAGTGACGAAGTCCACTACCTCCGACAGCCGCTTGTGCGCCAGGTCGATCGACTGATCCAGATCAATGCCACACCCCAAAATGCGCTTGGCGAACCCGGCCGTCTGCCGGCGCCGCTCCAAGAAAACCGAGGCATGAAACTGACTCAGCCCCTCGGCCGCTTGCACAGCCAGCGCGAGCGCGTGATTGCCCTGCGAAGACGCGTCCGCGGCGGTATCCGCCTGGAGCGCCTTGACGAGCAGATCGCGCGCCTGCCCCACCTGTTCGCTAAGTTCTTCGGTCCCTTCGTAGTTGAGCAGCCCCCAATCCTCGATCTTCTGGCAGATCCGCATCAACCGGCCGCGGGCCAGCTCCACCTCGAGGATGTACGGCTTCTCGCGCTCGCAAAGGCGAACGGTCTCAACCATGACCTCGCCGACGCCTTCGACGGGCCAGAGCAGCACCAGCCCGGCCGGACCCGCGCTGCGTTTCTTGCACTGAATCACGCCATCTTTGAGCGTGATCTCCGCGCGTAGCGGCACATCATCGCTTCCGGTCAGATAGGCGCCGGATAAGTCGATCTGTTGGGCTTTGATGCCACTGTCGTGTACGGCGAAGGAAAGCATGGAAGGCCTACAGATAAACGTCAGAAACCGATGATTGCCGTGGCAATCTTGCACAAGACCCAACCAGCCCGCCCCCCTTTATCGCCTCGGCAAGCCGTTTTGGCAAACGCGGGTCGGATGACTCATGGGAAGAATCTGCTATTATGGTCCTCAATCGCGTACTCGTCGAGGCACGCACGCGACTTTTTGGTTTCCCGGTTTCGCAACGCGGGCACCGACGATCGCCGCCTCGATCCGCCTGAGCCGCGGGCTTCAGCCTGC
>CAZSDY010000308.1:0-3887 GCA_964605765.1 uncultured Ectothiorhodospiraceae bacterium | reverse complement strand
AGTGGAAGGGGCAGAGCAGCCCCCGCTCGATGGCGTTCGCGAGGTCGCAGCGATACTCGCTTGCCGTGGCGTCGATGGACGGCGAGATGCGCGAGCTCGTGGCAGATGACGGCGTCGCGCACGCGCTCCGGCACCTCTTTGAGCGCGAGGTTCAGGTGAATGCGGTTTCTCGCGGGATAGGCGAGGCCGAGCGAGCGGGTGAGGCGCGACGAATAGGCGATATCGACCTGCGCCGCGAGCTCGGGGCAGGCCCACGCGGCACAGAGCGCCCGAACGAGATGCAGGTGCTCGCCCGCGGCCGACCGGGTCCCGGCGCTTGCCGGGCGGGTGGCGGCGACCCGGCACGGTGCAGTGGATCTGGGCATCGTTTCGGTCATTGTGGCTCGCTGTCCCGGGTCAGGATTCTAACCCGTACGGGCTCAAACCTTGATGCCGAAAGGCAAATGGCCTAATGTAATGGGTAATACTGGCATTACCTCTAGATGAGCACTCGATGGTGACCACCACCAGTCGATTGACGAAAAAATATCAGGCGACGATTCCGGGCCCTGTACGCAAACGACTGCAGCTCGAGGCCGGCGATACGATTGCATTCGATATCGGCGACGACGACGTTCGTGTGCGCAAGGCGCGTCCTGTAGACCTCTTGTTTGCACAAGCACTGGAAGGAACGCTCACCGAGTGGCGCTCCGCGGCGGACGAAGAAGCCTACCGTGACCTTTGAAGCTTTCGACGTGGTTGTCGTGCCCTTTCCGTTCACCGACAGAAGCGCGGCAAAACGGCGACCTGCTCTGGTGTTGTCGGTTGCCGATGAATTCAACAAGCCGGTCGGCCACTCGGTGCTGGCGATGATAACCAGCGCCAGGAATTCCGATTGGCCGCTCGATATCGAGATAGGCGATCTGGATTCGGCCGGATTGCCCTCGGCCTCGGTGGTGAGAATGAAGCTCTTTACCCTGGATGACCGGCTGATTATCAGAAAAACCGGCGGCTTGAGTGGCGTCGACCGCCGGGCTGTGGTGGCGAGGCTTCAGCGGCTGTTGAAACTGCCGGCCTGAGTTCAACAGGCTCGCGATTCGCGGGTTTGCGGGCTGATCCCGCTCCTGCAGGGGCGCGAGTCGAAACGCTATTGTGTGATCGATGGAGGTGAGAGATGACCAACGAGCTTTGTTATCTGCCGGCGGCCGAGGCGCTGAAGCGCTTCAGGCGGCGCAGGCTCTCTCCGGTGGAGGTGCTCGAGGCGCAGATTGAACGCGCGGGCGCCGTCGGCTCGAAGATCAACGCCTTCACCGACACCTACTTCGAGGCGGCGCTCGCCAAGGCGAAGAAGGCCGAAGCCAGATTCGCGCGCAAGCACGCTCGTATCCGCCCGTTGGAGGGATTGACGGTCGCGATCAAGGACGAGGGCCACATTGCGGGGCAGCGCACCACCAACGGTTCGTTGATCTGGAAGGATCAGGTGGCCACGGGCACCGATATCTTCCTGCAGCGCCTGCTCGATGCGGGCGCCATCGTGCACGCGCGCACGGCGACGCCGGAGTTCTCCTGCGCGGCGGTGACCCATTCGAGGCTGTGGGGTGTCACCAGAAACCCGTGGAACCGGCGCTATACCCCGGGCGGCTCGTCGGGCGGTTCGGCTGCGGCGCTGGCGGCAGGGCTCACCACGCTCGCCAATGGCTCGGATATCGGTGGCTCGGTGCGCATCCCTGCCTCGTGCTGCGGGGTGACGGGCTTCAAGCCGCCGTACGGGCGCATCCCGGAGGCCGCATACCTGAATCTCGACTTCTACTGCCACGAGGGCTCGCTCGCGCGCAGCATCGCGGACCTCGCGATGCTGCAGAACGTGATGGCCGGGCCGCATCCGCGAGATATCGCCTCGCTGCGCCCGAAGCTCGAGATCCCGGATCGGCTCGGCGGCATCAAGGGCTGGCGCATCGCCTACTCGCTGGATCTGGACTATTTCAAGGTCGACCGGCAGGTGCGGGAGAACACTCTCGCCGCCGTGGAGGTGTTCCGATCGCTCGGCTGCCGGGTCGAGCCGGTCAAGCTCGGCTGGACGATTGAGTCGGGCAAGGCGGCGTGGGATTACCTGTGCCACATCTTCGGCGCCAGCATGGCGCCGCTGCTCGCCGCGCACGGAAAGCTCATGACGCCCTACGCGCGTGCGTTCATTCGGATCGGGCGCAAGTCGAGCGCCGCGGATTTCGTCGCCTCGCTGGACGTGGCCGCGCGCATGTACGAGACCTTCGGCGCGCTCATGGAGCGCTACCACGTGTTCGTCTGCCCGACGCTCGCGAAACCCGCGGTCCTGGCCGGCGATCCGCTCGACTATGCCACCTACCGTGCCAAGGGCAAGGTGATTCCCGATGCCTTGCAGTGGTGCATGACCTACCCCTTCAACATGCTGAGCCGCTGCCCGGTGATGTCGGTCCCCTCCGGGCAGGCGGTGAACGGCGTGCCCACCGGGGTTCAGATCGTCGGCAGGACCTACGACGACGTGCGCGTGTTCCGGGCCGCCGGCGCGTACATGCAGGCGCTGGGTTGGAACTATGAGGCGGGCCGCCGGCCGGTCCTCTGACGGGATGGTGAAAGGCGCATCCTCGACCGGGCACGCTTTGCGTGTCCGATCTTGCTGCGGGCAAACTCTGCCGACCTACGCGGTCATCCATCCCGGTTCGTGGGGTGCCACCCGCGGAGGCGGCCTGGAAGCGTATCGATCGGCGTTCCGATTGGCCTCCTGAGAGGCGGAGGATGAGCATGCAGGCGCTCGAGACCGGGAAGTTACCCGTGCCCTTGCTGTCGAGTCTGTTGAGCCGAATCGACGCATCGGACCCGCGCGTCGTGCTCGGACCCGAGGTCGGGGAGGACGCGGCCGTGCTCGACATGGGGGATAGATACCTGATTGCCGCGAGCGATCCCGTCACCTTCGCGAGCGACGAGATCGGCTGGTACGTGGTCAACGTCAACGCCAACGATGTCGCGGCCTGCGGGGCGCGGCCGCGCTGGTTTCTGCTCACGCTGTTGCTGCCCCTTGGAACGGTGCCGGCGCAGGTGGAGCGGATCTTCGAGCAGGTGAACGCGGCCTGCGCGCAACTGGGCGTTGCGTTGATCGGCGGGCATACGGAGGTCACCCATGATCTCGCGCGCCCCATCGCGGTTGGGCAGATGCTGGGCGAGGTGGCCAAGGACGCTCTGGTGAGGACCGCGGGCGCGAGGGTGGGCGATGCGGTGCTGCTCACCAAGGGGTTTCCGCTCGAAGGCACCGCGCTGCTCGCCCGCGAGATGCACGAGGAGCTCGAGGGCGTGGTTCAGGCCGATGATCTCTGCGCGTGCCGGGCACTCCTGCACGCGCCCGGCATTAGCGTGGTCGAGGACGCCCTTATCGCCACCGGCGCGGGGACGGTGCACGCGATGCACGATCCCACCGAAGGAGGTATTGCCAACGGTCTGTGGGAGCTCGCCCGCGCTGGCGGGGTGGGGCTTCGAATCGACACGGGTGCGCTGCCGGTCCTGCCCGCGAGCCGGCGAATCTGCGATCATTTCCGTATCGACCCGCTGGGCTTGATCGCCTCGGGCGCGCTGCTGCTGAGCGTCGTGCGGCCGGACGCGGATCCGATCATCGCCGCGCTCGCCCGCCATGGCATTGAAGGATTCGTGATTGGCGAGGTTGTGCCACAAACGCAGGGAGTGATGCTGCAAGGCGATGGCCGCGAGCGCGAGCTGCCAGGTTTCGAACGCGACGAGCTCGCCCGGGTGTTGGGCTCTAGGGAGGAAGCTCCCGGTGGGTGAAGCCTGTAGGTGACGATGCGCATTCGTGTGTCGACCCGCTACCCGGTTCTCGACCGGTTCTGGCACGGATGGCGCCGAACGATCCCTAGCATTCCTTT
>CAZSDY010000307.1:0-3889 GCA_964605765.1 uncultured Ectothiorhodospiraceae bacterium | reverse complement strand
TCGCCTCCGGCGCGCGGCGGCGCGCGCGCGCGGCGCGCGCGAGGGCGCGGAGCGCCGCGCGCGGCCAAGGCCCCGGGGGGGGGGTTGCCATCAGCGAGACGCAGATCCATATCCGTGTGCTTGAGCAGGATATTGCCCTCTATCAACAGTTCCTCGGACAGGCGCCTGCTCAACCCGCGGCTCACCAGCTCGGCGCCCTTGCGCAGCAGGTTGTCGCCGACGCGGATGGGATAGAAGGTGATGTTGGCAGGGACGATGGTGGTCGGGCGCTTGCATGCGGCCAGCAGCTCGTCGACACCGGCAACGCCGAGCTCGCCCGCCCAGGCCCGCAAGCGCCGCGTATGCCCCCTGCGGTGCGCTTCCAGCACTGCACGCTTGAACAGATCGAGCGCCAGGCCCAGCACCGCCGCACCGGTGTGGTGCTTGCGCCGCTCGCGCGCGCGGCGCGAGTAGATGCTGTAGCGCCCGCGCGCGTCCAGCACGCGCCGGTCCTTGACCATGCCGCCCTCCGGAAACACGATAACCTTCCTCCCACGAATAATCTCCGCGGCCAGAAAGGGGAGTAGCTCGGGCATGCTGTTCGGCAACGCGCCCGCGTTCAGCAGATAATTCGAGAACGCGTCGCCCTTGACGAAGAACTCGCTCGCCGCCACCGAGCGCGACAAGCACCCGGTATGCTCGAAGATCAGGTACTGGGGGATGAATGTCTCGAAACGGGCGAAGTGATTGAACAGGAAAATATCGCCTTCGCGCATCTGGCCGTCGACGTGGTGCAGCTTGACGTTGACCTTGAGGACCTTCTGCAGCACTTTGAACAGGCGCACCGTCCACTCGTAGGTGGAGCGGCGAACCTCCAGATCATGGTCGAGGTCGAGCAAGCTATGCCTTCCCGGGTATGCGGGTGAAAAGCGCCTGCGCTCGATGATACGAGGTTAGGGCTCGCGAAAGAATAACTCCCCCGTTCCGGGCGACCGATCCCTCCCGCCCGGCAGCGTTGCTCGGGAAATCGGGGGCACGCAGATCGGGGTCAGAGATGAACTTCCTCGAACCGGAACTCGAGATCAAACCTCTCCGTACCAGAACGACGTCTCTGACCCCGATTTCGTGACCCCGATTTCCCTTCGCTCGGTGCGACACGCTCACACTGCGTCTGTACCTCTGCCAGTCGGCCGTGCAAGCTGCGCCCGCCGGCGCGGCCGTACCAGTACCAGGTAGTAAGCCGTGCTGAGCGCCGCAAGCCACGCGAGGCCGAGGTAGCCGATGACGCCATCGTAGTGGCCTGCGAGCGCCTGCCAGCTTGCATCGCGATCGACATGGCTCAGGCCCCGCGTCACCTTGATCACGATCACCCAGCCCGCGTGTATGCCGATGCACTGGGCGATACTGCCCGTCGCGTGGCGAACGAGCGCCAGGAACACGCCGGCAGCAAACAGGGCAGCCAGCGAATCGAGGATGGCGGGAGACGAGAAGCGCCCGAACGAGTTGCCGACGGCGACGAATCCACTGCTCCAATCCAACGCACCCGCATCCACGGGCACATCGGCCCTGATGAAATGCACGAGAGCATAGAGCAGCGCCGTGGAAGCGATGGCGGGTAGCACTGCCCCGTGTCTCGCCACGGCGCTGAACAGCGCGCCCCTGAACCAGCACTCCTCTATGAGGGCGACGGCAATCCCGGCGGCGAGCGCCTTCACGAGCAGAGACACCAGCGCGGTGCTCATGGGGCCCGGGCCCGTCTCCAGCACCCTTATCCCGAGCGCCAAGAGCACGGCGACGAGCACCGCCAGCATGGCGATGCCGATGCCGAGCCCTTTGAGCATCTCCTTGAAAAAGCGTGCCCTCGCAAGTCCGAATCCCCAATGCACGCGCGTGTTGAGGCCCAGCACGGACAACAAGGGCCACAGTCCCAGCAGGGCAAGCACCTTCACGATACGCATGGCGAGCTTGTGAAACGGCACGCTCTCGGCGCCCGTGAGCGCCAACAGGGTGTGCAGCGGAAAGGCGAGCAGCGCGCCCAGCACGAACGCGCCGGCCACGTAGATCAGCAATGCGACGGCCGTTCGCATCGCGGGTTTGTCGATCTTGCGCTCTGGTATCCCACATGGATCACCCGATTCGGCGTCCGCGTGCCGTGCGGTGAACGGCGCGCGGGCGCAACGCGAGCCCCCTGCGCTGTCATGGCCGTGATGGAACCGGCGCGATTTCCGCTGGTCTCACTGTAACAATCTGCATTGGCCATCCACCGGTGCCCCGTGAAGGCAGGTCCATGAACATGATACGCAGTCGAACCACCGGCCGCATGGTGCTGCTGGGGGCACTCGCGGCGCTGGTCGCGTTGGTATTCGCCCTCAATCGGCCGACGGGCCGGGCGGTTGCCGACGAGACGAGCGCCGCCCCGCCCGCACCCGAGTTCACCCACCGGGAGGCGAAGGCATGGATAAACGCAAGGCCCCTGCGTCTGTCGGCGCTTCGCGGACACGTCGTGCTGCTCGACTTCTGGACCTTCGATTGCTGGAACTGCTATCGCTCCTTTCCGTGGCTGCGCAGCGTCGAGGAACGCTTCACGCAACGTGGTCTCGTCGTGGTAGGGGTGCACACCCCGGAGTTCGATCATGAGCGCATACGCGAGAACGTGGTCGCGAAAGTCGCCGAGTTCGAGCTCTCCCATGCGGTCATGATGGACAATGATCACTCCTACTGGAATGCGATGGGCAATCGCTACTGGCCGGCCTACTATCTGATAGACAAGCGCGGGCGCCTGCGCGCGACCTTCATCGGAGAAACCCACGCCGGTGACGCCAGGGCGAAGAACGTGGAAAAGGCGATCGCCGCGCTGTTGGAAGAGGATGCCTGAGCCTCTGATCTCAGGCGACCCGGCGCGGGGACCCGGGGATGCCCGCGCTCAGCTCGGCGCAGGCAAGACGACGACCGCGTCTTCGGCGAAGCTCAACCACACCGTCTGATGCGCCTCATGTACCGCGGCCACGGTGCGCTGCAGATTCTGAAGCGCGACCGACACCGGCTCGTCGCGGCCGTCCAGATACACGTACAGATGGCTTCGATCGCCAAGATACGCGGAAGGGCCAAGGCGTCCCTGGACCGTGTTGAAAGGCCGCGCGGTAGACTCGAACGCAAGCTCCAGCTTCTCCGGCCGGATCGCCACCGACACCGCATTGCCTTGCGCGAAGTCTAGCCCGTCCGCACCTACCCGCACCTCACCCAGCACATCGGCGTCGATGATGATCCGCGCCGCTTCCCGCGTACGCACGACGCCGTTGAAAAAGTTCATGGTGCCGATGAAATCGGCGGCAAAATGCGTTCTCGGCGACTCGTAGAGCCGCGCGGGCGATTCGATCTCCAGCACCCGGCCCCCGCTCATCACGGCGATGCGATCGGAGAGCGTGAGCGCCTCTTCCTGGTCGTGGGTCACGAACACGAAGGTGACGCCGACCTGCTGCTGCAGCACGCGAAGCTCGATCTGCATCTGCTCGCGCAGCTTCTTGTCGAGCGCCCCGAGCGGCTCGTCGAGCAACAGCACCTTGGGCCGCTTGATGAGGGCGCGGGCGAGCGCCACTCGCTGGCGCTGTCCGCCGGAAAGCTCATGCGCCCCGCGCGGCCCGAAGCCTGGCAACTTGATGAGCGCCAGCATCTCGTCAATCTTCGCATCCAGCTCCGCCTTCGTGAGCCCCGACTTGCGCATGCCGAACGCGATGTTGCCGCGTACGTCCAGGTGCGGAAATATCGCGTAGCTCTGGAACACCATGTTGACCGGACGCCGGTTCGGGGGAATGGCCGACATGGGTTGGCCGTCGATGAGGATCTCGCCCATCGTGGGCGATTCGAATCCCGCCAGCATGCGCAGCAGCGTGGTCTTGCCGCAGCCCGACGG
>CAZSDY010000306.1:0-3889 GCA_964605765.1 uncultured Ectothiorhodospiraceae bacterium | reverse complement strand
GCCCAGGCCACCGCTCCCTGTGCTACAGTCAAGGGCCAATACGACATGGCCCGGGAGTAACTCATGAGCACCAATGCGGCTTTGCGGTCTGCGCAGTTCAGCGAGCAGGAATGGGAGGCGCGCTGCCACCTGGCGGCCTGCTACCGGTTGTTCGTGAGGTACGGCTGGACGGACCTCATCTACACCCACATATCGGCGCGCCACCCGGTCAACGAGGGCGAATACCTGATCAATCCCTACGGGTTGCTGTTCGAGGAGATAACGGCGTCCAGCCTCATCGTCGTCGACTGGCAAGGCAACGTGCTGCGCGGCGATTACCCCTGTAACGAGGCCGGCCATGCCATACACAGCGCCGTGCTGCAGGCACGCCCCGACGTCAACTGGGTCCTGCACACGCATACGCGCGCAGGCATGGCGGTGTCATGCATGAAATGTGGCCTGCTGCCGCTCACGCAACAGGCGATGTTCTTCCGCGATTACACCTCCTACCACGCGTGGGATGTGCAGACCGAGCCCGGTGAATGCGAGCGCATGACCGAGGACCTGGGCCCCCGCAACCATATTCTGATACTGAACAATCACGGGCTGCTCACCTGCGCGCCGACCATCGGCGAAGCGTTTACCACCCTGTACACGGTGGAGACGGCATGCAAGGTCCAGGTCGATGTGTTGCGCAGCGGTGCCGAGATCGTGCTGCCCGACGACGCAGCGCTGGCCCGCACTGCCGAGGTCGGAGCACCCGGCGCGCACTTCGCCCGCACCATGGAGTGGGATGCCATGCTGCGCTGGCTGGACCGCCACGACCCCTCGTACAAGACCTGAAGCGAGCGGGCCGGACTCTCAGGACGCCTTGCGCGCCGCACGGCGCCGCTCATGGTCCTTAAGCATCATCTTGCGTATGCGCAAGGCGCCCGGCGTCACCTCCACCAGCTCGTCGTCATCGATGAACTCGAGCGCCTGCTCCAGGGTCGGGCGCTGCGGTGGTGTGAGAAGGACATTCTCGTCGGAGCCCGCGGCGCGAATGTTGGTAAGCTGCTTCGCCCGCATTGGATTGACCACGAGATCGTTGTCGCGCGCATGGATACCGATAACCATGCCCTCGTAGGTGATATCCCCTGGGCCTATGAACAGACGACCACGCTCCTGGAGATTGAATAGCCCATAGGCAATGGCCCTGCCTCCGCCGTTGGAGATGAGCACGCCGTTGCGCCGCCGCGCCATGGGTCCCGCCGCGGCGGGGGCATAGTGCGAGAAGGTGTGATAGATCAATCCGCTGCCGGACGTCGATGTCAGAAACTGTGTCCTGAATCCGATCAGCCCGCGTGAGGGTATCGTGTAATCGAGCCGCACCCTGCCGCGCCCGTCCGGCGTCATGGCGGCGAGCGCGCCGCCGCGCGGGCCGAGCAGTTCCATCACCGTACCCTGGTGCGCTTCCTCTATATCCACGCTGAGCTGCTCGAAAGGCTCGCAGACCCTGCCTTCGACGATGCGTTGAATCACCTGCGCACGCGAGACGGCGAGCTCGTAGCCCTCGCGGCGCATGTTTTCGATGAGGATCCCCAGATGCAGCTCGCCGCGCCCCGAGACCTGGAACTTGTCCGGATCGGGCATCTGCTCCACGCGCAGCGCCACGTTGTGCACCAGCTCGCGCTCGAGCCGCGCGCCGAGCTGACGGCTGGTCAGGAAACGCCCTTCGCGTCCTGCGAGCGGCGAAGTGTTGACCTGGAAGGTCATGCTGACGGTCGGCTCGTCGACCTCCAGCGCAGGCAATGATTCAACCATCGAGTTGTCGCACAGCGTATCGGAGACGCGCAATTCGTCGATGCCGGTCACGGCGACGATGTCGCCTGCCTCGGCACTCGGCACCTCGCGTCGCGTGAGCCCCTCGGCGCGCAGCACCTGCAGCACGCGGGCCGCTCGGCGGGCGCCGGTGCGCGTGACCACGGTGATGGGCGTATTGGTTCGCACCGTGCCCCGACAGATCCGGCCGATTCCGATCGCGCCCACATAGCTCGAGTAATCGAGCGTGCTCACCTGCATCTGAAACGGACCCGCCGGATCGACAGCGGGACTCGGCGTGTGCGCGACGATGGCATCCAGCAGCGGCGCCATGTCATGGCCTTCCCGGGGGCCCTCGATGCTTGCGTAACCGGCCAGCGCGGAGGCGTACACGATCGGAAAATCGAGCTGCACGTCGCTGGCGCCGAGACGGTCGAAAAGCTCGAAGGTCTGATCGAGCGCCCAGTCAGCACGCGCCGCATCGCGGTCCACCTTGTTGATGACGACGATCGGCCGCAGGTCCCGCGCGAGCGCCTTTTGCGTGACGAACCGCGTCTGCGGCATGGGTCCCTCGACCGCATCGACCAGGAGCAACACCGAGTCGACCATCGACAGCACCCGTTCCACCTCGCCGCCGAAGTCGGCGTGGCCGGGCGTGTCGACAATATTGATGCGATAGCCGCGCCACGGGATGGCCGTGGTCTTGGACAGTATGGTGATGCCCCGCTCGCGCTCCAGGTCGTTCGAGTCGAGCGCGCGATCGACCGCCGCCCCGCGGCGCCCGAGGACACCCGATGCCTGCAGCAGGCGATCGACGAGCGTGGTCTTGCCATGATCGACATGGGCGATGATGGCGATATTGCGAATTCTCACTGCGTGTGCTGTCATCCGTGCTGTTGCGAACGAACCAGTATACATGGAAGCGGGCCGCGAATGCTCAGCAAGCGTATTGAACGCCCCGTGCGGCACATGGCGTAGGGCGTGGCATGCCCCCGACGTCGCGCGGTGTGCTCTTGGCAGATGCCGTGACACGAACTGAACCGAGATGAAATTCGACGCCCCCCTCGAAGACATGGATCTGCGCCAGATCGGGGAACGGGCCTGCCATCTGGAGACCCTGGGCTTCAATGGTATCTGGTCCTTCGAGACGCGACGCGATCCCTTCCTGCCCCTGCTGCCCGCGGCGCTCGCCACCGAGCGACTGCAGATCGGCACCAACATCGCCGTCGCCTTCGCGCGCAGTCCGTTCTCGATGGCCATGCTGGCCTGGGATTTGCAAAGAGCGAGCCACGGGCGGCTGCTGCTCGGGCTCGGCACGCAGGTGCGTGCGCACGTGGAGCGACGTTTCTCCATGCCATTCGAGCATCCGGCCGCACGAATCACGGAGTACATTCACTGCCTGCGTGCCGTGTGGCGAACATTCCAGAGCGGCGCAAGGCCGGATTTCAAGGGTCGCTTCTACCGCTTCGAGCTGATAAACGATTTCTTCAATCCCGGCCCCATCGAGCATCCGGAAATCCCAGTCTACCTGGCGGGGGTGAACCCGCGCATGGCACGGGCGGCGGGTGAGGCAGCCGACGGGTTCAGCGTGCACCCCATGCACTCGCCGGGCTACCTGCGCGATGTCATTCGCCCCGCCCTCGACGAAGGCGCGAGAAAGCGCGGCCTGAGCGCCGACGATTTGATGCTCGCCACCAGCACCTTCGTGGTGAGTGGTGCAACCGAGGCCGAGCGCAGCCGCGCGGAGGGCGCGCTGCGCCGCCAAGTCGCGTTTTATGCCTCGACGCCGAGCTACCGGACGTTTCTCGATTACCACGGCTACGCCGATACCGGCAAACAGCTCAGCGCGCTCATGCGCTCGGGTGATCTGCGCGCGATGCCCGGCCTCGTTCCCGACGGGCTGCTTGCCGAGGTAGCCGTATCCGAGGCCGATGGCGACCTGGCCAGCGCCATAGGCGCGCGCTACGCGGACACGCAGGTGCAGCGCGTGAGCCTGTATGAAAATGCCGCGCATAGTATGGATGAAGAGCACCTGAAGCGCCTCGTACAACGTGTGCACGCGCTTCCCTGATTGCACGGACCAAACCAAGCCGCCGTGTAGGAGCGGACT
>CAZSDY010000305.1:0-3899 GCA_964605765.1 uncultured Ectothiorhodospiraceae bacterium | reverse complement strand
CACACAGCGCGTTCCGGAATCGAGTCGATCCATCCGATGCGTTCACGCGCGCTGGCGAGAGAGAAGCGCTCAGATGCAAGGTGCGGCGAGGAGCAATAGCCGTAGCTTATGATGGGTCCGCGGCGCAGCGCCCATCGCGTTATGAATCCGCTCACCAGCAAGGACGCAGGAAAATGCGCAAGAACGCCGCTGCTGGGGAACCATGGTTGTGACAAACTCGTCATTCCCGGTACGCTTTGAGCAACGCCCGCATACCCGATTGGAGAGAAGAATGCGAAGTGCTGCCCGGACTTTTCCGCCGCCTCGCTTCGTTTTTGTCGAAGTCAACGAGCGCTGCAACCTGCGCTGTCAGCATTGTGACTATTGGCATCGTGAAGACGATGATCGCGAAAGCAGCACGCAGAAGGGCAAGGTAAAGGCCGGCGAGCATGTTGCACGTTTCGGTCCGATGCGCCCGCCCGGCCGTGTCCCGGAAGTCCTGGCCGGCATTCGTGCACTCGTGGGTTGAACCAGGCGCTGTCCGCATGGAAGCTCACGGGAACCGTGCCGGTCAGGCGGATATGGCGCCGACGTTGAGCGTCGTGATGCCGGCGTACAACGTGGCCGCTTACATCGAGGACGCGCTTGATTCGCTGCGACACCAGACATTCACTGACTTCGAGGTCGTCGTCGTCGATGACGGCTCCGGCGATGCGACGCGCTCGATCATCGAGCGCTTCTCCAGGGCGCACGCGTCGAGTGCGCCGCGCGTGGTTATCATCGGGCAAGCCCACAAGGGGCTGTCAGCCGCACGCAATGCGGCACTCGACGTCGCGCGGGGCCGCTATGTCGGGTTTCTGGACGCGGATGATCGCTGGCTGCCGCACAAGGCGCAGCGCCAGGTCGCGCTGCTCGAGGCGCGCCCGGACATCGACCTGACGTTCTCCTGGTTTCGATTCGTGGCCGCAGACGGCAGCGATCTGCAAGAGCCCTATGCGCCGAGGCCCCGGATCATCAATGGCGAGTGCGTGCTGCACAAGAACATCATCAACACCGGCACGGTGATCGCGCGCCGCGACGCCATCGAGCGCGCCGGGAGTTTCGACCCGGGCCTGCGCCGCCATGAGGACCTGGATCTGTGGCTTCGTGTGGCAGCGCTGCGATCGGACAACCTGTATTGCCTGCATGAGGTGCTGAGCGACTACCGCCGGCGCGACGGGCAATTGACGCAAGATTGGCGGCGCATGCGCGAGGCCTGGGAACAGGTGCTGGCGAAATACCGAGGTATCGATCCGCAATGCGTCGCCCGCATCGAAAAGGACGCGCGTGGCAATCATTTGGAGTATTGCAGCTCGCTGGCCTATAACGCCGGCGAGCACCGCGCGGCGCGCCGTCTCATGCTGCGCGCGTGGCAGTCCTCCGGGTTGCGGCTGCTCGGTCGGTCGACAGCCCTGTTGATGACGGCAATCTGCCTGGCAACACTGTTGCCGCGTCCCTTGCAGGCCACGCTGAGGTGGGCCTACAGGATCGCGAGAGTGTGGTGGTATTCGCTGACCCTGTATTCTGCACGAAACCCGTCATAGGAACGGCATACCCGGGACCGCGGACGCATGAAGATCAGGCAATCGCTGTTGCTCTTGTTCTCGCAGTTCGTGTCGACGATCCTTGTGGAGCTGGTCAGCCTGGTGGTCCTGGCGCGTCTGATTACGCCGCAGGAAATGGGTTTCTTCGCGATCGGCCTCGCCGCGTTCTTGTTCTTGCAGTTCCTATGTAATTTCGGCCTGCGCGAATATCTGATCCAAGCCGACGCGGTTTCTCGATCCATGCGGGAGTCGCTCCTGGGACTGTCCTGGAGCATCGCGACAGCAAGCACCTGCGCGCTGTTGGCCGGTGCCGTGTTCGCCCCGGAGGCGTGGCTGGAGGCGGACGTGCGCACGGTCGTCATGATCCTGGCGGCGGCCGTCGCTATCCACCCGTTCTCGGCGCTGCCCACCGCGTTGTTGCATCGCGCCATGCGCTTCGGTGCCATGTATGTGGCGAAGATGGCCGCATCGCTCGCCTTCGCCGTCGTCGCCATCGCGTTGGCATGGCTTGGCTTCGGCGCGTCGAGCATGGCGTGGGGCCTGCTTGCCAGCACCCTGGCGTTCGCGATCGTCGCCGGGTCGTTCACCGCCTTCGCGTTCTTCGTCGTGCCCTCGCGACGCGGCTGGTTGGAGATATTCCTCTATGCGCGAACGTTGGCCGTGACCACCGGGATCCACCAGGTTGCCGAATCGAGTATTGCCATTCTCATCGGCCAGTTGATGGGCTACAGCGCACTGGGGCTGTTCAGTCGCGCGACTGACATCCTCAAGAAATTCGACCGGGTCGTCATCGAAGTCGTGGTCCCGGTGATGCTGCCGTTTCTCACCCGCCGGGTCCGCGAGGGCGAGAACCTGAAGGCGGCCTATCTGGCCAAGACTGCACATCTGAGCGCGATCTGCTGGCCGGCCGCCGGATTCCTGATGCTGTTTGCCGACCCCATCGTCCTCGTCTTGCTCGGCGACCAGTGGGTTGGCGTCATTGCGCTGGTTCGCATGCTCGCGGTCGGTGTCGTGGTGATGCCCTTGTGCGCGACAGCATGGAGTTTTGTCGTCGCACTCCGGCTGCAGCGTCGTTACCTGCCGGTTGTGCTCCTCGTCAACAGCCTCAGGGTCTCGGCCGTCGTGGGTTTCAGCTTTGTCTCACTGACCATGGTCTGCCTCGGGCTGGTCGCCGCCAGTGCCGCGCACGCCGTGTTGATTCATCGCCTGCTGAAACCGCACCTCGATTTGCGGATGGGTGTGATTGTCGATGCAGTCAAGGCAAGTGGTGTCACGACGCTGCTCGGACTGGCCCCCGCGGTGGTGCTGTCATTCTCCCTGACCGGTAGTCTGATGCACGACGTACTGGCCACGCTATGTGCCGGCGTGCTGATGGTGCCGCTCTGGCTGCTGGGTATCTGGCGCTCGCGGCACCCGCTAAAGGAAGAGATCCGCGCCGCGCTGAGCGTAGCAAGGCGGATGGGGGAAGCCACGCCGTGAAGCCTGGTTAGCGAGCCGGCTTCCCTGCCAGGCTGTTCTTCGCTGCGTTTTCGGGAATTGTTCGTTGGCGCGTGGCGTGTGCGTCAACCGTCATCCAGCGCCGCGACGAGCTGGTCTCGCAATGCATCGCGGGTGTCACCGTCGAGCGCCTTCCCCGCGTTGTCGGTGACATGGAACATGTCCTCCACACGCTCGCCAAAGGTCGCTATCTTCGCCGTCTGCAGGCTGACCCCGGACTCGACGAGCGCTTGGCCGATGCGCGCCAGCAGGCCCGGGCGATCGGTGGTCACGATTTCCATCATGGTGCGTTGATTGACCTCGTCCGTGTCGAAGCTCACCTGCGTAGGGAAGGAAAAATGCGCGAGATGGCGTTTCCCCCTGCGCCGGCCCACGGCGCTGGCTGCGCGCCCGCTCGTGAGTGCGCCGCGCAGCCCTGCCGTGACCTCGTGTTGCCTGCGGTGATCGGCGATCGCGGCGCCGTCGAGTTCCAGCACCACGAAGGAATCGAGCGCCATGCCTTCGCTGGTGGTCGTGATGCGCGCATCCAGGATGGTCAGCGCGAGCCGGTCCAGCGTCGCGACGATGCTCGCGAACAGACGCGCTTGATCGGGCGTGTAAACGAGCACCTCGGTGCCGCCGCGCCTGTGCCGGCAGCGCACGAGGGGGAGCTGCGCGCCGATCGCACCGGCGATCTCCAGCGTGTGCCAGGCGATCTCTTCCGGGTCGGCGCGCAGGAAGTACCCCTCGTCCAGCGACTGCCAGACCGGCTCGATACGCGGCGCCGCCAGCCCGCGGCCCAGGACGAGCCCCCCAGCCCCCTCGAGGCGCTCCCCGATCACCTCCGCTCCGGCGCGCGCG
>CAZSDY010000304.1:1993-3906 GCA_964605765.1 uncultured Ectothiorhodospiraceae bacterium | reverse complement strand
GGGGGGAGCTCGGCTTGAATGCCGGCCGACGGGGTGACGTGGATGTCGACATGCTTGCGCGGTGACGCAGGTCGGCGATACTTCGCGGACGATGGTCGATGCCGGCCCGCGGGACGTCGCGGATGACGCTTACGGGGGGAGGGGGCTCGGCGATACCTGTTTCTACCCGCGCCGTGAGAAATACGGGCTATCGGCCCCCAGTATCCCGGTACCTGCGCTACACTGCTACGTCTTGAAATTGCCAGCCGCGGGAGGCAGGCCATGCCGCAAGAGAGATCGGATATCCTCAATCCCGGCGCGAGGACAGACGACCCCGAGTTTCCCGATGCCCCGCCAGGGTGGTCCACGGCGCATGCCGAAGGGGTCGCCACCGAGGACGATCTCGTGCTTGGCGAGGATCACTGGGTGGCGGTGCGCGCATTGCAGGAGTACTTCGCCCGCCACGCCGAGAGCGCGATCAACGTGCGCGAGCTGCACGACGCGCTGGGCGAGAAATTCCACCACAAGGGAGCACGGCGTTACCTGTACGCGCTGTTTCCGGGCGGACCGGTCGCACAAGGGTGCCGCGTTGCGGGGCTGCCGGTGCCGGCGGGCGCCGAAGACAGGGGATTCGGCAGCGTGCAGTGAGCACGCGGGTGGCCAGGGGGCCGGTCGAGTGGCGGCCCGATAGCGTTTGTCGTCCCCGGAATTCCCGCACAGTCTGGGTTATGATTCTGCTCTAGCGGGCCGGCGCCCGGCTCGCCTGGAACATGCCTCGTGTCCACGCCATCGAACAGAACAGCGCTGATTTTTTCCTGCCTGGGACACCTATACGTCCACTGCTTCACGGCCTTCTATTTCGTCATCGTGCTGGCTATAGAGCGCGACTGGCGCCTCGCCTACTCCGATCTGATCGGGTTGTGGACCGTGGGCGCCGCGCTCGTCGGTGGCGCCGCGCTGCCCGCGGGTTGGCTGGCGGACAGGTGGGGGGCGTCGCGGTTGATGGTGCTTTTTTTTGTGGGCATGGGCGCCTGCGCGGTGCTGGCCAGCATGGCGCCCGCACCGCAATTCCTGCTGCTTGGCTTGTCGGGCATCGGGCTGTTCGCCGCCATCTACCATCCGGTCGGTGTACCCTGGCTCATCCGCAACGCACCGCCCGGCGCGCGCGGGCGCATATTGGCGGTCAACGGAATTTTCGGCAGCCTGGGCGCCGCCGTGGCGGGGCTCGTCGCGGGCTATCTGATTGAGGTGCTGGGGTGGCGCAGTGCGTTCTGGGTACCGGGTGTGGCGTGTGTGCTGACCGGTGTCTGCCTTGCCGTGGCCACCCGCGGTGGTCGCGCCGCCGCGCGGGACACGCAGCACGCGGCCGGCGAAAAGCCGGGGCATCAGGAGATGGTGCGTGTGCTGGGAATTCTGTTGTTCACGATGTTCTGCGCCGGCATCATCTACCACAGCATGCAGACCAGTCTGCCGAAGCTCTTCGAGCAGCGTCACGGGGACCTGATAGCGGGCAACGTCTTCGGCGTCGGCGTGCTCGTTGCCATCGTGTATACGGCAGCGGGCGTGATGCAGCTCGCCGGCGGGTTCCTGGCCGATCGCTTCGCCCTGAAGCCCATCTACGTGCTGGGATTCCTCTTCCAGATCCCACTGTTGCTGCTGGTGGCGAGGTTCGCCGGGCTGCCATTGCTCGTCGTGACGGTGCTCGCATTGATGGCGCTGATGGGCGTGCTGCCGGCGGAGAACATGCTGCTCGCCCACTACTCGCCGGAACGGCGCCATGGGCTCGTGTTCGGTGTGAAGTTCGTCCTCGCTTTCGGCACCGCGCCGATCGCGGTGCAGCTCGTTTCCTTGATCTCGCAACGCACTGACGGTTTTTTCTGGTTGTATTCTTCCCTCGCGGTGCTGGCGTTGCTCGTCATCACCGCGGCGTGGTT
>CAZSDY010000304.1:0-1893 GCA_964605765.1 uncultured Ectothiorhodospiraceae bacterium | reverse complement strand
GTAAATGTGTTAGGTTGACCCTATTCATCGCAAGGCAGCGAACCGCCTGCGACGGTGGCGCGTCGTGCACGATGTGCGAGCGCCCGCGAACAACCACAGACCTCGAGGATACCCGGCATGAACCATCTCATCCTGTTGACCGTATTCACCGTGCTCGGCTTCGTGCTGCAGGGCCTGCGCAAGGTGGGACAGTGGCGCATCCCCGCGTGGGCGCCCTGGTTATCCTGGGCCGTCGCGCTGTTCCTGTTCGCATCGACCTCCTTTGTCATCATCGATCAGGACAAGATCGGGCACATGAAGCGCATTTTCCTGGCGTCTGACATGCCGTCCGGGCAGATCATCGCCTTCGACGGGCAGAAGGGTCCGCAAGCCAGGCTTCTGGGACCGGGATTCCACCTGATTCCGCTCGTCAACGTGCTCTATGAGGTCGAGCAGTTCCCGGTCGTCCGGATACCCAAGGGGACATACGGGTTCCTCACCGCCAGGGGCGGGGCGCCGCTGGGTCCCGGCGAGTTCATCGCCAAGGGCGCGAGCGACAAGAAGATGCTCGATGCCGAGTTTTTCCTCAAGAATGGCGGCCAGAAGGGCCCGCAGCTCAACGTGCTGCGCCCAGGCACCTATCGAATCAACCGCTATCTTTTCGATGTCAAGCGGCAGCCGGTGCTCGACGTGAAGGCGGGCGAGGTCGCGGTGATCAAGTCCAACGTCGCCGAGAAGAGCGACTGCCCGTCCACGCACGACATTTCGCAAGGATCCAAGGCGGCATACGGATCCGGGCTCTCGGTGCCGTTGGTACCCAAGGGGTGCATCGGGGTGTGGGACGAGCCCATGTTGCCCGGGCGCTACTACCTCAATCGCGAGGCCTACACCGCGACGCTGATTCCGACGCGGGCGAGGACCTGGGTCTATGCCGGCGGATACGAGAAGCGGCGCATTGATCTCACCGTGAGCAGCGATGGACAGATCCATCAGCAGGCGAAGTCGCGCAATATTGCCATTCCGAAGGATGCGGCCGATCAAGCGGTCGTTGTTACCGTGGAGGGCTGGCGTATCCCGCTCGACGTGCGCGTGGTGGTGCAGGTCGACCCGGGCAATGCGCCGCGTGTGGTGGCCTCCGTCGGCGGGCTGCAGGAGGTCGAGGACCGTATCGTGACACCGGTGCTGCGCTCCATCGTGCGCAACGTAGGCGGTGCGCCGGGACGCAAGGCGCTCGATCTGATCAACAAGCGTGACGAGCTCGAATCCCTGGTGGAGAAGGCCATCTTCCCCGAGGGTTTCAAGGCCGGTGTCGCCATCAAGGAGGTGCGCTTCGGCGATCCGGCCATTCCACCGGAGCTGCTCGTCGCGCGCCAGCGCCAGCAGCTTGCCGACCAGCTCGAGAACACCTACAAGCGTGAGCGGGTGGCGCAGGAACAACGGATTTCCGTGGAGAAGAGCCGCTCCACGGCCGACCAGCAGGGTGAGCTGGTGCGCGCACAGATTGCCGTGCAGGTGGCGGATCTGCAGAAGCAGGAGCTCAAGCTGCGCGGCGAGGGCGAGAAGCTCAGGCTCATCGAGATCGCGGAGGGGCAGCGCGCGCAGACACAGATCCTCGGTGAGGACCGCGTCTACCAGCTCGCCGTTCTGGACAAGGTTCTCGAGGCCGCGGTCGCCAACGCCGACATCGTCAAGATCCCGAACGTGCTCGTGCAGGGCGCGGGCGGCGGTTTCGAGGGGCCTGCAGCCATACTGGGTGCAAGCAACCTGATAAAGAGCCTGCAGGAGGCGAAGCCGGGGTCAGCGCCGAAGGCCGAGTGAGAATTTCAAGGGAATTTCAAGGGGTCAGATCCCTTGAAAAAAAGGTGCGGGTATCGTGGTCCAAGTGCCTCGGCTTTCAAGGGATCTGACCCCTTG
>CAZSDY010000303.1:0-3921 GCA_964605765.1 uncultured Ectothiorhodospiraceae bacterium | reverse complement strand
TCAGTCCGCGAACGCGGTTGGCGGGGCGCTTGATGCCGTGCACGGTTCGCGAGATGAGTCCCGCTCCTGCAGGGGGTCGCCCATGCCACGCCGGCGCAGCGGCGCCCTACGCGGTGCCGACCGCGGCCCAGGGCGAAGTGATGAAGGCCGCCCCCGTGTTGCGCCCGGCGTTCGGGTCGTGTACGACGCCGTTGGGGCAGGCAAAGTAGGCGGGATAGACGCCATCGTGCACGACCTGCGTGGTGTTGCCCGCCAGTGCCGACCGGATGTCGGCCGCCAATGCCCGGTTGACGGTCACGACTCCGGCGCCGCTGTAGTCGATTCGCGGCGTGCGAAACGCCTCTTCCAGCGACATCCCGTAATCGAGCAGGAAGGAGGCGAGCTGAAAGATGGCCGGCATGATGCGACGCCCGCCCGAGGCACCCAGTGCGAAAACGCAACCGTCGTCGCGGCGCAGCACCGTTGGGCACATGTTGCACAAGGGCCTTGCGCCGGGCGCGATGGCGTTCGGCTTGCCGGGCCGGGGGTCGAACCACATGACGCCGTTGTTCATCAGGATTCCGGTTTGCGGCAGCATCACCTTGGAGCCGAACACGGAAAGCAAGGTCTGGGTCAGCGCGCACACGTTTCCCGCCGCGTCGACGGTGCTCAGGTGCGTGGTGCAAGACGGCGCGCGCGATTCATCGCAGTCCCCCATGCTGGCAAGACGCTTGTCGTAAGCCTCGACCAGGCAGCGCACATAAGCGCTGTAAGCCTGCGCGGCGAGCCTGTCACCGGGCGCCAGGCGCAGCGCCAGCAGGTCCAGCGCGTGGATGAGGCTCGGGCCGGCGGTCAGCCCGGGCGCCACGAACACCTCCGATCGGCGATATGCCGAGCGCTCGGCTTCAAGCACCCGCGCGCGATACGCGCCGAGGTCCGCCAGTGACAACTTGCCGCCCAGACGGGCGATGTCGTCGACGATACGCGAGGCGGTCTCGCCTTCGTAGAACTCTGCCGGCCCGTGTGCCGCGATGCGACGCAGCGTATCGGCCAGGTGTCCCAGGCGGATGTGCGGAAGCGGCCCCGCCCACTCGGCGACTGGGGCGAAGCCATCCGCTAGATACACGCGGCGGCTTTCCGGGTAGCGGGCCAGGTCGCGCGCGCCGCCAGCGATCTTGAGACTGGCATACCAGTCAACCGCGATGCCGCCCTCGGCAAGCTCGATGGCAGGGGCCAGTGTTTGTGCCCAGCCACGCGTGCCGAAACGCTCTAGAGCCGCGGCCATGCCGGCGACCTGCCCCGGTACCGCGATGGACAGTGGGCCCCTGACGTTGCGCTGCTCCACGACGGCCGGCCAACTGAAGAGATCCGAGTCGGTGCCCTCGACGAGGGCATAATCGCCCGGGTCGATACCGGCCGGCGCCACCATGCCGAAGTCCACGACCCAAACAGTCCCGGTCCGTGCTTCACGGTAGAGCAGGTATCCACCGCCGCCCAGACCGCTCATCCACGGCTCCACCGCAGCCAGGGCAAAGCCCGCCGCGATCGCCGCGTCGACGGCATTGCCACCGCCGGCGAGCACCCCGGCACCGACCCGGGAGGCCAGATAGTGCTGGCTGGCCACCAGTCCGGCCGCGGAGTGCACCGCGGGCTTCGCGATCTGCCAGGTCTCGGTGCCGGGGACCGTTCTCGTGCACGATGGCGCGTCAGCATTCAGCATTCGACACTTGACTCCTCAACAGAATTGCGTGGTATCCCGGGATCATAATGGCTCTCGCAAAGTCCTCGAGCACGCCGGCACCGCGGTGCACCGATCGGTCAACGGCGCCGGCTTGCTCGACCTTCGAGGCAGTGCCGGCGCACGCCGCGAGGGCCAGGCACGCGGTGGCCGGGCAAAGCCGCCTACCCCTCGTCGGACTGCGCGAAGTAACTTTCAAGATACTCATCGAAACTCAGGTCGTCGCTCGCCTCCATCGCGTTCTGCTCTCGCAGGGAGCGTGCCGCCGTCTGTTCGAATTCCCGGGCCATTCTTCTCTCGAGTGGCCGGGAAAGAAAATAGGTCTGATGCTCCAGTGACTTGCGCATGGCAAAGTCGAAAAACGACTCGCCCGTCTCGCGCAGAGTGTCCAGCAGCCTGGCCGACGGCGCGCTGTCCGGGTTGGCCGCCACCTCGAGCTGCCTTGCCAGGCCCTGTGAATACGGCGCATCGGGTTCCCCGGCGTCGAGCAGCTCGCAGAATCCGCGCATTTCCTCGCAGAAGGTGCGTACCCACTCGGCCACGGGCTTGCGCTGCCCATCGAGCAGCAACCCGAGCGCGGGATCACGCCCGCAGCAGGCGACGACACTCTGGTTCGCCTCAATCTGCGCAAGTTCCCGCGAGTCCACCGGCAGGCTGTCCTGAAACAGGCAAAAACCCATGAACGCCTCCAGGAAGCGCAGTTCTTCCTCGTTGACGCCGGTGGGGTCGAAGGCGTCCACGTCGAGGGCACGAATCTCCACGTAGCGCACGCCGCGGCGTTTGAGCGCGAGCGTGGGCTTCTCGCCCGAATCGGCGACCTGCTTGGGACGCACGAAGCTGTAGTACTCGTTCTCGATCTGCAGGAAATTGGTGCTGAGCTGCCGGTACTCCTGGCCGTCACGAAGCCCTATGGCTTGATAGGCCGGGAACGGCGTTTCCATGGCCCGGGTGAGACTCTGCACGTAGTCTTCCAGGTTGTTGTACGAGATGCGCAGTGCCGCCTGGTTCTTGTTCTTGTAGCCGATGTCGCTCAGTCGCAGCGACGTTGCATAGGGTTGGTACCAGGTGCCTGAATCGAGCTCCTGGAAGCCCTCCTGGCGTTCGCGCAGGAAGCTCTTGCAAATCGCCGGTGAGACACCGAACAGATAGGGGATGATCCAGCCGAAGCGCTGGAAGTTTCGTACCAGGCGCAGGTAAGCGTCCGAGATCAGCTCGCGCGAGGGCCGCTCGTCGCGTTCGATGTCACGCCATGCGTGCCAGAAGTCGGGCGCAAACGAGTAATTGAAGTGGATGCCCGAGATCGTCTGCATGACGCTGCCGTAGCGATGGCTGAGCCCGCGGCGGTACACGTGCTTCATCTGTCCCACGTTCGAGGTCCCGTAGCGCGCCAGGGGAATCGATTCATCATCGCCCACGCGGCACGGCATGCTGGTCGCCCATAGCAGCTCGTTGTCCAGATTGGCGTATGCGAACTGGTGCATGCTGCACAGGAAATCCATTGCTTCGCGGGCGTCGGCGAAGGGCGGCGTGATGAATTCCATCAGCGCTTCGGAATAATCCGTGGTGAGGTACGGGTGGGTGAGCGCCGAGCCGAGCGCACGGGGATGTGGTGTTTGCGCAATCCAGCCGTCCGGGCTCACGCGCAAGCTCTCCTTTTCGAGACCCTTCAAGCCCCCGCGCAGCAGGCTCCCGTGATCGGCGTTGATCAATCGGGTCAGGCGCGTTTCAGCCGATGCGAACAAGAGCATGCTTCCCATGGTGAATGTCAGAATCACGAGTGACGAGCCGGGCGCGCGCCATTGATCGCCCGGATCGTGCGCGGCACGCTACTCGTCGAATCGACTTTTGCCATCGCGGCCGGTCATGCCGCACCGGGACTTGACGAGGGGCGCATTCTGCGCCATTTGCCGGCGAAAATCACGGGCATCGAACGGCGGTTCGTGAAGGTCGCAGGATGCGACGAAGAAGGAACCGAATCGATCGCGCGCGCGGCGCTCGATGCGCGACGGATGCGGTTCGCTGCGCTCACCACATCCCACGGGGGGCCTCAATTATTGCCTCCCCACGTTCCGGGCTGCATCCGCGGCTTCGAGGGGACAGAGCTTGCGATCGTTCGGCGGGTACGCCGAGAACGGTGCCTCCCCAAGTTCCGGGTTGCGTCCGCGGCTTCGAGGGGTCAGAGCTTACGGCCGGGCGGCGGGTAC
>CAZSDY010000302.1:0-3984 GCA_964605765.1 uncultured Ectothiorhodospiraceae bacterium | reverse complement strand
CGCCCGATATCTTGGCCAGAGCGAGCCCCGCATGCGTCGTGCGGCGGCTAATGCTTATACCGCAACGCGGAAATCGATATCATACCGCCTGCCGCGCAACATTGAGCCAAAGGAGCACTGCATGGGCCGCCTGAAAACGCGACTCGGTTTGTTGATTCTGTTATTGGGACTCTCCTCGATTGCCGTTTCGGCGCCGTACAACATCGGGCCGAAGAAATGCAAGGAATGCCACGAGCCCGAGGTGGGCGTGTGGGAGGGCACGAAGCACTTCAAGTCGTACAAGACCACGCACAAGAGCGCCAAGGCAAAGAAGATACTGGCCGCGGTCGGTGGCGGCAAGAGCATGAAGAAGAGCAAGACCTGCACGTTGTGCCATTACACCTTGATCAAGAAGAGCGAGGGCAAGAAGGCCAAGGCGCGGGCCGGCACCTCGTGCGAGAGCTGTCACGGTGCGGCATCCGAGTGGCTGGACGTGCACAGCAACTTCGGCGGCGCCAACGCCAAGGCGGCGAACGAAACCGCGGCACACAAGAAGCAGCGCCTCGCCGCGGCGCGCAAGGCGGGCATGATCATGTCGTTCATGCACTATGACATCGCCAGCAACTGCATGAGCTGCCACGGGCTCGCCAACGACAAGCTCGCGGCGAAGGACCTCGCGGCGATGCTCGACGCGGGCCATCCCCTCAACCCGGACTTCGAGCTGGTGCGCTACTCCCAGGGCAGTGTGCGCCACCGTTTCTACCCGCCCGACATCAGCAAGAACGCGAAGATGTCCAACTCGGAGCTCGCGCGCTTTTTCGTCACCGGGCAGGCAGCCAAGCTGGTTTCGGCGAGCGCGGCCATTGCCAATGCGGCCAACGCCAAGTACAAGACGGCGCAGCGCAAGCGCCTCGATGCCGCGAAAAAGGCGCTGTCGGCCGTGAAGAGCGTGCCGCAGGCTGCCGCGCTCGTCGCCGAGCCGAACGAGGCCAACGCGCGCAAGCTCATGGCGGCGATCCGGAAGAAGGACCTCTACGGGGAGATCGGGAAGCTTCTGCCCGCCGCCAAGAGCTATAAGTAGCACCCGTGTAGAGTGCTCCTGAGTCCGGCAGGTTGCCAGGGGCATCGGCTGCGTCGATCGCTTTGCGGCGCCGCGGCAGAGCAAGGGGCTCGCAAGGAAGGAGGGTCAGGCAATGGCTGATGTCGCCACCATGGCGCGGCCGCAACGTTGGGACGCACCGTTCGACCCGGATATGAGCGCGGCGATCCTTGCGATGCTCCTCAAGCGCCCCGAGTTCTCCAGCATCGATGCCACCCGATTTCCCTCCTCGATGCCGCTCGAGGGAATTCTTCGCAATGATTGCCGGGTCGTGAAGTTCCGTGCCGGCGACATCGTGATTCGCGAGGGGGACTACGGAAACTCGGCGTTCTTGACCCTCAAGGGCGAGTTGAAGGTCATCGTGCCGCCCGGGCTGCCACCCGAGTTGCTGGGACGCTCGGCACTGCGCAAACGCACCGTATGGAGCGCACTCTCGCAACTGTGGCGAAACCCGCGCATCCCCGAAATGCGCGATACCTCGCGTTACGCGCGCCACGGCAACGCGCCGCGCGACGATGCATCGAATGCGGCGCGCCCCGACCAGATCTCGCTGCTGCGCCCCGAATACGCGGGCACGGTGTTCCCCGAGGGCGCCAGGCTCGACGGCGACACGAAGGACGTGCCACCGCTCAGGAAGGGGCTGAAGTCGGTCACGCTCGGCGCCGGCAGCATCATGGGCGAGATCGCCGCGCTCGGGCGCGTGCCGCGCACCGCCACCGTGTTCGCGCAAAGCGATGCAACGGTGCTCGAGATCCGCTGGCAGGGCTTGAGCGCGATCCGCAAGTACGACGAGCGCTGGCGCGAGATCATCGACGAGGGCTTTCGCAGGAACCAGTTGAAGAACCAGCTTCGCGAGCATCCTTTTCTCGCCGCGCTGGACGACGATACGCTGCAGAAGGTCGCCGATCGCACGCGCTTCGAGAGTTACGGCAGCTTCGAGTGGCACCGCGCGTACAAGCAGAAGAAGGGACAGAATCGGGCGGATGAGGCCGATGAGCCGGTGATCGCGCGCGAGGGTGACTACAACGACGGCCTGCTGCTCATCGGCGCCGGCTTCGCACGCTGCTCGGTACGCACCGGCAACGGCTCGCGGACCCTCACTTACCTGCGACAGGGCGACCACTTCGGCCTCGACGAGCTGTATGCGGCCTGGAAGACCGGCCAGAAGGTGGCACTGGAAACGACCCTGTACGCGCTCGGTTACGTGCACGTGCTGCGCGTGCCGGCCGACGTCGTCAATCGCTACGTTTTCCCCGCCTACGAGCCCGCGGAGCGGCGCCTCATCGATGCAACGGACCGCCCCCTGGCCGACGACGCGTTGCTCGAGTGGGCCGTCAACGAGCGCTTCATCAACGGCACGCAGGCGATGCTCATCAACATCGAGAAATGCGTGCGCTGCGACGACTGCGTGCGTGCCTGCGCCACCGCGCATGACGGCAACCCGCGATTCATCCGCCACGGCGCGACGCACGGCAACTACGCGGTCACCAACGCCTGCATGCACTGCGTCGACCCCGTGTGCATGATCGGCTGCCCGACGGGCGCCATTCATCGCAACGTCGAGAAGGGCGTGGTGGTGATCAACGACGACACCTGCATCGGCTGCGGCACCTGCGCCAACGCCTGCCCCTACGACAACATACGCCTGGTCGAGATCCGCGATCAAAACGGGCGTGCGGTGCTCGACCCGCAGACCGAGATGCCCATTCTCAAGGCCACCAAGTGCGATCTGTGCTACACGCAGCTCGGCGGGCCGGCTTGCGTCCGCGCCTGCCCGCACGACGCGTTGCAGCGTGTCGATTTTCGCGAGGGCAGCGTGTTTTCCGGGCACCCGCACAGATGAGCACCCGCGACGCGGCAAGCGCGCGAGGGTCCGTGGGGAAGAGGTTGCCGGCCATCAAGTCACGCTGGCTGGTGCTGCTCACTGTGTGGCTCGGCGCGGCGGCGCTGTTTGTGCTGGTGGCGCTGCCCGCGCACCGGGCCGCGGTGCACCTGCGCGAGCCCGCGCTCATCACCGGCTATGCGCTCCTCGCGCTGATACTGTTCCTCGGCGCGTTCAACGTGCGCAAGCGCCTCTCGATGCTGCCGCTGCTGCGCGCGCACTGGTGGACGATCGGCCACCTGGTCGGCGGCGTGCTCGCCGTGGCGCTGTATTTCCTGCATACCGGCTCGCTGTGGCCGAGCGGGCCCTACGAGCAGGCGCTCGCCGTGCTGTTCTTCGTGGTGAGCTTGAGCGGCGCGGCCGGCTACATCATCCTGCGCGTCTTCCCGCACCGCCTGACGGGCACGCGTGCGGAGGTCATCTACGAGCGCATTCCTGCCGAGATCGCCGATTTGCGCGCCGCGGCCGAGGAGGTCGTGCTGCAATGCACCAAGTCGACCAGGGCCGACACCCTGGCGCGCTACTACGTGGAGACCTTCGACTGGTACTTTCGCCGCCCGCGCTTCGTGCTGAGCCAGCTCTCGGGTGGGCACAAGGGCGCTTACTGGCTCGAGCAGCAGTTCACCAACAGCCGCAGCTATCTGAACGACAGCGAACGCGAGTACCTCAAGCGGCTGCAGGCGCTTGCCGAGCTCAAGAGCCGGCTGGATTTTCACTATGCCGCGCAGGGTCTCATGAAGGCGTGGTTGCTGGTGCACGTGCCGGCGGTCGCCGCCCTGCTCGTATTCAGCCTCTGGCACCTGGCTCTGGTCAATATCTACGCGCTATGATCGATCCGCAGAAATTCCGCCACGATCGCAGCGTCTACGAGCGCCCGCAGCTTCCCTATGAATGCGGGCGCGCGCGGCTATGGGCAAAGCCGTGCTGGCAGGGTCCCGGGCTCGACGGGCGCTGTGGCGGCGAGGCCGAGTGCCAGCCCGTGCGCAAGGGCGACCGCTGGGACTGCCCCCGCCCCGCGCCCGCC
>CAZSDY010000301.1:0-4032 GCA_964605765.1 uncultured Ectothiorhodospiraceae bacterium | reverse complement strand
ATCCAACGCTGGGAATTCACTTGCCAAACCGGACGGGTCCATATAAGAACTTACGGGTCGGAGCGTTAGCGGACAATCAGAGTGTAAAATTTACCGACTATGTCAAATGACATAGAAATCCAGGTAAGTTATTGATTCATCGTGAGGTCGCCCCGATCTCAGGCTGCGTGACGGCCATAATCGTGTAAAGAATTCCGACAAGGACAGGTTAGTGGAAGGAAAACAACAGCTTACTCCACAATTCAGCGAGCACATCGATAGCCTTTGGCGGCAACCTTGCCCGGGGCACGCTGATCGATGTCGCGCGCTGCTCAACTGTTGCGCCCGCACGATAACTACTCCACGGCCAGTCTTCAGGCCAGCCTGCCATTCCGGCCCGAACGCGATTGAGTGCCACTTAGCGCGCCAATTCGAGAACATAGTTCTCCTTCCCGACCAGTCAGCGTCACGAAGGAAAATCTGCACGGCCCATGTGCAATGGGAGACCTGACCTCGCGCCCAGACCACCCCCGGCTATTCACATGGTTGGCCGGGCGATTGTCGAGACCAGGCACAGGCGATGCTCGCTGATGACGCAGGCATCACTCGTCGTGTCAAGAGCCGTAGCGAGGCAGATCGATATTCTTGGCGTGCTTGGCGGCTTTGCGAGAGCCATCATTATCTTGCGATGCCCCCCGTTAGCCGAATAGCCTGGCGTTTGTCGTTTTGCACGAAGTTTGACGAATAAGGGACGAACAGGGCGGCGCCCTCAGTCGCCGTCCTCGAGCAAGGGAAACGCACTGCTCAAGCCTGGCGGGCCGACCGGCTCGGCGGGCGAGAGATACGCGCCGTCGAGCGCATCGAGGCGCGTCACGCCGAGTTCCGCCATGCAGGTCGAGACCTCGCGCTCGAGGATTTCCAGCACCCGCACGACCCCTTGTTGCCCGGCCGCGGCGAAACCGAAGCCATACAGGCGGCCGATCCCCACGGCGTCGGCACCGAGCGCGATGGCTTTCACGACATCGGTGCCGCGCAGGACGCCCCCGTCGACGATGACCGGTGCGCGCCCCGCCACCTCGGCCACCACCTCGGGCAGGACGGCGAAGGTGCCGCGCGCGTGATCCAACTGCCGGCCGCCGTGATTGGAAACGTAGATGGCATCCACGCCCTGCTCGCAAGCGAGCGCCGCGTCTTCGGCGGTCGCGATGCCCTTGAGAATCAGCGGGATGTCGTGGTTGTCCTTGAAGCGCCTGACGTCGTCCCAGTTGTAGCGTGCGCGCCAGGCCGCGTCGCCCTGCGCGGCGCTCGCGCGGCGCGCCGGCGTCACGTAGCGCCTCGCGGCATCGCGCTCGCGCAACGCGTACACGGGCAGATCCACCGTGATGCACAGCGCCTGGTACCCCGCGGCAACGATGCGGCGCACCTCGCGGTCCAGCCAGGCGCCGTCGCCGTGCACGTAGAGCTGAAAGATCTTCGGGCCGCCCGCGGCGCTCGCGATCGCTTCGAGCGAGGGGTCGCTCACCGAGCTGTGCATGCTGATGGTGCCAAAGGCCGATGCGGCGCGGGCGACTGCCGCGCCGGCCGCGTCGTCGAACGTCTCCAGCGCGCCGATGGGAGCGAGGAGAACCGGCAGGCGCATGTCGAGCCCGAGCAGTGTCGTGCGCGTATCGACGTGCGATACATCGCGCAGGACACGCGGCCGAAAGGCGATGGCGTCGATCGCCTGGCGGTTGCGTTTCAGCGTGACCTCGGACTCCACCGCGCCGGCGAGGTAGTCCCACACCTCGGGCTCGAGCCTCGATCGGGCTGCCTTGACGATCTCGTGCAGGAGCAGGAACTCCTCGGCCGTTCTTCCCTCGGTATCACGCATGGATGCTGCCCGGTCTTTTCCATTCCTGGCCCGGCCGGCACGGCTCGGGCGGCGTTGGGTGCCGGCCACACCCGTGCCGGCACGCATCGACTCAAAGCTACGCAAGGCCCCCATGTGCCGATAGTGCTGCAACAATCGGCGCATCGAGTTGCCGTGGGGTGTTTGTATCTTCGGCCGTGCGGATGATAATGCGCAGGAACAACGGCGACCACAAGCTGGATCGGTACCATGTACAAACTTTACTGGGACAAGGGCACGGGCGCTTTCGCTCCACAGGCGGCGCTGCACGAGGCGGGTGCCGAGGTCGAGCGCATCAGGATCGATCTCGAGGCCGGTGCGCATCACGAGGCGGATTTTCTGGCGGTCAATCCGCGCGGCCAGGTGCCGGTGCTGGTGCTGCCCGACGGCACGCTGCTCACCGAGTCGGCGGCCATGCTGCTGCACATCGCCGATGCGCACCCCGGCGCGAGCCTGCTGCCCCCGCCGGGCGACCCCGACAGGGCGAAGGCGTACCGCTGGCTGATTTTCGGCGCCGTGAACGTCTACGAGACGACGCTGCGCGTGCATTACGCGGATCGCTACAGCGCCGCGCCCGACGGCGGTGCCGGCGTGCGGCAACAGGCCGAGGTCGACCTGGACGGCTACTGGGCGATGGTGGCCGAGGCGCTCGGCGCGGGGCCCTATCTGCTCGGTGAGCCGTTCTGTGTGACCGACATCTACTATCCCATGCTCGCGCAGTGGCACCCGGATACCGGCGCTCTGCTCGCGGCGCATCCGGGCATCGCGCGATGGTGCGATACCGTGTGCGCGAGGCCCGCGATCGCCGCGGTCTGGGCTGAGCATTTTACCTGACGCGCCGGCGCCGGTTGCCGTCGTGCGCGACGGCGCGTTCCGCGATGGCAGCCATCACGTAACGGCGGTGCAAAGCGACGCGCACCTGGCGCGCGCCGCATGGCCTACATCGACCTGTACATGGTACGTGCGGGGGTCGTAGCGCACCCGTCTGATTGGCCGGACGGTGGCTGTCGCGAGATCCAGCACCCGCCGCGGCGCTATCGTGTCATTGATATCGGGATGCGGATGCGCGTGCTGCACGTTGCGGACCCGTCCGCCCTGGTCTGCGCGTGCAGGCAGGGGGTGGGTTCGGCCCTGCGCGAGGGTTGAAGCCAAAACGCTCGCTGGCTAAAGTAAGGATTCCTTACTTCGATGGGTAAGCTGCCATGCTCGCCAAGATCACCACCAAGAATCAGCTCACGCTCCCGAAGAGCATCACCAACGAGCTCGGGCCGGTAGAGTACTTCGATGTCGAGATCCAGAATGGCCAAGTGGTCCTGACCCCGGTCCGCATCCAGCGTGCCGACGCCGTGCGGGCAAAGCTCGCGGAGCTGGACCTCACAGAGCAAGACGTGAGCAATGCCGTCGCCTGGGCACGCAAGCGACCGTCACGGACTGGTACTCGGAATCAGAAAAACTGAGCCTTGGGCGAGTGTCCAATGCGCGCTCGAAGCCGTGGCTGCCGCGGGCTGTGCTCGACACCAATCTGGTGCTCTCGGCGCTCGTATTCAGCGCGGGCAATCTGGTCCTCCTCCGCCGCGGGTGGCAGAACCGACACTTCACCCCGCTGGTATCGAAGGCAACGGCCGGCGAGCTGATACGGGTGCTTGCCTACCCCAAGTTCCGTTTGAGCACCGAGAAGCGAGAGTATTTGTTGTCGGACTATCTACCCTTCTGCGAGAGCGTCCAGATACCGAGCCCAGTGCCTGCTACACCGCCCTGCCGCGACCCATTCGATGTGCCGTTCCTCGAGCTGGCAGTAGCGGGGAAGGCGGACTTTCTGGTAACAGGTGATCGTGATCTCTTGAGCCTCGCCTCGCCATTTCCCTGTCCCATCCTGAAAGCGGAACTCTTTCTCGATCACCTGAAAATCAGCTGACCGAGCCTCGGCTATGCTCGCGGCTGAGCAAACCTGCTGACGGATTCTCACATGTTGGCATCACAGGTCGGCCTGGCTTTTCGACACCCGGATAACTTCTTCGGCCCCAAGAAGCCGAATTCGAGATCAGGAAAAAGAGCGCGGGTCCAATAAGGGTCCGCAGAGCACCGCCTCTCCAACATGAGGGCGGATACAAGTGTGCGGTCATGACCCTTCATCCAGCGCCGGGAAGCTCACTTGCCGTTAACGG
>CAZSDY010000300.1:0-4034 GCA_964605765.1 uncultured Ectothiorhodospiraceae bacterium | reverse complement strand
GCCATTATGCAGGAAGATTCCATTTAGGAGACCTGTCGGGCTCCTACAGGGGGCCACCCGATTCGCCGTGGTTTGTCGAGGCCCTGAAGGCGCCTGGTCCACGCGCGCTCACTGCAGTATCTTCCAGGCGGCCAGCAGCTGGGGATCGCGCTTCACGCGATCGCCCGGCGCGAGCTTCTCCAGTCGTTTCAGTTCCGCGGCCGGCAAATCCACGCGGATGTCCGGGCGCAGTCCGCCGCCCTGCCACGAGTTGCCCCGCGGCTCGTAGAGTGAGCCGACGATGAACTTCACCCTGTAGCCGTTTGAAAGCGTGAATGTCTCCTCCATGATCGCCTTGCCGAAGGTGGGCATGCCGATCACCTTGGCCAGCCCGTGCGCGCGCAGGGCTGCCACGAATATTTCGCTTGCCGATGCCGTCTTGGCGTTCACCAGCAGAACCAGTGGCAGGCGAAACGGGGCTTCATTGCTTGAAATGTAGGTCTTTACCTGCTCCGCGCGCCGGGCCGTGCGCACGATGATGCTTTTTGCGGGCAGAAACAGCTCGGCGAGCCGCATGCCTTCTGTGAACACGCCTCCGGAATTGTCACGCAGGTCGATGATGGCGCGTCGCGCGCCCTGTGCCAGATGTGTCTGCAGCGCCGCGCGCAGTTCCTCGGAGGCGTGCTGGGTCACTCTTCTCAGTCTGACGTAGGCGGTGGCATTGGGCAACATGGCGGACACGAGGTTTTGCAGGGCAAAAGGCTCGCGTTGCACCCGAAAGCGCAGGACCTCGATGTCGCGCACCACGGTAAGTTCCACGGTGCTGCCATCCTCACCACTGAGGAGCGCATTGATCTCGTCCAGCGTTTTGTCTTTGAGGGGCGCGCCATCGATGCGCAGAATACGATCGCGAACGCGCAGGCTGCCCTCGGAGGCCGAGCCCGGCAAGACCTCGGTGACGGTGAGGCTGCCGTCGCCCTGGTCGAAGCGGCTGCGAATACCAATGGTCGCACTGATGCCTTGAAGCGCGTTCGTGATGGCCGCGTACTGCTCCGCGGACCAGAGCTTGGCGAGGTCCGGACTGTCGGGCGGTGAGACATGCCTGAGCATGCCGAGGATGGCTGCGTGATACAGGGACGGCTCATCGATGCTGTCCGAGTAATAGCGATCGAGGATGAGGCGCCGGACTTCCTCGAAGGTCGCACCCGGTTGCGGAAAGTCACCGTGGTCTGCTACCGGAAACAGCGGCGCAGGTGTTTGTGCGACATCCTGCGCGCGGGTCTGTGCGGGCATTCCCATGCAGGCGCTACCGAGCGCCAGGGCACCAATCAAAAGCGTTGATTTATGCATTGCAGTCCTTCATGGCAGTATCGTGACCCGCGAGCGGCGGCCGCCGGCATGTACAATAGGGTTCCGGCGGCTCGCGATGCAACATCGGCGTGGTGGCCGGTTTGACGCAGTCACTCGAGGGCCGAACCTGGATGAGTGCTTATCTGAGATTCCTGAGTACGAGTCAGATGGCGAAGCTCCTGGCCGTGGTCCGAACGCAAAGTTTCGGGCCCGATGAGGTCATTCTGGCGCAAGGCGAGCGGCGCCGCGCGCTGTTCTTCATCCGGCGCGGTGCGGTCCGTGTTGAACGCCAGCACATGCAGTTCGTCGTCGAAGTGTCGCGCCTGGAAACGGGCGAAGTGTTCGGTGAGATGAGCTTCGTCGAGGATTTCGGCGCCAGTGCCAGCGTGGTTGCCGACGGCTGCGTCGAAGTGGATATCGTCGACGAAGCAGTTGTCGGGCAGCTGATCCGCGATGATACGGGTTTTGAAGGGCGCTTCTATCATTCGCTCGCCGAGATACTTTCGCGACGCCTGCGCGAAACGACCATTCGCAGCATGACGGACTATTCCTGGGGCGGCCACGATACAGCCGAGGCCGAACGGCGCGAGCCCGATGACTCGTGGGGCGGTGGCAGTCCGCTGCGGGACAGCACGCCTTGAGCCCCTGTGACGCTAGGCGTTGAAGGCTCGCGAAACAATAACTGCCCTTTTCGTGCCCCCGATCCATCCCGCCTGGCTGAGTTGCGCGTCGCTTGTAGAGTGACTGTTCGCCCGCCTCGCGCCTTGCCAGTCGGGTGCCGCGACGCGCGAAAACGCGAAGTTGTTATTTCGCGAGCCCTGAATCGCTGAAACACGCGTGATGCGGTTCACAATTCTCGTGCTGCGTGCTTGTGCCGGCGCGGCGGCGCACGCATATTCATTCCTTTACGAGATGCAGCCGAGGAATCGTGACGCCACACGCGCCCCCCGTGGAACTGGAAGATACCCTGCGCCTGTCGCGCCCGGATGCCGGGTGGTCGGCGGCGCATTCGTGCGATTTCGATCCGTCCAGGGCGCCGGGCTTCATGGTGAGGCTCGACGCCCTCGAGGCGTTCGGACGCGAGCTTGCGTGGCGCACGAGCGTTTCGGACAAGGCTGTGCTGTCATTCTCGCAGATGGACAAGTCCGGGCTCGCAGCGGAGGCGATTCGTAGCCGGCGCGTGGAGCGCATGCTGCGTTACGTGCTTGTCCGCCTCATGCGCGAGCCCAGCGCGGCCAGCCGGATGCTTCGCGGGTTGGACGTCTCCTTGGTCACGCGCGATCGCGAATGGCGCGACATTCTGGTTGCGCTACAGCATCGTTCCACGGCCTACGACGAGCACAAGAAGCTCGCCCTGGTCAAGCTGCGGCAGTACCTGCTGCATCGCCACGACGCGCTGGACCGCGAGTGGCGCGAGCGTCAGTCCGATCCATCGGGGGACCGTGCAGGGCGCGATGCCGATCTCACGCGCCGCCGTGGAGCGGGCGATGAGGCGCGTAGCAGCGATGTGCCCGGCGCGCACGGGGCCTTGCCGGCCCTGGTCAGAATTCCACGTGGCCGTGCGATGGAGGTCGACAGCGCGGGTGTCGACCGCTTCGATTTGCGCCTGGCCGGCCACGGCTTTTGCGTCGTGCAGCGCGACGTTGTCGCCCTCGTCGACGAGAACGCGCGCCGGCTGCCCTTGCGCGAAGGCAGGAACCTGGTTGGCAGGGCCCTTTACAACGATGTCGTCATCGACTGGGAGTTTGCCGACGTATCTCGGCGACACGCCATATTCGATGTGTCGGGAGCGCGGCTCGAGACGGTGACGGATCTGTCCTCGGAGGGGACTTATCTACCCAGGGAAAGGATACGCAGCGAGCCGCCGGGCGGTTGAGCGGGGGTTACCTCGTGTGCTGGATGATGTCGAGCACCGTGGACCGGGAGGCGAAATAGGCCGCGATATCCTCGCGGTCCTGGGCGCTCAGGTTCGCGACCAGTGCGGACATGAGCACATTGTTTCTGGCCTTCGATGCGTAGTCTTCCAGGGTCTTGACCAGATAGTCCGCGTGCTGGCCGGCGAGTCGCGGCGGCTGCGGCGTTTGTCCCGCCGGACTGTTGCCGTCTGTCCCGTGACAGGCCGCACACACCTTGGCCTTGTCCTTCCCGGCGGCCGCGTCACCGCCCGCCGATGCGGAAGGTGCGAAAAGTGCCAGCAGGACCGCCGAGGCAAGTAAAGCGCGCGACGCCATCGGCTAATCTCCCTGTGGTCCGGCGGACTCGAAAAATGCCGCGATATCCAGCATGTCCTGCTCGCTGAGCGTCGCAGCCTGTGCCTGCATGGTCTTGTGGCCGCGCGCGCCCGACTTGTACGCCTTCAATGCGGAGACGACGTAGGCGGCGTGCTGGCCACCCACCTTGGGTACGTGGTAGGTCGGGTAGACGGTGAAGTAGCCCTCGATGCCATGGCAGCCCATGCACGGGATTGCCTTGGTCTGGCCCGCACCCGCGTCGCCGGCCGCCAGCACGCTCGCACCGGCTCCGGTGCATGCGGCGAGCACGATTGCCTTGCCGAAGTTGCGTATGTTCATGTGTCTTGGGAAAAGGTTCACGTCGTCCTCGGTGCACTGCTGACAGGCTGCTTGTCGCGATCTCGATCAATTGCCGGTATGCGGCGTGCGCGAAGTATACCCGCTTGCGTGCGCCCGACCAAGAACGTCGCGTAC
>CAZSDY010000299.1:0-4042 GCA_964605765.1 uncultured Ectothiorhodospiraceae bacterium | reverse complement strand
GTTCGAGAGAGTAGAGGTGGCTCGCGCGAGCTGAGTCACGCCGACTCGGCCGTGCGGGTCGGACCGCTATCCGCGGGACTCGTGCCTTTTCACCGGGCACTCGACAGGCGCCCGGGCAGCGCAGTCTTTGACGCAATATGGGCATCAAGGAATTCAGCAGGGCCGAGCGCGTTGCCCAGCAGTTGCACCGGGAACTGGCGGACATCGTCGCACGAGAGAGCAGCGATCCGCGTTTCCTGGGACTGACGATCTCGGGCGTGGATGTGTCCACCGATCTGTCCCTCGCACGGATTTACATTACACCGCGCGAGAGCACCGACTCGGCGCAGCTCGTGCGCGCGCTGAGCAGGGCTTCAGGCTTTCTTCGCCAGTCGCTGGCAAAGCGTATCCGCATGCGAAAGGTCCCCCGCCTCGAGTTCGTCTACGACCCCAGCCTTGACGACGCATGTCGCATTGCCGCGCTGCTGGACAGCGCCGACGGGCACGCTGGTCCCCATGCGCCAAGCCACGGGGAAATCGACGATGAGTAGGAACTTGTCCGATGCGGCCATCGGGCCGCAGCGAGGCCCCGATGGGTAGACGAGGCGGAAAGTCGGGTCGAGGCGTGCACGGGATCGTATTACTGGACAAGCCCGTAGGTATCGGGTCCAACGAAGCTCTGCAGATTGTCAAGCGCTTGTTTCACGCTCGCAAGGCGGGCCATACGGGTAGCCTGGACAGGCTCGCGAGCGGTTTGCTGCCCATCTGCATGGGGGAAGCCACGAAGTTATCGGGATTTCTGCTCGAAGCCGACAAGCGCTATCGTGCCTCGTTCAGGCTCGGGGTCAGGACCTCCACCGGCGATGCGGAGGGCGAGGTGATCGAGTCGCGGGCGGTGCCCGTGATAACAGACGACGGACTTGAGGAGGTGCTCGGTCGGTTCCGGGGCAGCATCAGCCAGATTCCACCGATGCATTCAGCCATCAAGCATCACGGTCAGCGCCTGTACAAGCTTGCGCACAAGGGCATCGTGGTCGAGCGCCAGCCTCGCTCGGTGACCATCCACGTGCTTGATGTCCTGCAGCGCGATCCCGATCAGATACATCTGGAGATTGCCTGTTCCAAGGGTACATATATCCGCACACTGGCTGAAGACATCGGCACGGCGCTCGGTTGCGGCGCAAGCGTATCGGCCCTGCAGCGCATCGCCTCGGGGCCGTTCGACGCCGCCGACATGCACGCCCTGGACGATCTGCGCGAACGCGCGCGCGAAGGGCTTGATGCACTCGATGAGATGCTGTTGCCGATGCAAACGGCGCTGGCGGGATGGCCGGACGTGCACCTCACGGACTCCGTCGCGTACTACCTGCGCCAGGGTCAGGCGGTCATGGTGGCGCATGCGCCGACCCGGGGTTTGGTGAAAATCTACGAGAAAGGGAACCGTTTTCTGGGTGTCGGCGAGGTGCTGGAAGACGGTCGAATTGCCCCGCGCCGGCTGGTGAAACTGTGCGCTTGAGCCGCGGCTGCGACGGCGCGCCCGGATTGCCCGGGTTTCGCTTGTGAGAGCAGGGGGCGATGGGTAGAATACGCCACACTTTTTCGGACGATAGATACAGATGTCATTGAACGCAGAGCAGAAAGCGGAAATTCTGGGAGAATACAGACGGTCGGATACCGACACCGGCTCGCCCGAGGTGCAGGTGGCGTTGCTGAGCAATCGTATCCAGCATCTTACCGGACATTTCAAGACGCACATCCACGACCACCATTCCCGCCAGGGACTCCTGAAAATGGTAAGCCAACGGCGCAAGCTGCTCGACTATCTCAAGAGCAAGCACATCGAACGTTACCGTGCCCTGATCAAGCGCCTCGGCCTGCGCCGCTAGGCGCTGCGGCATCACACCTTAGCGGAAGTAACTGATGACACCAGTGAAGAAGGAACTCGCCTACGGCGAGCATGTCCTCACCCTGCAAACGGGCGAGATCGCGCGCCAGGCGAGCGGATCGGTAGTCGCCAGCCTTGGCGATACCGTCGTGCTGGTCGCCGTCGTGGGTGAACGCGAGGTGAGGCCGGACCGGGGGTTTTTCCCGCTCACCGTTGACTACCAGGAAAAAACCTACGCGGCCGGCAAGATCCCAGGTGGCTTCTTCAAGCGAGAGGGCCGTCCCAGCGAAAAGGAAACATTAACCTCGCGCCTCATCGACCGTCCCGTCCGCCCTCTGTTCCCCAAGGGGTTCATCAACGAGGTGCACATCGTCGCGACGGTGCTGTCGCTCGATCCGGAGATAGATCCGGATATCCCGGCCATGATCGGCGCATCGGCGGCGCTGTGTTTGTCCGGGCTGCCGTTTCGGGGGCCCATCGCCGCGGCCAGGGTGGGATACAAGGATGGGGCTTTCATCCTGAATCCTAATATCAGCGAGCTTGCTGACTCGTCCCTAAATCTGGTCGTCGCCGGCACGCGCAATGCCGTGCTGATGGTGGAGTCGGAGGCCGCGGAGTTGGCGGAGCAGACCATGCTCGACGCCGTTCTGTACGGGCACGAGCAGATGCAGAGCGTCATCGGGGCAATCGAGGAAATGGCGCGCGAAGCCGGCAAGGAGCCCTGGGAGTGGGTGCCGAAAACGTGCGACGAAACGCTGGCGATCAAGGTCCGAGAGCTTGCCGAGGCGCCGTTGCGTGAAGCCTATGCAACCTCCGACAAGCTCGAGCGCCAGGCGCGCGTTCGCACGGCGCGAGCGGGCGTCGTGGACGCCATCGCGGCTGCGCATGCCGATGAGAACGGCTGGTCGGCCGGCGACGTCAAGGACGTAATCTCGGCCGTGGAAAAAGACATCGTGCGCGGCGACATCCTCGCCGGGCAAAACCGTATAGACGGCCGTGACTGCACGACCGTGCGCCCGATTCGCTGTCGCGTCGGGGTGTTACCCCGCACGCACGGCTCGGCGTTGTTCACGCGCGGAGAGACCCAGGCGCTCGTGGTGACCACGCTCGGCACGGGCCGCGATGCGCAGATCATTGACGCCATCGAGGGCGAGCGCCGCGAGGCTTTCATGCTGCATTACAACTTCCCCCCCTACTGCGTCGGGGAAACCGGCCGCATGCTAGGGCCCAAACGGCGTGAGATTGGTCATGGCCGCCTGGCCAAGCGCGGCGTGCAGGCTCTCATGCCGACACTGGAGGACTTTCCCTACGTCATCCGCGTGGTCTCCGAGGTTACCGAGTCCAACGGGTCGAGCTCCATGGCATCGGTATGCGGCACCAGCCTGTCGTTGATGGACGCAGGTGTGCCCATCAAGGCTCCGGTTGCCGGCATTGCGATGGGTTTGATCAAGGAAGGTGACCGATACGTGGTGCTTTCCGACATCATGGGCGACGAGGATCATCTGGGCGACATGGATTTCAAGGTCGCGGGCACGCAGCACGGGATCACCGCGCTACAGATGGATATCAAGATCGACGGCATCACACGCGAGATCATGGACACGGCGCTCACGCAGGCGCGCGACGGGCGGCTGCACATCCTGGACGCCATGACGGCGGCCATCGACGAGCCCCGCTCCGACATGTCCGATTACGCACCGCGCATCATCACCATGAACATCAGCCCCGACAAGATCCGCGACGTGATAGGCAAGGGCGGCTCCACCATCCGTGCATTGACCGAGGAAACCGGGACGACCATAGACATCACGGATGACGGTGTCGTCAAGATTGCCTCGGTGGACAACGCAGCCGGGCAGGAGGCCAAGCGCCGCATCGAGGATCTCACCGCCGACGTGGAGGTGGGGCGCATCTACAACGGGCGCGTGGCGAAGCTCATGGACTTCGGCGCCTTCGTCAACGTCCTGCCGGGACGTGACGGCCTGGTGCACATCTCGCAGATCTCCCGCGAGCGCGTGGAGAAGGTCAGCGACAAGCTGAGCGAGGGTGACATGGTGCAGGTCAAGGTGCTCGAGATCGACAAGCAGGGCAGGATTCGGCTCAGCATGAAGGCCATCCAGGACTGAGCGAAGCCCGAAGGGTCCACGCAAATCACCCCGGATTGTCGAAGCCCCCCCG
>CAZSDY010000298.1:0-4056 GCA_964605765.1 uncultured Ectothiorhodospiraceae bacterium | reverse complement strand
GACATCGGTGTTGGCGAGCGGCGTCGGGTCGAAGGCGGGTGTGTCGGGCGTGCCCGGCGCGGAAAGCTTCTCCAGCGCCCGGTCCGCCGCCTGGGCGTCCCCGGCGTCGCCATAGGCGCGCGCGAGGAGCGCGAGCGCCTGGGTGTCCGTCAGTGCCTCGAGCGAGGTATCGAGCAGCGCCTCGATGGCCGCGCTCGGTTGACCCAGATCGAGGTAAACGGTTGCCAGCAGCTTGCGCCCACCCGCGTGGCCGGGGGCGACCCCTAGCAGGCGCTTCAGCGACACCTCTGCTTGTCGGTATTGCTGCTGCGCGTGGTTGATGGTCGAGAGCAGATACAGGCTGTCGATGTGATCCGGGGACGTCTTGAGCAAGTCGCGAAGGACGTTGCGGGCGCGGTGGACCTCATCGGACTGCAAAGCGGCCACGGCATCGAGGTACGCCACGTCGGCAGGGCGGCGCTGCGAGGCGGTGTGTGCCTTGGCTAGATGCTCGCGGGCGTTCGCCGCGTCGTGACGCATCAGGTAGACCTGCCCGAGTCCCAGATGTGCCTCGGGGTGGGCGGGCGCAGCGGCCAGCGCGGCGTCGAAGGCGGCGTTGGCGTCTTCAATTGCTCCCGTGGAAAGTGAGATCACGCCCTGGAGCAAGAATGCCTCGGGGTCCGTGTCGTCGCGGGCGAGTGCTTCGGCCACGCGCTGCGCGGCGCCTTCAAGGTCAGACAGCGCGAATGCGACGCGGGCGCGCGCGAGACCGGCACGCACGTTCGCCGGGTCCGAGGCCAGCGCGGCATCGCAAGTCTGCACCGCCTTTTGCAATCGCTTGAGCCCCAACTGGGCCTCGCATTGCAGTGTCAGCGTAGCGGAATTTCGCCGTGTGGCGTTCGCGACTTCAAGCAGCACATCGGCATAGCGCCGCTCGATCAGCAGCGCCCGCAGCCTGGCGGTCGCCAGGTCGGATGCCTCGATCGCATCGTCCGCGGGCAGTGCCAGAATCGCCTGCTCCGCGGCTTCACCGTCGCCCATCCACAGATGCACCCGAGCCAGCATCCATCGAGCGCGTACATGTTGCGGGTCAGCCTGTATGACACGTTTGAGATCGATGAGCGCGGGTCTCAGGGCACGCGCCTGCACATGACGCAGGGCGGACGCGAAATACGCATCACGACGTGGCGGAGGGGTGGAACTGCCCTGCAATACCCACCACCCCGTGTAGCCCAGCGCGCCCAGCACCAGCAGCACGGCAGCCGAAAGCATCCAGTGCCGGCGCCGCAGCATACGGGCGATCTCGGCTTCGATGGCCGCGTCGAACGCGGCCTGGCGCCTGACCTGAACTTCGATGTCATCTTGCATGTCGGGAGCCGTATCGACACCGCCGGGCGCAGCGCATTCGACCGAGGAAAGTCGATATTCTGCAACTTCGTGACGTATTGCGACACCCCGGTACGGCATGCGTTTCTCCGGACACCGGCGCCGATGCCCGGTCCCCGCAGCAATGCCACGTATCGTGCACGCCCGGTGCGGCCGCGATTACGCGTATGGCTTGTACACGGCGCGCGCCTGCGTCGCGGAAACCAGGCCGTCCTCCACATCGGCGGACACGCTCGACGCATCGCGTGACGAGGGCTCACCCATGCCGCCACCGCCGGGCGTCATGATCACGAGATGCTCGCCGGCGGGCACCTCCTGGAACCCCTTGCCGCGCAGCGCACGCCCCCCGCTGAGGCCCACGTAGCCGGGTGCACCGTCGCGCCCACCGTCACGCCCGCGCGCGGGGTGCGCGATGCGGTCGAATGCAGCCAGGAGCTCGAACGCCTCGCCGGCGGCGCTTCCCACCTCTATCACCTGCCCGAGTCCGCCGCGATACCTCCCCGCGCCACCCGAGTCGGCTCTCAGCTCCTTGCGCCACACGACCAGGGGCGAGGTGGACTCCACGATCTCCACCGGCGTGCCGCGCACGCCGCTTGGATACGCCGTGGCCGACAGGCCGTCGAGCGTGGGCCGCGCGCCCGTGCCGCCGTTGGTGACGGCGCTGATCGTGAAGCCCTTGTCGCGCTGATTGGTGCCGCCGAGCATGCCGCGCAGGTTCAGCGTCCACAAGGCGGATGTCCCCTCGGCCGGCACGCGCTCGGGTATGGCCTGGCGCAGGCATCCGAACACGACGTCCGGCAACATCTGGCCGATGACGTGGCGTATGGCCACGGCGCGCGGCCTCGGCGCATTCAGGATCGAGCCAAGCGGCGCCGTGACGCTGAACGGCGCCAGCGAGCCCGCGTTGTTCGGGATCCTCGGCGCCACGGCGCAGCCGAGCGCGAAGCACGTATAGGCGCTGGTGTAGGCCATGGGGACATTGATCCCGTATCGCGAGGCCGGCGAGGTCCCGTCGAAGTCCACCACGATGCGTTGCGCCTCGATGGTGGTCGCGACGACCAGTTCGACATCGTGGTCGTAGCCGTCGATGGTCATCGTATTGAGATAGCGCCCGGGGGTGAGTCGTGCGATCTCCGAGACCACTGCCTGGCGTGAATGCTCGACGATATGATCGCCGAGCGTAGACAGGTCGTGCAGGTCGAACTCGTCGAGCATCTCCGAGAGACGCCGGCAGCCGACATCATTGCACGCGGCCAGCGAGTACACATCTCCCTCCGACTCCACGGGAAGGCGCGAGTTGACCTTGACCATCTCCATCAAGGTGTGGTCGACCCTGCCGCGATCAGCGAGCTTCATCATCGGGATCTGTATGCCTTCCATATACACGTCGGTCCCGTCGGGACCGAAGCCGATCCCGCCGATATCGGTCAGGTGGCTGGTACAGGAAAAGAGGCCGACCAGCCTGCCGCGATGAAAGGCCGGCGTGGTGAGCACGAAGTCATTCAGGTGACCGGTGCCCATCCACGGATCGTTGGTAATGTAGATGTCGCCCTCGGCCATCGATGCGAGGGGGAAATGCGCGATGAAGTGCTTGACCGACTCCGCCATGGAGTTGACGTGACCGGGCGTGCCCGTGACCGCCTGGGCCAGCATGCGTCCGTCCAGGTCGAAGACGCCGGCCGAGAGATCGCCGCACTCCCTGACAATGGGGCTGAATGCCGTTCGCAGCAGTGCCTGTGCCTGCTCCTCGACAACGGCCAGCAGCCGGTTCCACATGATCTGCAGGCGAATGAGGTCCAGTGCTTTCGTGTTGCTCATCGACAGACAATCCTTTTCACGATGTGCCCACGCGCTCCAGGATCAGGGCACCCCCGGACTGTGGGCGCGCCTGGAACAGCGCGCTCACGAAGGTGGAGGTGTCGCGTTCGGCGATGATGCAGGGGCCCGGCACCAGCATGCCCGGGCGGAGGTCCTCGCGTGCATGGACCTCGAGGGTCACGTGCGTATCGCTGACCGGGTCGAATACGCGGCGCATGCTCTTGACCGGTGCCGGGACACCCCCGGCGGGCACCGCCACCGCACCCGCAGCGCTAGCATGCACACGGGAGGACAGCGTTACCGCCCAGGTCAGCACCTCGATGTCGGCCCCGGGTATGGTGCGCGCGAACTGCGCCGTATAAGCCGCGCTGAAAGCGCCGGCCAATTCGCCCGCCGCGCCGGCTGCAAACGGGTGAAGCGGCAACTCAACGGCAATCTCGTGCCCCTGCCCCACGTAGCGCATGTAGGCGATGCGTGTCTCATCGATGTCCGCGGGCGTGACGCTGATAGCGCTGCTGACGACGGTCCAGGCCTCCTCGCGCAACTCCGCGAGCAGTGCGTTGACCGCGTCGACATCGAAATCGCTCACCCGCAGGTGACGGCTGCGCACAACCTCGTAGGCGATTGGCGCGGCCAGCATGCCAACCGCGGAGCCCACGCCGGCATTGGCGGGGATCAGCACCCGGCTGATGGAAAGCTTCTCGGCGAGTCGCGCCGCGTGCAGGGGGGCCGCGCCGCCGAACGCGATCAGCGTATGCCCCGCGAGTTCCTCGCCGCGCTCGACCGCATGCACGCGTGCCGCGTTGGCCATCATCTCATCGACCATCTCCGCCACGCCATAGGCCGCCAGCCCGCCTGAAAGACTCAACGCGG
>CAZSDY010000297.1:0-4070 GCA_964605765.1 uncultured Ectothiorhodospiraceae bacterium | reverse complement strand
AACACGGCGGGCACGGCGTTTCATGCCCTGCAAGGTTCGCGGGATGAATCCCGCTCCTACAGGCGTCGTCGATAGGCCGAGGCGGGTTGGAGCACTGACACACCGGCTATGGGTGCACGCGCAGCGCGCGGCGGAATCTCTGTGCGCCCGTGATCGCGAATCGCATCGAGGCGCGGCGCCCCGTCGGCGAGAACTCGATGTTGATCTCGACGTCGGGTGGCGGCAGCACGGATCGCCCGCGCTCGGGCCACTCGATGAATACCAGGGTCGAACCGTCGAGGTAATCCCTGAGGCCGATATACTCGATCTCGCCCGGATCGTGGAGGCGATAGAGGTCAACATGACAGATGCGCAAGGTGTCCACCCGATAGGGTTCCACGATGGCGAAGGTGGGGCTCTTCACCGGTTTGTCGAAACCCAGCCCGCGCAGTGCTCCGCGCACCAGCGTCGTCTTTCCGGCGCCGAGCGCGCCGGACAGGAACACGAGGCCGCGAGGATTGGGCACCGCCACGAGGCGCGCCCCGAGCGCTTCCATGTCCTGCGGCGTGGCTACAGCGAGGATCGCCTGCCAATCCTCAGGCATTGAGCAGACGTCGGATGTGGGGCAGCAGGTCTGTCGCCAGCATGCCGCGCTGGCCATCGCGCGCCGCAAGGTCCCCCGCCTCGGCATGTACACACACGCCCACGCGCGCCGCATCCCAGGGAGAAACCCCCTGCGCCATCAGCGCCGCGATGACCCCGGTCAGCACGTCGCCCATGCCGCCACTGGCCATGCCCGGATTGCCACGATTGCAAATCTCCGTCGCGCCGCCCGCGGCGCTGATAACGGTACCGGCGCCCTTGAGCACGCATACCCCGCCATAGCGATCATTCAGTGCCCGCGCGGCACTCACCCTGCCACGCTGAATCTCCCCCGTGGGGCAGGCGAGCAGCCTGCCTGCTTCGCCGGGATGCGGCGTCAGCACCCAGTCCTCGCGGCGCACGGGCGCGGCGGCGAGCAGGTTGAGGCCATCGGCGTCGACCACGAGCGGCAACGCACCTTGCAGCACGCCGCGAAGCGCATCCCGCGACCAGACGCCGCGCCCCAGCCCGGGGCCGATCGCAATCACCGTCGCTGCCCGCGCGAGGGCTGCGAGACTCGAGCCGGGCTGCTCCACCTCGTGCACCATCAATTCCGGCATGGCGGCGATGATCGGCGCCGCGTTACCGCGCCGGGTGGCGACACTCACGAGCCCCGCGCCGCTGCGTGCCGCGGCCTGCCCCGCCATCGCGGCCGCGCCGACCATACCGTGGTTACCACCCACCACGAGCACATGGCCGAATTGCCCCTTGTGCGCGTTTGCCGGTCTTGCGCCGAGCAAGCCGCGCCGCGCCCGAGCGTCCGAGAGAGACGCCTCGCACACGACCCCCTCGCGCACGGTATCGGGAATATCCAGGTCGTCGAACACGACATCACCGCACATCTCGGGGCCGTACCCGGTAAACATGCCGAGCTTCAGCCCCACGAAGGTGATGGTATGCGCGGCCCGCACACACGTGCCGTGCACGGTACCGCTGTCGGCGCTTAAGCCCGAGGGGATATCGAGGGAGAGCACGGGTCGCGCGCTTCCATTGATGGCGTCGATCGCCGCCCGCCACCTGCCCTCCACATCGCGGCTGAGACCGGTGCCGAAAACAGCATCGACCACGACGTCGGCGCTCGCGAGCGGGTCGTCGTGGAATGCCGAAACGCCGAGACCCGCCGCACGCATCTCGTCGAAGGCAAGCAGCGCATCGCCGCGCAGGCGCGACGCGTCACCCACCTGGGCCACCGTCACGCTCACGCCTGCCTGATGCGCGAGGCGCGCCAGCACATATCCATCGCCGGCATTGTTTCCGGCCCCGGCAGCGACCACGATCCGCTGCGTCCGCGGCCAGCGCCGGCGCAGCAACGCGAAGGCGGACGCACCGGCACGCTGCATCAGGGTGAGACCGGGGATCCCGCCCTGCTGCATGGCACGCCGGTCCAGGGCGCGGACCTGCTCGGCACTGTACAAGGCGCGGGGAAGTCTGGCGGTGACGCTCATCGAGGGCGCCCGTCAACCGAGATTCATGAAGTGGTCGCGGTAGTGCTTCAACTCCGCTATGGAGTCGTGGATGTCGGCCAGCGCGCGGTGGCTGCTCTCCTTGCTGAAAGCGCACGCGACATCCGGAGACCATCGGCTGCACAGTTCCTTGAGCGTGCTCACATCGATGTGACGATAGTGGAAGTAGCGTTCCAGATCGGGCATCCATCGATGCATGAATCGCCTGTCCTGACAGATGGAGTTGCCGCACATCGGTGAGACGCCCTCGGGCACGTGGCGCCTGACGAACTCCAGGGTCAGCCGCTCGGCGTCGGCCTCGTCATGGGGGCTGCACCTGACGCGCTCCACGAGGCCGGAACGCGTGTGCTGCGCGGCGTTCCACTCGTCCATGGCATCGAGCACCGCTGCAGACTGACGCACCGCCAGCACCGGCCCTTCAGCGAGCACCTCCAGCGACACATTGGTAATCACAGTGGCGATCTCGATGATATAATCGACGTCCGGATTCAGCCCGGTCATCTCGAGATCAATCCAGATCAGGTTGCCGGTGTCCGGCGCCATCGAGAGGTCCTCGGGATCGTTGTATGACCCATTCTAGCTCGCATTATTCACGGGGTCGCGAAGCGAGACCAAATCGGCGGCTGAAGGCACGGATTGCGGGGCCGGTGTCACATCCCGGCACCCGCGATACCGGGCGCATCGTGCGCCGCCGACCTCCATTGAACTGGGGCCATCATATCGCGCCATGTCTGCTCACCCGATGATGCTCAACGATTTCAGTCTGGTTTTCGTGTCCGCGCTGGCACTCAATCTGATGCTGCAATGCTGGCTTGGCGTGCGCCACCTGCGACACGTGGCGAGAAACCGCGAGCGCGTACCGGTCGATTTCGAGGAGAAGATCACGATTGCCAGGCACCAAAGGGCGGCTGATTATACGCGGGCCAGGACGCGCACGGCGATGCTCGATCAGTGGATCGGCGCCGCGCTGCTGCTCGCGTGGACCTTTGGTGGCGGACTCGATCTTCTGGACACCGCCTGGCGCGCCGTCCCCGCGCCGGCACTGGCGCAGGGCGTGGGACTCATCGTGAGCGCATTCCTCATCCTCGGTGCGCTGGACGTGCCCATGTCCGCCTATCAAACCTTCGTCATCGAGGAGCGCTTTGGCTTCAACAAGGTGACACCGCGGCTGTTCGTCGCGGACCTGCTCAAGCACACCATGCTGCTGATCGTCCTGGGCGTGCCGCTGGGCGCGCTCGTGCTGTGGGTGATGCAGGTTTCCGGCGCGTTATGGTGGATTCACGTGTGGCTGGTGTGGATGGCTTTCGGCCTGACCATGGTGTGGCTCTATCCCGTGCTGATCGCACCGCTCTTCAACCGCTTCTCGACCCTGGAAGACGAGGGCCTGCGCCTGCGCATCTCGAATCTGCTCGATCGCAACGGGCTGAGCATGAGCGGTGTCTTCGTCATGGACGGATCACGGCGCTCCGGACATGGCAACGCGTACTTCACGGGCCTTGGCAAGAACAAGAGGATCGTGTTCTTCGACACCCTGCTCGAGGGTCTGGACGCGGCGGAGATCGAAGCCGTGCTGGCCCACGAGGTGGGGCACTTTCGCAACAAGCACGTGGTGAAGCAGGTCGCCTATCGTGCGGCTCTGAGCCTGGCGGGCCTCGGCCTGCTCGGGTGGCTCAGCGACGCCGCGTGGTTCTACCAGGGTCTGGGGGTTTCCCGGCCCTCGGCACCGCTGGCCCTGCTGTTGTTCTTGTTCGTCGTACCGCAATTCACGTTCTTCCTGCAACCCATCGGCGCATGGCTGTCGCGCAAGCACGAATTCGAGGCCGACGATTTTGCCGTGTCCCAGACCGAGCCGGGCTCGCTCGCGCGCGCGCTGGTGAAACTGTACCGCGACAACGCCAACACCTTGACCCCCGATCCGTGGTACTCCGCATTTCACGACTCCCATCCGCCTGCGCCCGTGCGCATCGCGCACCTCGGGGCAACGCC
>CAZSDY010000296.1:0-4078 GCA_964605765.1 uncultured Ectothiorhodospiraceae bacterium | reverse complement strand
GTGACGGCCGAGACGATTGCCGCTGCTGATCGTCTGGCACTGGTCATACGCGCGGGTGCGGGCACGAACACCATCGACAAGCAGGCCGCCGCCGAGCGGCGTGTCCCCGTGTGCAATGTGCCGGGCCGGAACGCCATTGCCGTCGCCGAGCTCGTGCTGGGGTTGATCCTGTGTATAGACCGCAACATCCCGGACAACGTGATCGACCTGCGGCGCGGGACCTGGGACAAGAAGCGCTATTCCGAGGCGGCCGGCTTGTACGGGCGGCCGATGGGTATCGTGGGCCTCGGCGCTATCGGCCTCGCGGTGGCCGAGCGGGCGGCTGCTTTCGGCCTTCGCCTGCATGTCGTACACAAGCCGGAGCGCAGCGCCGAGGCCCGCGCCAGACTCGACGCGCTTGCCGTGGAGTACGCCGAGAGTGTCGATGCTCTCGCGAGCGGGTGTGACATTCTTTCCTTCCATTTGCCGGCGGCGCCCGAGACGCGCCACATGATCGGCGCGAATCTCCTTGCCCTGGTACGACCCGGCGCCATCATCATCAATACCTCCCGAGGTGATATCGTCGACGAGCCTGCATTGCTCGAAGCACTGGACACGAAGGGCATACGCGCTGGACTCGACGTCTACGCCGATGAGCCGGGCAGTGCCCAGGCGCCGTTCGATTCGCCGCTTGCCAGCCATCCCGGAGTTTATGGCACGCATCACATCGGTGCATCGACCGCACAGGCACAGAATGCGGTCGCCGAAGGCGTGGTCGAGATCATAGAATCGTTTGTCGGGGGAGAAACACTGCATTGTGTGAACATGTAGCCTGATACCCCCATCGAACCGAGGGGGTCGTCGCGAGAGATGTGGCGACAAGGCATTTAGGCACGGTCGGGCGTGATTGGCCGGCAAGAAGGACGGGAGAACACCATGAACAAGCGGGTGCACAATTTCTGTGCGGGCCCCTGCACGCTGCCGCTCGATGTCCTCGAAGAGGCGCAAGGCGAATTCGTCGAATATGCCGGCGCGGGGATGTCGCTGCTGGAAATGAGTCACAGGGCCCGGGAGTACGACGAGATCCACCACGAGGCCATGCAACTTTCGCGTGAGGTCTACGGCGCGCCCGATGATTTCCACGTGCTGTTCATCCAGGGGGGGGCGACCCTGCAGTTTGCGATGGTGCCGATGAATCTCCTTGGCGGCGCTTCGCGCGGCGCCTATCTCAACTCGGGCTCGTGGGGCAAGGCGGCCATCCGCGACGCCAGGCCACACGGGGATGTCTATACCGCCTGGGACGGGGTGGTCGATAACTTCACCCGCATGCCGTCGGACGAGGAGATCGAGGTGCGTGACAACACCCGCTATCTTCACGTCACCTCCAACGAGACCATCGGCGGAATTCGCATGACGCATTGGCCTGAGGTGGGACCGCGCCTGGTTGCCGACATGTCCTCCGACTACCTGTCGAGGCGCATTCCATGGGAGAAATTCGACCTGATCTATGGGGGCGCGCAGAAGAACCTGGGACCCGCCGGTATGGCGCTGGTTTTCGTGCGAAAATCCGTACTGGAGCAGACCAACCGGGATCTGGCCCACTATCTGCGCTATGACGTTCACGCGGACAAGGATTCGTTGTTCAATACGCCCCCCGTATTCGTCATCTACATGTTCGGCAAGGTGTTGCGGTGGATGAAGCGCAAGGGTGGCCTGGATGTCATCGAGGCCGAGGCGCGGCACAAGGCCGCGACGCTCTACGATGTCATCGACGAGGGCAATTACTACTCATGCCCGGTGGCGCGCGATGATCGTTCCCACATGAACGTGGTGTTCAGACTGCCGGACGAGGATCTGGAGGCGAAGTTCCTGGCGCAGGCCGAGGCTGCCGACCTGGTCAACCTCAAGGGGCATCGTAGCGTGGGTGGCTGCCGGGCGAGCATCTACAACGCGATGCCGGTCGACAGCGTGCGCGTGCTGGCCGACTTCATGCGCGAGTTCTCCCGTGTGAACGGATGAGCGTGCACCCGCGGGCAGGAGCTTGATCACATGGTGACCATCAAACCGTTCGACGGCTACCTGGCCAATCCCGATCGTGCAAACGAGATCGTGTGTCCGTCCTACGATGCCATGACACCGCACGAGCGCCACGATTACGCGAATGCGCATCCACGCAACTATCTCAACGCCATGCGGGCACTGGAAGAGTTTTCGCAGATCGAGCGCCCATCGCTCGACGACCTTCTGGCCCGCAACGCCGCATGCCTGGAGCGGATGATTGCCCAGGGTGACCTGCAATTCCACGCGCGCCAGTGCTTCTACATCTACCGCCTGGTCGAGGGGTCGCACGTGCAGGTGGGGGTCGTGGCCGAGGTGCCGGTCGAGGATTATGAAAAAGGGCTGATCAAGAAACACGAGAATACGCAGGAAGACAAGGAGGACGATCTTACCGCCTACCAGCGCGGAGTGCGCGCCAGCTCGAGCCCGATCTGTCTTGCCTACCGGTCGGTTGGCGAGATCGATGTCTTCGTGGAACGGTTCATGGAACGCGAGCCCATCATCCATTTCACGCCGGAGGATGGGCTGGTGCAGACCGTGTGGCAGGTCGGCGACCAGGATGATATCGACACGCTGTGCGCGTTGTTTGCCGGCGTGCCGGCGGCTTATCTGACTGACGGACACCATCGTGCGGCATCCGCCGTGCGCTTCGTCGCAAGCGAACGCGCCGCGAATCCCGCTCACACCGGCGATGAACCTTACAACAACCTGCTGGTGGGGTTCTATCCCGACAACCAGCTTCGCATTCTGGAATACAACCGCTGCGTCAAGGGAATGAACGGCCTCGGGCGCGACGAGCTGCTCTCGGCGATGGCACCTTGCTTCACGGTCGAACGCCTGGCGGTCGAGAGCGCGCGCGAGGCGCTTCCGCGAGCGCGCGGTGAGGTGGCAATGGTGCTGGGTAGTGACTGGTATCGGTTACGCGTGCGCCCGGAGATCGTGCCGCGCGACGATCCCGTCGGCAGGCTGGATGTCACGGTGCTGCAGGAACGACTGCTGGGGCCCGTTCTGGGCATAAACGACCCGCGCACCAGTCATCGCATCGAGTACCTGTCGGCGGCGTTCGACCTCGATGAGCTGGCGAGCATTTGCAGGCAGAGCGAGGAGATCGGTTTTGCCGTGTACCCGACCTCGATTGAAGACCTCATCGCGGTTTCGGACGCGGGCGAGGTGATGCCGCCCAAGTCGACCTGGTTCGACCCCAAGCTTCGCGCCGGGTTGTTCCTGCGCATGCGTTAGGTCGCGGTGCTCGCGGCATGGCGTTCTCGAACAGGCAAGCGATATGTGGCGCAAGATTCGCACGGGGTTTCTCCTCTATGTTCTGATCATGGTCGGTGTTGGCTCCTGGCTCACGCGCGCACGGACGACCGACTGGGATGAGACGCTGTGGGTCAACGTGTTTCCCATCAACGCCGACGGCAGCGCGACGAGCGCCGCCTACATCCGTTCGCTGTCGCGCGCCGACGTGGCGCCAATCGCCGAGTTCTTCGCCGCGCAGGCGCGGCGTTACAATCTGGCGCTCGCCAGACCGATCCGCGTCGAGCTCGGGCCCGTGATTAGCGATCCGCCACCGGACCCCCCCCGTACCCGCAATGCGCTCAGCGTAGCACTCTGGAGCCTGCGGCTTCGCTACTGGGCCGCTACGCTCGACAAGGGCGGCACGCCACCGGGACACATAGAGATATTCGTGAAGTACTTCGACCCGCAGACACACGAGCGTCTTGCGCACTCGTTCGGCCTGCAGAAAGGATTGCTCGGCATCGCCAACGTATTCGCCGACAGCCGCTACCGGGGAAGCAACCGGATTGTCATTGCCCATGAGCTGTTGCACACGCTGGGTGCCAGCGACAAGTACGATCCGCGCACCAACCAGCCCCTTTATCCACAGGGCATTGCGGATCCCGCGCTCGATCCCCTGTATCCACAAAAGATGGCCGAGATCATGGCAGGCAGGATAGCGCGCTCGGCCACCGACTCCGTCACGCCCCAGCGCCTCTCCCAGGCGCTCGTCGGTCCCGCAACGGCCAGGGAGATCAACTGG
>CAZSDY010000295.1:0-4096 GCA_964605765.1 uncultured Ectothiorhodospiraceae bacterium | reverse complement strand
GTCGTGCTGCCCCGTGTCCACGTGCTCGATGACGTGCAGGCCGAACGCAACGCCTGGAGATGCGCCGGCCCGCATTTCGCGGGGACGGGACCCCGGTTTGCCGCGCGGCATCGCTGTCGGATCTTTCAGCGAATACCGATGATTCGCCCGACCTGCATCGGACGCGCAAGACGCGAGTGTGCGTTCATGACGTCACCGACGCGGACGAGCACGCTGGACGGAAACGAGGCCGCGCGCCGGGCGTCGCGGACGATGTTCATGAACATCAGTTCCGTCGTCGCCACCAGCGAGTCGCGCGCGGCGTGATACATGAAATGAAACAGGTGCAGGCGCTTGCGGTCGTAGTCGAGCAGTTGCGTCGCGAAATCCATAGGCTCGCCTTCGCCCATCTCCCCCATGTAGTTGACATGCGTCTCCAGCAGGTACGGCGAGCACCCGGTGGTTTCGCGGTAGCCCTCGTCGAGGCCCACGAAGTCGAAGAACTCGTCCGTTGCATGGTCGAATGCCACCATGAAGTAGGCGAGGTTCATGTGCCCGTTGTAGTCGATCCATTCCGCCTTGACCGTTTCACGATGCAGACGTAGCGGAGCGTCTATACTCATGCTCTGTCCCCTGGTTGTCCGGTCGGGCACCCCGCGGTTGACTCATGGGATGATAAGCCTTGTCGAGCCATTCTAGCCCATGCTTTGCAAAAACCCTGGTACCCGTGCTGCCTGCACTGCTTGCCTGTTGGATGCCGGTCCGAGCGTTCGACGATATCGGCGGCGCGGCCATCGGACGCGTCGACCAGCCGCCGGCTGCAGTTCGTGAACTCCTGGAACCCGCCCGGCAGGGCGATGCCCGCGCGCAGGCCAAGCTCGGCTATCTGTACGAGATTGGCGAAGGTGTCGAAGCCGATCCGTCCGCAGCGCGCGCGTGGTACGAGCGTGCCGCCACCGCAGGCCACCGCGTCGCGCAGTACAACCTGGCACTGATGTATCAACGCGGCACGGACGTCGCGGGCGATCTCGAGCGCGCGGCCGCACTTTTCCGGCAATCCGCGGAACAAGGTTATGCCCCCGCCCAGTCCTCGCTCGCTCGCCTGTACGAGAACGGCAAAGCACTCGAGCGTGACCTGGAGGCCGCAGCGCTCTGGTACCGGCGTGCTGCCGGACAGGGCGATATCGAGGGTCAGGTCGGCATTGCCTATCTCTACGAAAAGGGCACCGGCGTCGCGCAGGACTATGCCAAGGCGCGCGAGTGGTATGAGCGTGCGGCGCGACAGGGCGATCACTACGCTCAGATGAGCCTCGGCTATCTATTCGAAAAAGGACTCGGGGTCGGCAGGGATCGTGAATCGGCCCGCAAGTGGTATCTCGCCGCAGCCGCGCACGGCGACGTCTACGCGCAGACGAGGCTGGGGCACATGTACGAAAAGGGCCACGGCGTGGTGCGCGATTACGCCAGTGCCGCGAATTGGTACGCGAAGGCCGCCGCGCGCGGCGACAGTTACGCGCAAACCCGCCTCGGCCTGCTGTTCGAACGCGGCAATGGCGTGGTACGCGACTATGCCGCGGCGCGCAAATGGTATGGCGCAGCCGCCAGGCAGGGCAGGGCGGACGCCCAGGATCATCTGGGATGGCTGTACCTGAAGGGACTCGGCGTGGCGCGCGATTACACGCGATCGGTCAACTGGTTTCGCAAGGCAGCCGTGCAGGGCCACAGCCGTGCACAGAACAATCTCGGGGTGCGTTACCTGCACGGAGAAGGCGTGGCGAAGAGCTATACGCGGGCCGCATCGTGGTTTCGAAAGGCCGCCGCGCAGGGCAATCGCGTCGCGCAGAGTAATCTGGGCGACCTGTATCGCCGCGGACGTGGCGTGCGCAAGGACCCCGCGAAAGCGCTGTCGCTGTACCGGCAATCCGCCGAACAAGACTATGCGGCAGCCCAGCTTCATTTGGGCGAGATGTATGACGAAGGTGAAGGCGTCGAGAAGGACGAGGTGCGGGCAATGCACTGGTTCTTGCGCGCAGCGGAGCACGGCCATGCTGGTGCCCAGTTTCGTGTCGCACAACGCTATCGCTTCGCCAGCGGTGCTCCCGAGGACGCGGAGCGCGCGCTCGCCTGGTATCGGGCCGCGGCCGGACAGGGCCATACACAGGCACGCATGGTGCTCGCCGACCTGTACAGGCGCGGCGAGCTGGTCGAGCCCGACATGGGCGAGGCACTACGCTGGCTGGACCTCGCGGCGGTGGACGGTGTCACCGAGGCACAATTCGATCTGGGGTTGATCTACGCCAAGGGACTGGACGGTGTAGCACGCGATCTGCCTGCATCGGTGCGGTGGTTCAATGCCGTGGTCAGAACTTGGTGGGGCGACTAGCTGGCACCATGCTGCGGCACGACCAGGACGACGTGCAAGAGACACTGGAATTCGATCTGCCGGGGGCCGGCGAGCTGTCACTCGCGCGGCTCGGAGCGTGGGATGCCGTCGGGTTCGGGACGCTGGTGCTGGTCGTGTTCGTCGTTGTGCAGATCCTGTGCCTGTATCTCCTCGGCGCGATCACGTACGTGGGAAGCCGGGGTACCGAGATCGGCACGCTGATCGCCGACATTGGTCAAACAGGCTTCTATTTCAGCCTGGCCATCTGTGCCAGTGCCCTGGTTTGCGCAGCGCTGGTCGCTGTCATCATCAAGGCGCGGAGCGCCTCCCTGGCCACGGAAGTCGCGTTGCGGCGCATCGGACCGCGGGCCTACCTCGCGGCAACCCTGGCCGTGGTAGTTTTCGAGATGTCGGTCCTGTGGGCGGGCGAGGCCCTGCATCGACCAGCGGTGCCCGACTATTTCATCGTTGCTTATCTGACCGCCTACTCACTGCCGCTGCTGTGGATATCGGTCGGTGTCGTCGGGCCACTATTCGAAGAGATGTTCTTCAGGGGGTTCGTGTTCGGTGGCCTGGAACGTTCACGGATCGGGGCTTGGGGCGCCGTCGTCGTCACCGCCGGCGTGTGGGCCGCGATCCACGTGCAGTATGATCTCTACGACATGAGCCTTATCTTCGTGCTCGGCCTGGTGCTCGGCGTCATCCGGGTCAAGACACAATCCATCTATGCCTGTCTCTACATGCACGTGCTCGTCAATCTGATCGCGCTCATGGGTTGCGTGCTCTATCTCGCCGAGCAGGGCGCGATGCCTTGAGCCGCTCGGTCATTTCCATGGAGACAACCGCGATTGGTACGAGAAGATAAGCGCGGACTGAATGCCCAGCAACGAAATCATCTTTCGCGGCGAGCGGCGCCAGTTCTGCGGCGTCTTTACCTTGTAGGGAGACACCTTGTGGCGAAACTCCTGGTTGGTCATGAAGGCACGTATGATCGCGACCAGGTGCTTCTCCGCTAGAGTCCTTAGAAAATCCATATGGGGATGCTGCGCAGCGACTCAATTCCGACATTGCGCAAGCGGCAGCCCCGGCCAGCGTGGCCATCGGGAGACGACCTGGGTATCACGTCCCGCCAGGTGCCTGGATACTCCAACGATCGCGGCTACACGCCGAGGCGGCCGTCCAGCAAATCCTGGGGCGAGCCGTCGATGTACAGGCCACAATCCTTGGGTTCAATGCCGATGATCCCGCACAGCATGACGACCTCGATTTGCTTGACGAGGCTCTTGCCACCGCCCGCCTCGCAGATGGCGAGGAAAATCCGCATCAGCAATGTGGCCTTCTCGCGATCATCGACGACGGCCTTCAATGCTGCCATGGCGCGCTCCCGACCGTCGCGGGGCGACTTGAGAATGTCTTCCGTATAACCATTGAAGATATCGACCGCCTCATGTGGGTCGAACACTTTCAGCGCTTCCAGAGCATCGAGGATCTGATCGACTCGGATGCGCTCATTGAATGACACTTCCCCGTCGGCCACGGCGACCAGCGCGCACGCAGCCATCGTCGCCTGCAAGAACGGACGGTTGCGATGGCGCTCCATCTGTGCCTGGTAATCACCGATCAAACTAGACAAGAATCCAGGCATCGCGGTTCCTTTGTCTGGTGGGTAGAAGGGGGCGATTATACCTTTCACAGGAGGGGGAGCGCCCGTAGGGGCTCGAGTGAAATGGGCGA
>CAZSDY010000294.1:0-4103 GCA_964605765.1 uncultured Ectothiorhodospiraceae bacterium | reverse complement strand
CCTGGATGCAGGAAGTGCACACCGACGCACATGGCGTACACGATGAAATGCCCACAAGCGGTTCGAACAGCCTGACGGTGTGGAGTGCCACGGTCGAAGGCGGCCCACCGGCCGGCTTCCCACCGCTGCCAGCGCCGCCGCCGATGGTGCTCGGGCTCGATTTCGAAGGCGTGCTGGATTTGAATCCCAGCACACCCTGACAGGCCATCGGCTCTTCGCGACGCCAATGCGCGGAGACCTCGGTCGCTGGGTAGAACAAACCCCATATCCCACGAAGCGGCATCGCCAAGCGGTGCCGCTTTCTTGTGCAGTCCATTCTGGGCCGCTGGCTTTGGCTTGCGCGGCGTCCCGTGTCAGCGTACCGCATGACTCGGGAGGCCGCTCGGGCTGAAGCCCGCGGCTGGGGTGCCCCCGCTCTTTCAGCCGCTACGCCGACGCCGCGCTATCCGCGATGTTGGTTCCCGGCTCGATTCCGCGGGTCAGGTTTTCGTACAGTTGAGCATGTTGTTCGGCGTTGCGTTGCGCTCCAAATACTTCAAAAGCATGCCCCCGCGCCACCTCTTTGAGCTTGGCGTGCTTCGATGTGTTTCTCAAGAGTTTCATGATTTCCGGTGCTGCACCTCTGGCACGATCTGGCTTGTAGAGCAGGCCATTGAGTCCGCTGGCGATTAGCTCGGCCACGCTGTAGGTTGCCGGGCCGATCACGAGCGTTTCTGCCGCCATCGCCCACGCGACGCAGGTGGTGCTAGCATCGCCGCTGCCTGCGAGCACCAAGGCATCGGCAACACTCACGAGCTGTTCAAACGGAACCGTTTCGGGCACGGAAATCATCGCACGATCACCAAGCAATTCGCGGTCCAAGCGATGGATTCGATCGCGCGAGGCCGACGCTCCGGGCACGGCGCAGATGTAGCCACCATCGATCACGCGGAGCACCTGGACCGCCCAGTAGGAATCGATCTGTCCGGCGTTGCGCGAAACCGGTTCGGGCAACACGATGAGTCGATCCCCCGGCGCGATGCCCAGCTCAGCGCGAAGCGGAGCCTTTCGAAATCGGTTGATGGCCGCGAAATCAATGCCAGGCCGCACCACGACCGCTGACCGCGCTGCCACGCCGCCCTCAAGAAGCCGACGTCTGACGATGTCGCAGCTACAGGCCACCACGAATCCAGGCATCGCCGCTAGGGCGCGGATGCGTTTGACCCCGGTCGAGGCCGATGTTGGATCGAACAAAGAAAGCACCAAGCGCGTGGCCCCTGCGGCTCGAGCGGCCCATGCCGCCGAAATGCCCCAAGCGTGTACGATCGGATCGCCCAGCCCGGTTCGCGCCCGCGCGATGGCCGGCGCCGAGAGCATGGGGAATCGATGGCAGCGACCGAGAATCTTGACAGCGTGGCGCCGGCCACCAACGACCTTGCCGATTCGTGGAATGACGCGAGGCGATAGGGTGGCGATCGTGATCGCCGCGCCGCCGGTTGGTGCTCGATCTAGCAGTCCGGTCAGCGCCGTCCGCTGTTGCCATCCGAGATCGTCGTCAAGTAGATGGAGGACCGGCGTCAACGTCAGTCCTCAAAATCACCGGGAACCCAGTCCGTAAAGACGCGGACGACTTCGGTTGTGAGCTTCTCGGCGAGCTGTTGGGCGATGGCGTCTTTGGTCTTGGCCCGCGCCACCGCGCTTCCGTCCATCGTGACGGAAACATAATGTCCTCTCGGTGTCATCGGCCAGCTGCGAACGCGCGAGCGGTCTTCGTGTTTCAATACGTCGATCACCTTGATCGTCGCGGTCAACCAGGCGCCGTCGGTCGGCTCGAAGAATTCCGGGTCTGCGAAGTATTGATCGATTTCCACCCAGAGTACCTGCTCGGCGCCGCACAATTCGCCGATTTTCCGTGTGCTCAATCGATCGTAGTCGATATGCGCGCTGCGAACGGTGTCGAGCGTCTTGGGCGGGATGATGCGGTTCGCGCCACCCGCCGAGATGAGTTCGCGCCCGAGGCGATCCCTCAAGTAGGTAATCGTGGGCGGCCAGTCCACCTGCCCGCCGAGGTCATCGACCAGAATAAGGACCGGCTCTTGAGTCAAGCGGAATTGCGCCTTGACGGTCTCGCGCTTGCCGAACCCCATGAAGTACAGGAGTCGGCCCTGGCTCATGCCGCATCCCGAAGCCATGGCCGGCAGCAAGGTAACCCCTAGCAAGGCCCACGCCCGCAGTCCATCAATCCGAATGCATCGCGAAGATGAGCTGGGTGAAGCGCCCGCGCCGACAGCCGAAGCGCTGCCCGCACCTAAGACCGCTTCATCGCGATCTTTAGAGGTCTTCCTTGTACTCATAGAATTTCCTTGCGACCAACTCGGAGAACTTCATGTACGTGGCCTCGCGAATCGGGCGGGAATTTGTGCGACTGAGCATCACGGGCGCGTTTTCCGGATGGACGCAGTCCACCGGCGCCAACTCGAATACCTCTGCAGCGTCAGGGTCGCTGCGAATATCATGAATGGCAACGGCCGCTGAAATCTTGCCGCGAAGAAGCTGTGGCTGCTGCGGATCTCGCAATTGAAACTCCAAGATTTCAAGGTAGACCACGTAATCGGCATCGAAATGTTTTCCTACCGCCGCGGGGTCGATCGCAGCTTCTGGATCGTGTTGCAGGTAGTCGTCCACATCTCGTGGATCGACAACCTCTGTATCCAGCGAACGTTGGGCCATCTCCGCATAAAGTTTGTCGCCGACGAACGTCGCCAACTCCAGCCGGGCATAAGGATAGGCAAACAGCGTGGATTGATCGGCCCAAACCACAACCGCCACACGACTGTGCGCGAGCTTGTCAAACTCCGGGGCCACCGCCCGTTTGTGCTCGCCGACGAAAATAAGCGGCGTCAGCCAGTTGCAGCCCGATGACAGCAACCCGCCCGCCAACAGAACCCAACCAATTAAACCGATCCGCATAGGGGGTCTACTCCAAACATCTTGCAAGGTCGCGCGATACAAGGGCACTTGGCACAATCGCCCGAGCCGCGGGATTCGGCTCGCGCGGCCACCCGAACCCGCACACCTACGAGTGACGCCCCACGCGTACAGGGGCACGCTTGATGACCCGTTTTTCGCGCCACGGCGTCGCCATCATCTTCCATTCTAGCGGCCAATCGGCAACGATCCAGCCGCGATCCCGACCACGAGTTTGTAGCCCCATCCCGCCAAAAGCAGGATGACAAACCCGAGCATCCAACGAGGCCAGGAGATTCTGTAGAAATTGGGGGTCCAAAACCGGCCCGTTGCGGCCGAGACCAGCGCCACGGCGGTTGCCAGCACGGTTGCAAGGGCAAACACCAGCCCGGCCGGTTGGGCGTGAAACGCCGAAAGCAGCCGCCCGCGCACCGTCAGGGAGAAAGCCGTGGTCATTCCGCACGTCGGGCACGGGTAACCCGTGATCACCACCGACGTACATGGGGGCATGCCCAATTGCTGATGCGTTCCCATGCCGGAGGGGTCTGGTGAGAGATAGACCGCTACGCCGACCAAAGCCAAACCCACCCCCGCAACCACCCCGGCCATGAGCCGGCCCCGAACAGGCGTCGCGCACGCGACCGGCTCGATCCAAGGGCCGAGCGGATGCCCCGCGTTGGAGTCGGGCGAATGCCCGGTGTCGCAGCCAGGCGAATGCGAATCGTTGAGGTCATGCGGCGGCCCGTGGTCGGGGCAGAGCGGTTGCCTGTGGTCGGGGCCGAGCGGATGCGCGTCGGCGGGTCCGAGCGAATCTCCATCGTTGGGTCCATCCACCACTCTCGCCAACGGCGGCAACGCCTCGGATGCTTCGATGTCGGGCTCCTGATTCATCCAACCGATCCGCTTTCGTCGTTGGCGCCCGAGCCGCATGCTTCAGCTTGCGCGGCCACCCGTAACCGCTAGCGGCGCGAGTCCGCGGCGCCGCGCGGCGGGCTGGGCAATTCCTGTTTGCCCGTGCAGGCGAGGCGGCGGGGTGGCATGGGCAATTCCTGTTTGCCCGTGCAGGGGAGGGCGAAGACACGGGTAAGCAGTAGCTTACCCCTGCCACCCAAGTCAAGACTCTTCCGGGTCACCCGTCGACCGACCTGAACTTTTTC
>CAZSDY010000293.1:0-4117 GCA_964605765.1 uncultured Ectothiorhodospiraceae bacterium | reverse complement strand
CACCTGCAGCACCGCGACACGATGCAGCACGGAGAGAATCTCCTGCAGGGCGCCGGCACAATCGACGGCCTGCGCAGCCATCTCGCGCACTCGCGCCATGATTGAAGCGCCGTCGGATTCGGCCAGCGCACGCACGATCTCGATGACCTGGTCCCGATCCAGCGTGCCCAGCATGTCGCGCACATGCTCCACGCTCAGTGCGCCACCGCTGTAGGCGACGGCTTGATCGAGCAGGCTCAGCGCATCACGCATGCTGCCGTCGGCCGCCTGTGCGATGAGCCGTGTCGCGCCCGATCCGCACTGTATGTCCTCTGTCTGCGCCACCTCGTCGAGCCGCCCCGTGATCTGCGCCACCGGCAAACGCCTGAGATTGAACTGCAGGCAGCGCGACAGCACGGTGACCGGCAGCTTCTGCGGATCGGTGGTCGCGAGCAGGAACTTGACGTGCGGCGGTGGCTCTTCGAGCGTCTTCAGCAGGGCGTTGAAGCTGTGCGCCGAGAACATGTGCACTTCGTCGATGATATAGACCTTGTAGCGCCCGCGCGCCGGGAAAAATTGCACGTTGTCCATGAGGTCGCGCGTCTCGTCGACCTTGGCGCGTGACGCCGCATCGACCTCGATCAGGTCGACGAATCGCCCCTCGTCAATCTCGGTGCACGCCGAGCATGTACCACACGGTCTGGAACTCACGCCCTGCTCACAATTGAGACATTTGGCAAGGATTCGCGCGAGGGTCGTCTTGCCCACACCGCGCGTGCCGGTAAACAGGTATGCGTGGTGAATACGCTCGGAATCGAGCGCGTTGACCAGTGTCCTGGCGACATGCGCCTGGCCCACCATCTGCTCAAAATTTCGCGGTCGCCACTTGCGGGCGAGAACCTGATAGCTCATCGGTGAATGGTAAATCGGCGTCGTGCAGAAAACTACCGCCGCACGCTGTCCGGCAACGGTTCCGTCCGGGCTCCCGCAGGAAGGGCGGCAGCCCGCACCAGCCTTACCCCGGCACTCGCTGTGACCGCTACCGCTGCTCCCTTCCGGGCCTGACGGGATTTGCAGCTTCGCGATGCGGGGGGACCGATACGAGCCGCCATCGAAACACCGTGAATCGTACCACAGGCCACCGCGCGACCGGCATCAGCTAATCGCTCCGGGTACAGACGGCGGTGCGCAAGCGTCTGTCGCCGGGTCATTCACGAGATGCTCGATAGCGTTGGCGTAATAGCGCACGATCGGCAGCTCGCCCGGAGCAATATCGATGGCTTCGCCGCTCTCGACCACGAGGTGGCGCAGACGCAGCATGCGCAGACCAACCTCCAGGGCGTAGCCGGCATCGCCGCGCGGAATATGCACGCGTGCACCACCTTGCGAGAGTTGCTCGCCGAGCGCCGTGACCTCGGCGAACAAGGCGCCAGGGGCAAGCCCGCGCCCGGCGTGGCGCAGCAGCACGGTAGCGACCAGCGAGACAGGCAGCACCGGCACCAGAGCACCGACATCGCGCATCAGCCGCCGCGCGAGCGCGGTGACCTTCGCGATCCGCTCGTCCTTGCCGAGCTCGCGCGGGCGCCATTCCTCGGCACGAAGGATCGACTGCAGTGACACAGGCGTACCGAAATTTGCGCTCGCATACCCGTAGCTGTACCACCGCCCCGTGGCGCGCAGCCACAGGTTATGCACCGCGAAACCCAAGGCGGTCCTGATTGCGGCAAACCCCGAGCGCTTGTCCACGTCGGCCTCGATGTTGCGCAGCAAGCTACGGTCTTCCAGCACACGATCGTAGTTGATGCCGACCGGTATGAATACGATGTCGCGCCCGCCGTCGGCGTCGAAATTGCGCAGCATGTAGTCGAGCAGCCCGATCCTCGGCCTGCGCAGGCGCCCGTCCCTGCTCAAGCCTCCCTCGGGGAATACCGCCTGCACCGCGCCGCCGTCCACGGCCATCTGCACGTAGCGCTCCAGCACGCGCCTGTACAGCGGATCGCCCGAGCCACGGCGCACGAAATATCCGCCCAACGCCCTGATGAGCTGCTGCAATGGCCATACCCGCGCCCATTCCCCCACCGCGTAGCTGAGCGCGCCCTCACGCAGCGTGAGATAGCTCACCAGCAGATAGTCCACGTTGCTGCGGTGATTCATGACGAAAACGATACTGGCGTTGCGCTCCAGCGCCGCCATCGCATCGCGGTCCACGTACCCCAGGTGCACGCGGTAGAGCAGCGACAGAAGGCGGTCGCAAAACCCGCTCGCAAGCCGGAAGTACACATAAGGGTTGAACGCCGGTACGATCTCCTGCGCGTAGCGTTCCACGCGCGCCATGGCGACCTCGCGCGGCGCGTTCTCACTCTCGCAGAACTCGGCCACCCCGCGCATCACTCGTGGCGCGTACATCAGGCGGTCGATGAGCACCTGGCGCTTGGTCAACGCGATGGGCGGCAACTCGAACGCCAGGTGCTTGTTCAACTCCTCGATGAGCCGGTTGAGGCGGCGCCTGAAAAACCAGCGAATGCTCGGCATCAGCAAGCGGGAGAGCAGCGTCCACGCAGCCAGCAGCACGACCAGGACAAGCATCCACAATGGCAGGGTCACGGTCTGGCTCACGGCGGGCTCCGGGTCTGTCATTGCCCGATTCGAGCGCGGGCGATGAGCAAGCATAAGGTGCACGCAGGCCACGCGTAAACGCCCGCAAACCGAGCCGCGCCGGAATGCCTCGCACGTGGTTGCCCTAATCGGTACTGTGCATTACTTTGCCGCTTACACGACCCACACCGGCTGACAACATGGCATCGACGAGCTTCTCCCTGCGCGACAAGGTCGCCTTGGTCACGGGCGCCGCGCGCGGCCTGGGCCTCGCGAGCGCCGGCGCGCTTGCCGGCCAAGGCGCCCACGTGCTGCTGAACGGCCGCGACGAAGGCGCCTTGGCCCGAGCCGTGCACGGGCTGCAAGAGCGCGGCTTGCACGCCTCGCCGATCGCCTTCGACATCACAGACGAAGGGGCAGTGGACACCGCATTCCGGGATCTGGAGAATCAGCACGGCGGCATCGACATCCTGGTCAACAACGTCGGCGCCAGGGACCGCAGGGACCTGTTCTCTTTCACGCTGGACGATGTGCGGCGTCTCATCGAGGTGGACCTCGTCGCGCCGCTCGATCTCGCACGCAGGTGCGCCCGATTGATGCGCGCGCGCGGCGAAGGCCGTATCATCAACATCACCTCCATCGCCGGTCCCATTGCGGGCGCCGGCGATGCGGTGTACACGACGGCCAAGGGCGGGCTCGAAGCGCTGACCCGGGCGCTCGCTGCCGAGCTCGGAGCATCGCGGATCACGGTCAATGCCGTCGCGCCGGGCTTCTTCGCCACCGAGGCCAATGCCGGCAAGCTCGCCGATGCGCGGGTCGGCGAGTGGCTCGCCAGGCGCACGTCGCTCGGGCGCTGGGGCGCGCCGCACGAGATCGCGGGCGCCGTGGTATTTCTTGCCTCGCCAGCGGCCTCGTACGTCACCGGCCAGGTGCTCGCGGTGGACGGGGGTTATCTGGCACACTTTTGAGCCGCGCACCGGGTAACCGCGGCACAACTCGACGTGGGGGCGGCTGGCAACCACGGCAAACCGTGAAGTCAATGGATCATGCATCGGACAACTTGGCAAGTATCGGGGCGAGCACGATGATCGGGCGCGTCGGCGCGCTGTGGGGACTGGCCGGCGTGTCTGTGCTGCTCGGCGCGGCTATCGTCAGACTGTCGATGGTCTCGCTCGACGCGCTCGCCTACCCTTTGGCCTGGAACCACTGGCTAACGCTGGTTGCGAACGTGATCTTCATGGGATACGCGGAGGGATATCGGGGATTCCATCGAGCTTTCTCCCCGCGCGTGGCCGCGCGCGCCAGGCATATCAAGCACCACCCGCGGGTGCTCCACGTGGCCATCGCCCCGCTTTTCTGCATGTGCTATTTCCACACCACCCGGCGCCGGCTGATTACCGCCTATCTGGTGACACTGACCATTATCGGCTTGGTCGTGCTCTTCCATCACCTGAGCCAGCCGTGGCGCGGCGTCCTGGATATCGGCATTGTTTCCGGCCTGGCGTTGGGGCTGGCATGTGGGTGGGATGTTCTGGTGGCTGCA
>CAZSDY010000292.1:1383-4133 GCA_964605765.1 uncultured Ectothiorhodospiraceae bacterium | reverse complement strand
TGATCTTCGGTGTGGCGCATCTGGTGAGCTTCATCAGCCGCCATATGACGCTGCTGCCCGGTGACCTCATTCCCACGGGAACGCCACCCGGCGTAGGTCTCGGCCACAAGCCACCCGTGTTCCTGGCGCCCGGCAACCGCATGCGCATGGGCATCGATGGCCTGGGCGAGATGTCGCAGCTCGTGCAGGCGTCTTCGGCTTGAGCGGCCCCGGACAATCGTGCCCTAAGCGCTCGCGAAACAATAACCCCATGCTTTGTAGCGCCGATCCATCCCGCCTGGCTGCGTTGCTCGTCCGGTTACATGGAACGACTATGCGCCCTCCTCGCGCCTTGCCAGTCGGGCGCCTCGACGCCCCAAGCCATGGAGTTACTATTTCGCGAGCCCTCTGTCGCAACGCATTCAAAGGAGCAGCCCCGTGACGCAAGACCCCATTACCGCGGTGATCGCCGATCTCGTGAGCTTCGATACCACGAGCCGCAACTCCAACCTCGAGCTCATCCGTTTCATCGAGGCGCGGCTTGCGGCGCATGGCATCACCTCGCGACTCACCTTCGACGAGCAGGGGGCCAAGGCGAACCTGTTCGCGACGCTCGGGCCCGATGTGCGCGAGGGGGGTGTGGTGCTTTCCGGGCACACGGACGTGGTGCCGGTCGACGGCCAGGACTGGTCCAGCGAACCCTTCCGTGTGCTCGAGCGTGACGCGCGACTTTATGGGCGCGGCACGGCGGACATGAAGAGCTTCATTGCAGTGGCGCTCGCATTGACGCCGGAGTTCCTCGCCGCCAATCTGAAAATTCCCATCCACTTCGCTTTCACCTATGACGAGGAGACCACGTGCGCGGGCGCCGCTAACCTGGTCGGCGATCTGGCGGCCAACGGATTCGCGCCACGCGCCGTCATCATCGGGGAGCCGACCTCCATGCGCGTGGTCAATACGCACAAGGGCGGGTTCAACTACCTCACGCGCGTCACCGGCCAGGCGGCCCACTCGAGCCTTAACCATCACGGCGTCAATGCCATTGCGGTCGCAGCGCAGCTCATCGAGCACCTGGGCGCCTTCGAGAGCGGGCTTGCCGCCGGCACCGACCCGGACAATGGTTTCGATCCTCCCTGGTCGACCATCAGCATCGGGACCATCGATGGCGGTACCGCCACCAACATTGTCGCCGGGGAATGCACGTTTCGCTGGGACTGGCGGCCCATTCCCGGCGATCCGGTGGAAGCGGCAAAGGATAGCCTGGATGCCTTCGCTGCCGCGCTGACCCCGCGCTTGCGCGAGGTGGCGCCAGGCGCGAGCATCGTCACCGAGCTCGAGCACGGCCACGCGCCGCTGCTCGCCGAGCCCGGCTCCAGCGCGGAGACGCTGGTCATGGCGCTCGCCGAAACCAATCAGACGTTCAAGGTCTCCTACAGCACGGAGGGCTGGTGCTACCAGGGCGCCTCGATGCCCGTGGTCGTGTTCGGTCCCGGCAGCATCGAGCAGGCCCACAAACCCGACGAATTCATCGCTCTCGAGCAGGTCGAGGCCTGCACCGCGTTCATGCGCAAGCTGATTGCGAAATTTTCCGGGGCTTGAGCAGGTCCATGCGTGGAGCATGACCGCGCGGCGGGGCATCACCGCGGCACGTGAGCCCTCAGCTTTGCCGCAGCGCACGGCGCAGTCGCGCCGCGCGTTCCCTGATCGGGCGCATGGGAGACGGCACCGGCTCGCTGCTCCTTGCCAGCTTCCAGACGAACACCTGTGGCCCCGGCGCGCTGAAGTGCTCGGGCAGCAGGCGATCGAACGTCTGGTCATCATCTATGCTGAATACCCTCTCGATGCCGGCACCGCGGGCAATGGTCTCGAAATCGAGCCGGCCGGCGTTCGGAATCGGTTGGTTGCCGGTGACCTCATAGGTGCCATTTTCGGCGATGACCAGCGTGAAATTGGGCACCGGGTGTTGCGCCATGGTGACGAGCGTGCCGAGGCACATCAGCATGCTGCCGTCGCCGTTGAGCGCAATGACGCGCCGCGGCTGCGCCATCGCCAGGCCGTAGGCGAAGTCCGCGCCGTGGCCCATGGCGCTGTCCACGGAGGCGAAATCGAGCGGTCCGTCGCAGCGCGCCGCCCAGGGCATGGCGAGGCTCATCATGCTGACCACGACCTCGTCGGTACGCGCGGCAGCGAGCTTGTCGAGGCAGCGGTACTTGTCGAGCATGGCCAGCCTATTCGGTGACGCCGGCCAGCAGCACGGCACCCGGGCGGCACTCGCGCTCGGCACGGTCGAACACGGCGCCGACCCGGGCGACATCTTCGTCGCCGCACACCACGGCATAGGGGATGTTCCATGCATCCAGGGTCGGCTCGAGGAAGGCGGCGGCCGTGTCGCGCTTTTCGGCCGCACCGTTCAATGATGCGTAACCCCGGTAGCCGATGAAGCTGACGAGCGGAATGGCCATGTTGACCGCCGTGCCGCGCAGCGCGTCTCCCGCCTCCAGCAGGCCCGTGCCCTGAATGAGCACCACCGCTCGCCGGCCGCCGATGTGCAGGCCGCTGGCCAGCGCAAAGGCTTCTCCTTCACGGGTCACCGAGACGACCTCGATTCGCTCATCGGCCCACAGCGCATCGAAAAGCGCGCGCGTGCCATTGTCCGGCAAGCCGACGACGTGCGTGATACCGCGTCTGCATAGCTCCTCCACGATGGGCCGGGATTGCATGATGATGTGCAGCCTGGAATGGTCAAGAGAACAAACCTAACCCAGGCGCTC
>CAZSDY010000292.1:0-1283 GCA_964605765.1 uncultured Ectothiorhodospiraceae bacterium | reverse complement strand
AAGCGGCGGGGCAGCATGAAGGGACCGATCTGCAGGCGCAGATCGGTCAAGCCCAGAGTGCAACCCTCGTCGCCGGTGCTGACCCACAGAGCACTCCGATCGCGCCCCACGATGGTGCCCGGCGCCGCGATCGTTCGGATAGGGCGCACGATGGAGTCGCGGGCAGTGAAGGTGCAGGACCCGGCCGCCAGGTCCATGCGGGTGTAGGCGTGCAGCCAGGGCTGCAGGCCCCTGATTTGGTCCTGGATATGCCGGGCAGTGCGCCGCCAGTCGATGAGGCCGTCGGCGATGCACAGACGCGCGAAGTAGCTCGGCTCGCCCAGGCGCACCTGCGCGATGGGTGCGAGCGGAGCGCTGCCGCTCAACATCTCCACGAGCCGCGGCAGGAGCCGTCTTGCCTCGGCCGCGCAGCGCGAGCGCAGCGTGGCGCCGGTATCGTGGGGCGTGATGGGCACGCTGCCCTGCAGCAAGACGGGGCCGGTGTCGATGTGCTCGTCGATGAGGTGAAAGCTGACACCGCTTTCGCACTCTCCGTTGAGTATGGCCGAGGCGTAGGGGTTGGTTCCGCGATGGGCCGGCAGCAGCGAAGGATGGCAGTTCACGAACCGCACACCGGGTGTCTGCAAGACCTGGCGCCGAAAGATTTCTCCCCAGCTTCCGACGAGCACACAATCCGGGCGCAGGCGAGAGAGGGTAGCCGCGAACGCAGTCCCGTTGACGCTATCGCAACGTATCTCGGCGAGTCCCCGGTCGCGCACGAGGCGCAACAGGCGACGATCGTTCGGATCGGCCAGGGGGCCACCGCGAGCGACGCGACACCAGCGAAACACCCCTGATACCTCGCAGCGCTCATCGTCGAGCAGGCCCTGGAGCAGCTCGAGCGCCAGTGTGCCCGCGCCGAGCAGCAGGATCTTCAGCTTCTCCGCCATCGCCCGGCACCCCACGCTCGGGCACACCGAGGCCCGGCGCCGAGCTCAGTTGAGCAGGCCCTTGAGGAGATTGCCCGCCTTCTCTCCGGTACCCTTGAGCACCTCACCGGCTTTCTTGGTCGGATTGCCGGAGGTCCCTCCCGAATCCGGCAGTAGACCACCGCCCAGGCCCGTGGCCCCGCCCTTGAGCAGGTCCGCGGCCTTGGATTTCGCCACGGCGCCCGCGAGTGCTTGCATATCGAGTCCATAGCTCGGTTGCGCGAAGGTGCCCGTCACGTGAATCGGGATGGGTATCCCGGCAAGCTCCTTCAAGTCAGCGCCACCCTGTCCCTGCGTGGTGGCGACGACAGTCGT
>CAZSDY010000291.1:0-4167 GCA_964605765.1 uncultured Ectothiorhodospiraceae bacterium | reverse complement strand
ATTGTTCGGCGAGTTTGTCGGCACCTCGGAGCACAACCTGCGCCGGGCGCTGCGGTCTCACGTATCTTTCTCTGGTCCCTCGCTCGTCTGTATGATTCGGGCTCCACTGTCTCACGAGAGTCGGTCCATGGCCAAGATCGAGATCTACAGCTCGCGACTCTGCGGGTTCTGCCGTGCCGCCAAGCAGCTGCTGAATCGAAAGTCCGTCGAGTTCATCGAGTATTCGGTTGATCTGCGGCCCGCGGTTCGCCGGGAGATGGCCAGCCGGGCAAACGGGAGAACCTCGGTGCCGCAGATCTTCATCGACGATCACCACGTGGGGGGATTCGATGATCTCATGGACCTCGAGATGGACGACGAGCTCGACGCCATGCTGAGCCTGCCGGGGAGAGTCACAGATGAATGACTCGACCCTCGCCCGCATCGAACGGCTCATGCCCGGCGGCCTCGGCCGGCTCGAGGTGCCGCCGGAGTTGTCATTGGGGCGCGTGCTAGAATTGCGCGGCCCTCGTGAATACAACCCATGACCTCGCGCCTGTCTGAAGCCTATTCCAACTGCGTGCTGAGCCATCCCAAGGCGCTTCTCGCGCTGCTCTTCGTGGTGCTCGCATTCTTCGCGTATCACGCGCGGAACTTCCAGCTCGACGCCTCGGCCGATTCGTTGCTGCTCGAAGACGACAAGGACTTGCGGGTGTTCCGGGAAGTCCACGAACGATACCCCAGCCGGGACCTTCTCATCGTCACCTTCAGCCCCGAGGCGGAGCTGTTCTCGGATGGTTCCATCGAGCAGTTGGGCAAGCTCAGGGATGAGCTGAGCAAGGTGGAAGGGGTGGCCGAGGTGCTGAGCATGCTGGATATTCCCCTGTTCAAGAACCAGGACCTCCCGTTGACCGAGGCCATCAAGAATATTCAGACGCTCGCCGACGATGGTGTCGATCCGGACAAGGCCCGCGCCGAGATCCTCGAGAGTCCGATCTACAGCGATCTCATCTTGAGCGCGGATGCGCGCACGACCGCGGTGCTCATCAATCTGCAAGAGGACGCGGAGTATACCCGGCTGCTTCGCGAGCGGGACGCCCTGCGAACGAAACGTCGCGCCGAGGGCTTGAGCGGCCCCGAGCAGCAAGCGCTGGAGAGCACCAGCGCCGCCTACGATGTGCTGCACGAGGCGCTCAATGTGCAACGCCACCGAATCGTGCAGGAAGTGCGCGCAATCATCGCTCCTTACAAGAAGCTCGGGGTGCTGTATCTCGGCGGGGTTCCGATGATCACCGACGACATGGTGACCTTTGTCAAGAACGACCTGATCGTTTTCGGCGCGGGGGTACTGATCTTCCTCATCGCGGTGCTCACGCTCATCTTCCGCGAGCTGCGCTGGATCATTCTGCCGCTGCTCAGCTGCTTTTACGCCGGCCTGGTGATGATCGGCGTGCTCGGTTTGATCGGCTGGAAGGTGACGGTGATCTCGTCGAACTTTCTCGCCCTGATGTTGATCATCACCATCTCGATGAACATTCATCTGATCGTGCGTTACCGGCAGCTGCGCCGCGATTTTCCCGCGAGCAGCCAGCTCGACCTGGTGCGAACCACCATCGGCAAGATGGTGAAGCCGTGCTTGTACACCGCGCTTACCACGATCATGGGATTCAGCTCGCTCGTCGTGAGTGATATCAAGCCGGTGATCGATTTCGGATGGATGATGAGCGCGGGTCTGGCCGTCACCTTCCTGACCTCGTTCCTGCTGTTCCCCGCCATTCTCGTCGTGCTCGAGAAGCCGGCGGCGACGCAAGACAAAGAGCGTGAGTTCAAGCTCCCGGAAAGGCTCGCTACGCTGACCGAGGTGCACGGCGGCAAGGTCCTGGTGCTGGGCATCGCGCTGGCGGTGCTGAGCGGCATCGGTATCAGCCGGCTCAAGGTCGAGAACAGCTTCATCAACTACTTCAGCGACAGCACCGAGATCTACCAGGGCTTGAAGCTCATCGACCGCGAGCTGGGCGGCACCACGCCGCTGGAGGTGATCCTGACCCTGACCGAGGACGAGGAGGACCTGTGGTACACGGAGGCGGAGCTCGCGGAGATGGGCGATGAAGAGCGCAACGAGGCGCTCGAGATCGAACGGCAGCAGAAGGAAGAGATGGCGAAACCGGAATACTGGTTCACACCACTGAAGATCGAGCGCATCAAGGCGGCACACGACTATCTGGACGGCCTGAGCGAGGTGGGCAAGGTGCTGTCGCTCGCCTCCGTCATTCGAGTCGGAGAGGATCTCAACAAAGGGAAGGAGTTCGACAGCTTTCAGCTCAGCCTCCTCTACAATCAGGCTCCCGATGAAGTCAAAAGGACCATGATCGAGCCGTTCATAAATTTTCCCCACAGCGAAGCGCGCATCTTGATGCGCATCCTGGACTCAAAGGAAGATCTGCGACGTAAGGATCTCCTGGACGAGGTGCGGCGCGACCTGGTGCGCAAGCTCGGCTTCGCGGAACAGGAGGTGACGGTGACGGGCTTGCTGGTGCTCTACAACAACATGCTCCAGAGCCTTTTCAAGTCCCAGATATCGACGCTCGGCGTGGTGATGGCGGGGATCGCCATCATGTTCCTCGTGTTGTTCCGCTCCGTGCTGCTTTCGGTGATTGGGATCGTGCCCAATCTGCTCGGCGCACTGGTAGTGCTCGGCATCATGGGATGGATGGACATTCCGATGGACATGATGACCATCACCATCGCCGCCATCACCATCGGCATCGCGGTGGATAACGGCATTCACTACATCTACCGTTTCCGGGAGGAGTACGCGCAGAACGGGGACTACATCAAGACCCTGCATCTGTGCCATTCCAATATCGGCAAGGCGGTTATCTACACCACCATCACCATCATCTTCGGCTTCTCCATCCTGGTGTTGTCCAACTTCATCCCCACCATCTATTTCGGGGCGCTCACCGCGCTCGCAATGTTAATCGCGCTGATGGCGGCGCTCACGCTTTTGCCCAAGCTGATTCTTGTCTGGCGTCCTTTCGGGACCCCCGGCGACTGAGTCCGCGCCCGACCGCACCCGAGGCGCAACGCATGCCCCGACCCCTGCGACTGCTCGACATCGCCATCAGGCCGGAGTGGATCGACTACAACGGCCACTTGAACGACGCCTACTATGTGCTGGTCTTCAGCCGCGCCAGCGATGCCTTGATGGCCCATATCGGCATGGACGAAGATTATGTACGCGCGAGCGGCCTGTCTCTCTATACGGTGGAGGCGCACATCAATTACCTGCGCGAAGTCGAACAGGGCTGTCGCGTGTTCGTCACCACCCAGCTTCTGGACCGCGACGCCAAGCGAATCCGGCTGTTCCAGACCATGTACCTCGAGGGCGGTGACGAGCCGCTCGCCACCCACGAGGTCATGCTGCTGCACGTCGACGCCAGTGGGCCCCGATCCGCCGATTTTCCCGCACCGGTCGCTGCCCGGATCGAATCCATCTGGCTGGCGCACAAGCAATTGCCGGTACCCGATCTGGCCGGCCGCTCTATCGCCATCGGGCGCCGCTGACCCCGGTGCACCGCGCACCCCTGGCCGTGCGTCGAGCGCGGGGTGTGCTCATTCCTCGTACGGTGCGCCCTGCGCGTAGCGCGGCAAGTCGTCCGGGATGTGCAGCCAGGACATGGCGTCGGCAACATAGATGTGCTGCCACGGCACCAGTGCATCCGGGGCATCCAGGCTGTCCACGGCAAGGGTGATCTTGGGCGGTGTCTCGCCGCGCTGAAAGCTGAGCGAGCTCCCGCAGGCCGCGCAAAAGCCGCGCGTGATCCCGGGGCTCGACCGGTAGCGGGTGATCGTGCCCTTGACGAGGTTGAAGCCCGCGAACGGGAAGTCCGCCCAGCAGACCACCGGCGCGCCCGCCGCGCGCCGGCACATGTGGCAGTGGCAGTACTCCACCAGCAGGACCGGGCCCGTCACGCGGTAGCGCACCGCGCCGCAGAGACATCCGCCTTCGTAGATCGCGTCGGTCATGCTGAACTCTCCTCATCTTCAACCGTCACCGCGCTGGCGCCCCGCCATGCAACAAACGGCAGCCGCAGGCGGCCGCCGGCCCCGCCCCGCTACCGGGGGGGGCCGGGCGGCCCCCCCCGCACCTGCCGCGCGCCGCTCTTGCCCCCCGCCAGGGCACCC
>CAZSDY010000290.1:2483-4186 GCA_964605765.1 uncultured Ectothiorhodospiraceae bacterium | reverse complement strand
GCCGCGGCCGACAGACCGAGCGCGAGTGCACCCATCATGAAGGTGCGTCTGTCGAGGAAGGCTATGACCTCTGGGCGGAGTGGTTGGCCAAGGCGGGCGTGGGCCATCTAGACGCAAATCATGCCGCCAGGATCATCGACCCAAACGTTCGCATACAAGCCGCCATCGATAGCCAGGGCGTAGCTCTGGGCGACGACCTGGTGGCAGATGAGATTGCTGCTGGTCGTCTCGTGGCGCCCTTTGAGGCAAAGCTCGATGCATATGGCTATTACGTCGTACAAGCCAGCCGAGCATCCGAAAGTGATCAGGTTGCAGCCTTCCGAGATTGGCTTCTGGCAGAAGCTAGCCCAACATCAGCGATTCGGCATGGATGTCAGTAAAATCGAGTAAGAGGGAAGCCGTCACATCCCGCGTTGTAGCATCCGTTGCCGAATTATTGTTTCTACAATCGCAAGGAGGTTCGCAGACTTGCGATGGAAGAAACAATAATAGCGAGTCGGGGCTCGACCAGATAACGCGGACTATGTTCGCAATGATGCTCATGCCGCGGCCTCCACCTCGGCGACGCGCCGCGAGCGCAGGGTGCATTGAGACCCGTTGACGCGGATCTTGCCGTCGGTGATGACGACCGCCACCCCGGGCCACTCGCCCGTCGCCAGGGCCTGCGTTGCCGACTCCACTCGCGAGCCAAGGGCCGCGTCGATCACGACCAGGTCGGCTGGCGCGCCCACGGCGATCCTGTTGCCCGGCAGGCCGAAGGCCCGTGCAGCGTTACCCGATGCGATCGCCCAGGCGACCTCCGGAGCCACGTCCGCCAGGGAACAGATGTCGCCGAGCGTCTTCAGCATCCCGAGCGAGGTGATGCCGTAACCGGTCGGCGTGTCGGTTCCGATGATGAGACGCTCGAGCGCGTTGTGCTGCGCGAGCCTCTCCACGACGTGCAGCATCGACCGGGTGCCACCGGCCTGCACGATCTCGACGAAGGGAGGCCCTTCGTCCTCACACAGGAGGTCGATGTCCTGATCCGACAGCGATACGAAGGAGTTCGCATGGGAGGCGATGGTCGGGCGAACCGTGAGCACGTCGTCGGCCGAGAAGTACGGGTGGGCGTCTCCTCCCGGGCCTCGGTCCGACGTGCCCCCGCAATGCATGTGCACCGTCATGCCCAGCTCCCGAGCGTGCGTGGTCAGCTCCCCTGCCCGGACCGGGTCCTTCAGCGAGCCGATGCCCACCTCTCCCACGATTCTGACGCCCGCTTCGAATGCCCGGTCGATGTGATGGAAATCGGTGTCGCGCTCGAGAAGCACGCCCCCGCCATGGACCTTCATACCCGTGGTCTCGAAGCCGCGGTACGACACATGGGCGGCGACGGCAATCGCGACGGCCGCGTCGGCTCCCGTCCGACCCGGGACATGGACTTCACCGGCGGACATCGCGCGCGTCACTGCGCCGTGCAACAACCGTTCGAGATAGCCGACTGACTGCTGCTTCGGAGCGAAGTCACCGAGTGTGGGATGGATGTGCGTGTCGACGAGTCCGGGCGCGACGACCATTTCCTTGCAGTCCACACGCAGGTGCGGCTCGCCTGCGGGCTCCCGATCGAAGGACGCGATGACACCGTCCTCGATCACGATTGTGTCGGCGGCGAGCGTCGGTGATTCCAGACTGCCGGTGAGTATCTCACCGATGTTGTGCAAGACGAG
>CAZSDY010000290.1:0-2383 GCA_964605765.1 uncultured Ectothiorhodospiraceae bacterium | reverse complement strand
GCGTCGGTGATTCCAGACTGCCGGTGAGTATCTCACCGATGTTGTGCAAGACGAGATGCATGTACGACCTCCCAGTGTAGCGATGCCACGCGTACTTACTCTGAACAGCCGGGCCCCGTTGCCAAGGGCTCGCGATACGATGAGTCCATGCCTTGTAGCGCCGATCCATCGCGCCTGGCGGCGTTGCCCGTTCGCTTACATAGGGCGACTATGCGCCCTCCTCGCGCCTTGCCGGTCGGGCGCCTCGACGCCCCCAAAACATGGAGCTACTGTTTCGCGAGCCCCAACCTCGGCCGTTCACACATTCGGCATGATCTCCTTCGCGAAGAGATCGATCTGCGCAGGGTCTTCCGTGACCGGGTTGATGATCAGGTGCTCGACGCCGCCAGCCTTGATCTCGCGGATGCGCTGCGTCATCTCGTCGATGGTGCCGAACAGATAGGCACTCTGCAGGTCCTCGTCGGATCGCTTGCTGTCCATCACCGTGCGGTAGGCGCGCAACTGCTCGTCAATAATGGCCTCGCGATCGGTCGATGCAACGATATGCAGCCACTGGGTGTGCGACACGGTGAAGTCGGTCATGCTGCGTCGCGTGCCGAGGTAGCTGGTCACTTTAGCGATGTCGCTCGCAATGATCTCGGGGCTGGTACCGCTCGAGCGGCATATCCATCCGTCGTGGCGGGCGATTCGCTCGAGCACCGCGGGTGCCATGTACGGGAGATCGGGATTGTCGACGATGTGGACCTGCGAGCCGCCGCCAATCCAGATCGGGATGCGTTGTGCGGGCCTGGGGTAGATCGAGACGCCGTCCGTGCTGTAGAACCGCCCCTCGTAGCGCACGTCGTCCGCGGTGAGCAGCAGGCGAATGAGCTCGAGTGCTTCGTCGGTACGCCGGCCGCGCTCGCGCTTCGATACGCCGACCGATCCGAACTCCTTCTCGTCGTGACCCGTGCCAACCCCGAGTATGACGCGGCCACCGCCCGCAAGGTGGTCGAGGCTCGCGACCTCCTTGGCGGTGATTGCCGGGTGGCGCAAAGGGGCACACAGAATCGCCGTGCCCAGACGGATGCGCTCCGTGACCCCTGCCGCGACGGCCAGCGTGATGAGCGGGTCCTGCCAGGCCACCGAGTAGACATTCGGTGCCACCAGAAGATGATCGATCACCCACAGGGCCGCGAAGCCCCGCTCCTCGACGGCCGTGAAGTACGGCACCAGCTCACGCGCCTGCGACGCCGACGTCCCCCTGTGCGCATACGAGGGGACGCGCCAGCCGAAGTTCATCACCTGCCGCCCCCCAAGCCGTCATCTGTGTCATGTGGGATCACGTTGTTTTCCCGCCCAGGAGATCGCGCCGGCGCTGCTCGATTTTTGAGCGCAAGGGAGGGAATACCTCATCGGGGTCGACGGTGATCGACAGCAGCACGGGCTCGGTAGCCTGCATGGCCCACGACACCGCATCATCGATATCGGTGTCGCTGTGCACCGTGCGAGCCTCGATCCCGAACGACTGTGCAACACCCGCGAAGTCGATCGGGGCAAGACGCACGAAGTGGTCCTCGCCGTACATCTCCTCGGCCTGGTGGCGAAGGATCCCCAGCGCACCGTCGACGAAGACAACCACCGCGACCGGGAGTCCATGCTCCCTGGCGACCGCCAGCTCGCCCATGGTATGAACGAAACCGCCGTCTCCCGCAATCGCAATCACTTTCACGCCGGGCAGCGCAATCGATGCACCGATTGCCGCGGGCAGGCTGAAGCCCATGGCATCGAACTCGCAGGACTGGAGAAGCCCCTGCGGTCGAGTGACGTCGAGCTGCTCGCACACCCACAAGCGGTGATTGCCGATGTCGGCACTGAACAGCGCATCTTCCGGCGCATGGGCATTCAATGCCCCGATGACGCTCGCCGCGCTGGCGCCTCGCGCCGGATCATTTTGCGGCGGATGTCGCTCGGGGCGCCCGTTGAACCAGGGCTCGCGCGCCTCGACGCGTTCATCGAGGGCGTCGAGCAGGGCGCCGGCATCGCACACGAGTCCCTGATCCACCTCGTAGGCACGATTGAGCTGCGCGGCGTCCACGTCAACCTGGATGACCTGGGAGTCGCCGGCAAACAGATCGGCGCGCCATCCGAAGGTGGTCTGCTCGCCGAGCGCACACCCCACGACCACGACCAGATCAGCGCTGCCCACGGCGTCCCGCGCCGCTGCCGTGCCGTAGAAACCGAGCATTCCGACGCTCAGGGAGTGCGACGTCGAGATGCTGCCAATGCCCGATCGGCTGGGTGCGACCGGCGCCGCAAGCCCCTCCGCCAAGCGCTGGAGAGCGCCGGTGGCGCGCGCGCGGCTACCGCGCGCGGCGGGCCGGATGGGCGGACGAGGCTCGCC
>CAZSDY010000289.1:0-4214 GCA_964605765.1 uncultured Ectothiorhodospiraceae bacterium | reverse complement strand
ATGCAGCGGCCTGCAAAGCCGTGTACGCCGGTTCGATTCCGACCTCAGCCTCCAAAAAAAACCGGGAGCCGACCCCAATTTCCATCTCCACGTCTCTACCAAAACAAGAACCGGGGTGGAAATTGGGATCGCGCCCCGGGTTTTTTGCGCCGGCGCGGGGATACGCCTATGCTTCGCGTTCTGCACCTCTAGCCCGGGTGGCGGAATGGGTAGACGCAGCGGACTCGTTTGGGTCGCCTCCGGGGAAACCCGGGGGGCAACAGGGGTCAAATTCGGGGAAGCCTTCCAGGACTCTTGGTTGATGGTAATCCCGAGCTAAGCCGAGAGGTGCCGCACACAGTGCAAGCCTCGAGGAAAGTGTAGAGACTAGACGGCCCCTATCTAAGTGCCGTCAAGACGCGGCATAGGATAAAGGGATAGTCCAGACCACCAAATGAGCGGATTCGAGGGCAGGGCGCACGAGAGGCTTCCATGCACGCCCCGCCGCACTGCGGCAAAAAACGCCGGGCGATGTCGTCTCGCGCGTCTGCTGCCTTGGATTCCGATCAGTGGCGAAAGCCATAGTGGTAAGTAAAATCCGCCGGCCGTGACTGGCTGTACCGGTTCGACTCCGGTCCCGGGCACCACCCACCGCACAGGCCTTCGCAGCGTGTCAGGGTGACACAGCGCATGCATCAACAAAACATGCCTACGCACGTTTGAGCACGGCCACCATGCGCAGGGATAGCTTTTCCATCTCGATGATCAGGTTCTGCACGCGGCCGATGAAAAAGTTGTAATAGGCGAGCGTGGGCATGGCGATGAGCATGCCGCAGGCGGTCGTGTAGAGGGCTTGCGAGATGCCCCCGGCGAGCAGGGCGGGATTGACGGTGGTCGACTCCGAGAGCGTGGCGAACACCTCGATCATGCCGAGCACGGTGCCGAACAAGCCCAGCAGCGGTGCCACGCTCGCGATGGTGCCGAGCGTGGTGAGGTGGCTGCGAATGTGGGGGATCTCCTGGCGTCCCGCTTCCTCGAGAATTTCCTTGAGTTCCGATTCGCTCTTCTCGTAGTTGATTATTCCAGCCAGCATGACCCGCGTCATGGGTACGGCATGCTGCTTGCAATAGGCCGTTGCCTCGGGGATCTTCCTGGCGATGAGCAGCTTTTCGACGTGCTCGACGACCTCCGGGTTGATGATCTTGTCGCGCCTGAGCGCGATCGACCTGACGACGATGATGTAGATGCCTGCCAGCAACAGGAGCAGCAGCGGGTAGATCAGCACCCCGCCTTTGTCGAAGATATCCGCAATGAAGCTCATTTTCTTTCCCCGGCTTCCTCTTTGTTCGTTCAGCGTGGCACCAGCACGATCTCTATGCGGCGATTGAGCGCGCGTCCTTCCCTCGTGTCGTTGCTGGCAATCGGGCGGTTCTCCCCGTAGCCCACGGCCTGCAGCCGCCTCGGGTCGATGCCGACATCGCTCTCCAGAAAGCGCACCACGTTAACGGCACGCGCGGCGCTCAGCCCCCAGTTCGTCGACAGCGGTCCCTGTCGAGACGAGATGGGCACGTTGTCCGTGTGGCCGGCTATCTGCACGTCCAGGGTGCCGATGCGCGACTTGATGATGTCGCCGACCGTGCCCAGCACCTCGAAACCCGCGGTCTTGATTTCCGCGCTGCCCGAGGCGAACAGGATCTTGTCCGACAATTGCAGCACCAGGCGCTGCTTTTCACGCTTGATGCCGACCTTGTTCTCCTGCAACAGGGGATCCAGGTCGGCCTCGAGCTGTTGCTGCGCCTGGATGATCCGTTCCACTTGCGCCTTGTCGAGCTTCGCCACCTCCTGGAACTTGGCCAGATCGGCCTTGATGCGCAATATCGTCGTCTCCAGCGCGGCGAGACGCCGCGCCTGCGCCGCGTTCTGCGCCGCGAGGTTCTCCTTGTCTCCCGCGAGGACCGTATTCTCCCCGACAAGACCGGTCATCTGCGATTCCAGGCTCGCCACGCGCTCCCCGGCCTTGACGAGCAGCACTTCCTGGTCTTCGTACTTGGCCGCTTTCTCGGCAAGCAGCGCCTGGAGCAGGCGCTCTTTCTCGATCTGCTTCGTCTGCTCGTCCTTGGTGCTCTCGAGCTGCGCGGCGAGCGCGGCGTTACTCTCGGCCGCCGAGCTCAGCTTCGACGCGAGCGCGGCGTTGTTCTCGGCCGCCGAGCTCACCTGCGACTCGAACGTGGCGGCACGCTGCTGGAGTTGCTCGTTCTCCTGCGCGCGCTCGAGCAGCAGGGAGCGCAGCAATTGATCCTTTTCCTCCTGGCGCTGTTTCTCGGTCTTGACCGATTCGAGCTGCACGTTGAGCGATTCGAAATCCTGCAGGGAGTCCTTGAGCTGCTGCTCGAGGCTCTTGCGCTCGGTGGTCGTGTCATCGAGCGTGGCCTTGAGCCTCAGCGACTGTTGCTCGAGCGAGGCAACCACCGTGCGCAGCTCCTCGGTATCGCCCCGCGCCTTCTCCAGATCGCCTTGCAGCGTACCGATGGTCTGCGTCTTTTCGGCGATCTCCTGCGTTTGCTGCGCGATTTCTTCGGCGAGATCCTGCTTGTCCGTGGTGAGTGTGACCAGGGTGGTCTTCAGAACGTCGAGGTCCTCGCCGCTGATGAACGACGTGCTGACCGCGAAGAACAGCACCAGCAGAAACACGATATCGATGAGCGGCGTGATATCGAGCGCGAGCTTCTGATCCTGGATGCCTTCGTCGAGCTTCATCTCATCGGTTCCCGGTCACGTGGGCGGCGCATGGCGATGGGTTCACCAACTCTCAGCCGGCCGACTTTTCCAGCTCCATGATCTTGCTCCACAGCGGCGCGGCCTCCTTCTCCCGCACGATGTTGCGCTCCAGCAGGAATGCCAGCACCTTGAGTGCGGTCAGAAAATCCGGTGCGCGCTTCAGCGTCGCCTCGAAGGCGGCGATGGCGCCATCCGGATCCTCGTCCTTCAACTCGTCGCCCTTGCAGGTGAAGATCATTTCCGTGTCGGCCACACGCACGGTATCGCCAAACTCCAGCACCTTCTCGGTGATCTGTTCCCCGTTGCACAGCGTGCCGTTCGTGCTGTTGTTGTCGCGCAGAACGAAATGATGGTTGGAAAACGCGACCTTGCAGTGCACGCGCGACGAACCGGTGTCGCTCAAGGCCACGGTGTTGGTCTTCTCGCGTCCGATGCTCGCCTCCCCGAAAGGCAGATGGAAGAGGGTGCCTTCGTCGTCGCCCGCCACCGCCTTGAGGTAGGGTAGGCCGGCGTGGGGATCGACGGTGATTTGTGGCTTGTGACGATCCGGCGAGAACATCACCGTCTTGTCGCCGCCATCGTCGTCGGCAGCAGCGTCGTCGGCCGGCAGATCGAGACTGCCGGTTGCCTGGATGACCTCCTGAACGGCGCGCATCTCGGTTCCCGCCACAGTGGCATCGTCATCCACGGCACCCGGTGCCGGCAGGGGTGTGGCGCCGACACGGAATGCCTCGGGCTCGAGCTTTGCAAGCTGGCCGCGCAAGGGGCTGAAGCAGTCCTGCACGTCGAGGTGCGCCATCGATTCGCTGACGACAAAGGGCTTGAACGCGCCCGTCTCCATCTGAACCATGCCGTGGGTCTTGATGCCGCCCGCGATCTCGATCTCTTCCTTGGCGAGCAGCTTGTAGACGCTTTGCGCGGTGAACACGGGCAGAAAGGTGAGTGCTTCGAGCTCGGCAACCTTGCGCTGCAGTGCCTGCACCTCTTTCGCCTTCGCCGCGGTCTCGGCGGCGGCGTTGCTCGTGGCCTGTTGCGCATCCTGAGCCGTGGTCCGGGATTGCATCCACAGCCAGCCGAGCGCCGCCGCGGCGATGAGCAGTATCACTGAAACGATCATCCACACCATCATTCGGCCTCCCTAGTCTAGTGCCCGACCAGAATCGTCAATACTCCTCTCCCAAAGACGCCAAGAAAACATCACCGTATGATCTTAGTAACAATCACCTGACGCTCTGCGGTCTTTAGGTCTTGACGAGAGTTATTCTTTCTGGACGGATCCTAGTGTATTTCTCGCAGCAGTCGGAAACCAGTCAGCTCATCCGCCGCGCCGCCGTGTGGCTTGCTGGCGGACACGCCGCACTTGGACAACGGATCCTCGAATGCACCGCCGCGCGCAACGAACCCGTTCGATGACCTCACCAATTCCTGCGCGTTGCCGATGTAGTTGGCAAGCCCCC
>CAZSDY010000288.1:0-4240 GCA_964605765.1 uncultured Ectothiorhodospiraceae bacterium | reverse complement strand
TGCGCGACAACATCGCGTTCGGTCGTATCGGCGGATCGTCTGGCGCCGGCGTGAGATACTCCTCGCTGTTGCGAACCGTCGCTGTCGCGGGGTGACGCGAAGACGGAGCACGAGCCGGCCACCATGAGGGAGCGCGCTTCGGGCGCGAGTGAGGCGAGACGGTGGCGGACCGCCGGGCACAACAGCGCTCGGACCCGGCCCATCGAGGTGGTACACGCGTCCGAGCGCCGCGCCGAGCGTCGGCGCCATCGCCAAACGACGGCCGTCGCTCACGATGATGCGCTTCAACTGCGGGATGTCGGTGTCCTCGGCAATCAGATAAACGGGCTCGACGTACACGAACGAATGGTCCATGGGGATCACCAGCAGGTTGCCGCGCAGCACCCGCGAGCCACGTTGGTCCCACAGTGAGAGCTTCTGCGAGATGCCCGTGTCCTGATCGATCAGGGCCTCGACCTGGATGGGCCCGACGATCAGGTGCTCCTTGGACAGCTTGTAGACGACGAGCTCGCCGTAGCCCGGGAAATCACAACGCGCGGCCACCCAGGCAATCATGTTGTCGCGCCCGGCCGGGGTGAGCGGCGTCATGAGCAGGAACTGCAGCGTCGATTCACCGGGCAATCGCATCAGCACGTAGTACGGACGCATGCTGACCACCTCGCCGGCATACTTCTCGCGCGGCGCCGCCCATAGATCTTCGCGGTTGTAGAAAACCTGCGGCGCGGTCATGTGGTAGGTGCTGTACTTCTCGACCTGGGCCTGAAACAGTGCCTGCGGGTAGCGCAGATGCCGGCGCAGATCCTCGGGCATGCGCTCGAGCGGCGCAAACAGTGAGGGCAGCGCCTCCGTGTAGACCCGCAGCACCGCATCGGCAGGGTCCATCACGTACAAGCTCACATCGCCCTGGAACGCATCCACCACGACTTTCACCGAGTTGCGAATGTAGTTGAAATCGCCCCGATAGGGCTCGGCATAGGGGAACCGCGAGGCGAGCGTGTAAGCGTCCAGCACCCAGTACAGCTTGCCGTTGCTGATGACGGGGTAGGGGTCCTCGTCGAGATGCAGGAAGGGCGCGAGCCGCCCCACCCGCTCGGCGACGGTGCGCCAGTACTGGATGCGGCTGCGTGGCGTGATGTAAGAGGCGATCGCGATGGAGGTGTCGCCTTCCTCCCACGCGTAAAGGAGCCGTTTCCAGAAGCTGTCCAGGCGCACGCCGCCGTGGCCGCGATAGCGCGTGTAGACATTGTTGTCGCCCTTCGGGTAATCGAACTCCGCGATGGCCGTGTTGACGATGCGATAGCCGCTCATCTGCTCCCCGTAGTAGATGGCGGGCTCGTCGAGCGCGATGCCCGCGACCGTCTCTGGCGGCAGGTCCTTCACGAGCAGGATCGGGTTGCCCTGTGCGCTCTTCTCGGCGGAAAGGCTCATGGCGGCCCCGTATCCGTGGGTGTACTGCAGGCGCCGGTTGACCCAGGTGTCGTTGCCGCCGGGCAGCGCATCGGAGAGCTCGCGAGCGGCCAGCATCACCTGCCGGTAGGCGCCGCCGAACGCATAGCGGTCCACGTCCACGTCACTGAACTCGTAGTAGGCGCGGATACGCTGGAGTTGCCGGTACGTGTTGCGCAACGGCAGCCAGTCCCACAGACGGATGTTGTCGACGGTTTCGCCGTTGCGCTCGAGCGCCGCCGCACCGAGCGCATGGAGCTCGACGTCGCTTCGCTCGTCGACGGCATCGATGCCGAAGGCCGCACGCGTGAAAGCGATGTTGTAGCGCAGGTACGGCGTCTCGAGCTCGAGCTCGTCGGGCTCTACCCGAAAGCTCTGCACGAGCCATGGGGCGATGCCGGCGCCGACGACGTTGAGCACGACGTAGCCGCCGAGCGCCAGAATCATCGGGCGCCCGTGTCTTGCAAAGCGTGGCACCAGCACCAGCAACGCGAGCGCCAGGGTCGCAAGGGCGAGCCCCGAGAGGGCCGGCCGCGCGATGTGCGTATCGGTATAACCGGCGCCGTAGACAGCGCCGTCCGAAGACTGCAGCAGAGCGTAGCGGTCGAGGTAAAAGCCCCACGCGAAGAGAGCCAGGAACAGAGCCACATTGAGCAGCGCGTGCCAGCGGACCGGGGGCGACCCCTCGAGACCGTGCGATCGGTCGAAGCGCAGCAGCCCGGCGTCGAAGTAGGCCCACAGCACAACGCCCGTCGTGAGCAGGCTGAGTGTCAGCAAGGTGTTCTGCAGCCGCTCCAGGAACGGCAGCGCGAACAGGTAAAACCCGACATCCTGCCCATAGATCGGGTCGCTCAGCCCGTAGGACTGCGCCCACAGCAAGCGCAGCAACGCATCCCACTGGCTCTGCATGATGAAGCCGAGCACGAGTGCCACCAGGACCGCGCCGGCCGTGAGATTCCCGGGCACGCGCCGAGTCGAGCTCTGGGGAGCGAACCAGATCAGCGCGCTGGCGCCGGGCGCTTCACGTAAGTGCCTGACGGCGAAGCGAAGATTGACCCCCAGCCAGGCGAACACGGTGGCAAAACCAAGCACCAGCAAGCCGAGCTTCAGGGCCCGATACATCCAGAACACGGGCTCGTAGCCGAGTGCCCGAAACCACAGGTACTCGGCAGCCCAGCGCGACAGCACCACCAGCGCGATGAGGCAAAGCACGGCCGCCACCATCAGCCTGAATCGAGAGCGAAGCCGGACTGATCCGTTCATGCCACCCCGTGTCGCGCCGCGGCAAGCCGGCGCTCGCGCTTTCACGATCGAGTATACGCCCATCGCACCGCCCCGCTTCGGCGCCGCGCCGGTGACACGGTGCGCTAGTGGACGTTCAACCCTTGACGCACACGACCTGGGTCAGCCTGTGCACGACCGCCACGAGGTCCGACTGGTTGCGCATGACCTCGTCGATGTCCTTGTAGGCCGCCGGGATCTCGTCGACCACACCCTTATCCTTGCGGCACTCGACACGGGCTGTCTGGGCGGCCAGATCATCAGCGTCGAAGCGCTTTTTCGCCTGCGTGCGGCTCAGGCGCCGCCCCGCGCCGTGTGCGCAAGAGTGGAACGCGGCGGCGTTGCCGAGCCCGCGCACGATGTAGGACCGCGCCCCCATGCTGCCGGGAATGATCCCGAGCTCGCCCCTGCCGGCGCGGATGGCACCCTTGCGCGTGATGAAGACCTCCTCGCCGAAGTGGTGCTCCACGGCGAGATAGTTATGGTGGCAGTTGACGGCCTCGCGCGTGACCTCGAAGCGGGGCAGCACGGGGCGTAGCGCCCCCACGATCAAGCGCATGATCTCACGGCGATTGGCAAGCGCATAGGATTGCGCCCAGCGCACCGCTTCGATGTAGTCGTCGAATCGCGCATCACCCTCGCGCAGGTATGCGAGGTCCTTGTCCGCCAGTGCACCGAGCCTCTCCCCCATCGCCTCCCTGGCCAGATCGATGAAGTAGCGCCCGATGGCGTTACCGATCCCGCGACTCCCCGAATGCAGCATGATCCAGACATGTTCGCTTTCGTCCACACAGATCTCGATGAAGTGGTTGCCGCCGCCGAGCGTGCCGAGCTGGCGCACCCAGGTCTGATAGGGCTTCTTGTGCCGCACCGTGATCTTCGGGTGCTTGTCGAGGATCGCCGAGAGCCCGGACTCCAATGCCGAGACAGTGACGCGGCTTGCGACGTCGCGCTCGTGCATGTGGAAGCCGACCGGCACCGCGGCTTCGATACGCTCGCGCACGCGCCGCAGGCTCTCCGGGAGCCGGCCGGCCTCGAGGGACAGGCGCACGGCGTTCATGCCGCAGCCGATATCGACACCGACCGCGGCCGGTATGATGGCGCCGCGGGTGGGAATGACCGAACCGACCGTCGCGCCCAGGCCCAGGTGCGCATCGGGCATTGCTGCGACATGGCTGTGGATGAACGGCAGCCCGGCCAGGTTGCGCAATTGCGCCAGCGTGCCCGGGTCGACGTCGTCCGCCCAGATCCTGACGGGCACCGTGCCCCCGCTAATCACCTGCTTGACCGGCATCGCCGCTCGCTCGCACACATCCTGCTCACGCTTATAGCAGGAAAAGGGGTCGGTGTTCTGTTTCCCTACCGCCGGTTTTCGAGAAACGCCGAGCCAATTCCGTCCTCCTGTCACAGCCTTCGCGATACGCCGTGCCCGCGGCACGCTGCGTCCGCCGGGCCGGAAAAGGGAAAAGGGGACATGCTTGTTTTCTTGGAAAAGGGGACATGCTTGTTTTTT
>CAZSDY010000287.1:0-4273 GCA_964605765.1 uncultured Ectothiorhodospiraceae bacterium | reverse complement strand
GTGATCTGAAGGTGATCGAGGGTACGAACGGCTTGTTTGTCGCGATGCCCTCTCGCAAGCTTTCGGATCACTGCCCCAAGTGTCATGGCAAGAACCCCATTCGGGGGAAGGTTTGGCGGAGGTGCGGGGCCGCGCTGGGACATTCGTCACCTCGGGCCCCGCACCGGCTGCAGCAACCCCCATCCCGCCGATGAACAACGTACCGCAGATCGCGGCTTGAAGCGCCCGACTCATGGGCAGGAGGATACCAGGCAGCGGCTGTGGTTACTGCGCCCCTGGCGCGGCACGATCCAGGTCCAGGTAGTGGCGCAGGGCGTCGATCTCCTCCGGCAACAGACGGAACGGGGCGTGGTCGGCGGCGAGCCACTCCCGCAGGTCGAAGGAGTCGCGCATCAGTCCCGAGGACGAATGGTCGAGCTTGTTCAGCAGGATATGGACGATCTCGTGAGCGGCCGCTCGGGCCACGATCATCGGGGTCAGGAACGGCAGATGATCGCCGCAGTCTGCGGGTGCGATGTCATCGACCGCAGGGTCGAGTGCGACGCCCTCGGTGGCGGCCTCCGTGCGCTTGCGGGTGGCCTCGCGGCAACGCAACACCGCCTGCTGGCGGAACCAGAGCGCCTGGCGGTAGAAGACGAAGCAGTTGCGCCCGATGCCCTGCTCATCGTCGTGTGGGGCCAGGCCGATGACGTTGGACGGCCCGTGAAACCATCGCGTGCCGTCGGAGGCGAGCACCAGCACGCGTAGTTCATCGGCATGCAGCTTGCGCCGCGGCGAGTCATCCAGAACCCACTGGATCCGGATTCCGGCCTCGTCCGCGAAGATGGCCTCGATCTCGGTCTGGATCGCGTGCATTTCTTCGCGTGACACCAGCTGGTGGTCGATCAGATACACGACCAGGTGGTCGCTCTGAGCGGCGCTGGCCGCGGGAGCACGATTCTCTGTGGCCGCTGCCGTAACGGGCACGGCCAGAGCCACGAGCATCGTCAGGACCAGGCGGCGCAGCGGGCGAGGCAAGGTACTCTCCGGAGGGGCTTGCAGGGGGGCGAGCGTCGTTCGCTCGCCGGCTCACTATATCATTCGGGTCGAGCGTCGGGCACGGGCCACGCGATGCCGGGGCCATCCACCGCCCGTGCCTGGAGTGCGGATGGATTTCAGCCACTTCGATGCGATCACGTTCGACTGCTACGGCACCCTCATCGACTGGGAAAGCGGCATCCTGGCGGCGTTGCGGCCGTGGTGCGAGCGTGCCGGGTTGGATGTGCCAGACGAGGATCTTCTGGTCGCCTACGGCAGCTGTGAGAGCGCGATCCAGGCCGCTGCGTACCGACCCTACCGGGAGGTGCTCGAGCGGGTCATGCAGCACCTGGAGGTCCGTTTCCGGGTGCCGACGGACGCGACTGCGCACGGCATCCTGTTGCGGTCGTTGCCCTGCTGGCCACCGTTCGCCGACAGCGTGGCGGCCCTGCGGCAGCTGTCGATTCGTTTCCGGCTCGGAATCGTGTCGAACGTCGATGACGATTTGTTCGCCGCCACGCAGAGACAGCTAGGGGTCGAGTTCGATTGGGTCGTGACGGCCGAGCAGGTTGGATCGTACAAGCCGGCCGCGGCGAGCTTCGAGGCCATGTTCGAGCGCAGCGGCGTGCCACGCCACAAGATCCTGCACGCGGCGCAAAGCCGGTTTCACGACATCGCACCGGCGAGGGCGCTGGGGCTGAGCACGGTGTGGGTGAACCGGCGGTCGGGTCGCGAGGGGTCCGGAGCGACGCCGCCGGCGGAGGCCAGCGCGGACCTGGAGGTCCCTTCGATGCGGGCTCTCGCGGATCTGGCGACGCGTTAGCTAGCCGACCACCGATACGCCGTCCGCCTCCCAGACCAGGCGCTGGTCGCCACGAATGCCGTTATGGATGGCGCCCTCGATGATCTCCACGCCCTTGGCCTGCACCAGCGCCAGCAGCGCGGCCGCGTCACGCACCTGATTCTCGGTCAGGACGTCGTCCGAGATTGACAACTGGAACGCGAACGCGTGCCCGTCATCTGCCTGGATGTGGAACGAGGCGTAGGCATCGTCGGTGTCATTACCTTCGTCGGGCGGTTCCCAGTTGGGAACGTCGAGACGGATCCGAAAGGTCTCCTGGGTGGCACCGTCGACGAAAATCCATGGCAAGCGTGCCGGCTTGTCGCCCAATTCCCGACTCCGTTGTTGCCTCGAACGCTGGTTCGCGCTCCCCCGAACGCGAGGTAAGGCGCAGCCTATGACATCGCGGCGGCGATTGCCACAGGCGAATGGCGCCGATGCCGCGGGATCAGGCAGCCCGCATCAGCCGCCAGACCGCGCCGAAGCTCGGGCGTTTGCCCTGCATCAGCAGGCTGAAGCGGAAGATCTTGCCGGCCACCCAGACGACGGCCGCAGACCCGAGCATCAGCAGGCCGATGCCGAGCCAGATCTCCCATGGCGGGGGGCGTAGAACATTGATGCGCGCGAGCATCACGAGCGGCGTCATGGGTGGAATCAGACTCATGATCCGCGTCAGGGTGCTCGCCGGATTGGTGATGGCGTAGAAGGTGAACATCAGGCTCAGAATCATCGGCATCACCAGCGGGAAGGCGATCTGACCGAACTCTTCGGTGGAGGTGCAGGTGGACGCCGCGGCAGCGTACAACGTCGAGTAGAACAGGTAACCGAGCAGATACAGGATCGCGAAATAGAACAGCAACCCGGGGTCCAGAAACTCGAGCAGGTCGACGCCCTGGGCGGCCGCACCCATGGCCATCGCCGGGAGCACGTACAGCGTGATCACGAAGGCCAGGCCGATCCAGATGCCGAGCTGCACCAGCCCCGCGGCGAGCACGCCGGCGATCTTGCCGGCCATGAACTCGGTGGCGGTGACGGCTCCCAGGATCAGCTCGATCAGGCGTGTCGCCTTTTCCTCGACGATCGATAGCCCCATCTGCTGGCCACCCATCAGCACCGTCATGTAGAGAATCATGGCCAGGATGAACGTACTGAAATAGGCGCGCTCGAAGCCGCCTTCTTCTTCACCCTCCGCCGACACGGTGACGGTGTCCAGATCCCAGTTCACCAGCGCGTTGACGCGGTCGCTCTCGAGTCCCGAACCGGCCAGGTAGTCCTCGAGGGCAACTCGTCGAATGGCCGATTCGAGCGCCTGCACAATCAGGATATTGCCCGTCTCACGAGCGAAGTAGCGCCCCCGGATGCCGAGATCCTCGTCCGGCTCCAGCAGTACATAGCCATCGAACTGGTCGTCGATGATCTCGCCCCGCAGTGTTTCGCGCGTCGCGTCGAGAGCATCGGCATCGATCGACAAACGATCGACAATCGTGACCTTGAAGGCGTCGATCGCGGCCAGTCGCTCGGCGACCCGGGCGCTCTCGCCCGTACCGGTATCGACGATCTCGAGGCGTAGCTCGTCGATATCGGCACGCTGCAGCATCTGCGGGATGGCCACCGACAGGGCCATGAACGCGGGCACCATGAGGGTGCTGACGATGAACCACTTGTTGCGCACTCGTGCGAGGAACTCGCGACGAGCGATGTTGAGGATCTGAGTGCCGCTCATACCGTGACCTCCGAGCTCCGCTCACCGTGCTCGTGGACGAGCTCACCCTCTTCGGTGATGCGCAAGCGGGCGTCGCCGGCGCCATGACCGACCGACTCCAGGAAAATGTCCTCCACCGACGGCTCCTCGCTGGCGAACGAGCGTAGCTGAACGCGATCCAGCAAGGCGCGGACGATCGCCTGGGGGTCGGCACTGCCGTCCATGCGCAGCCGGGCGCTGCGGCCCGAATCGGTAACCTGGGACACCCCGGGGATCCCCTGCAGAGCCTCGGCGTCGCCGTCGTACCCGATGGCGAGGGTGTTGGTGCCGTAGCGCGAGCGGATCTCGGCGAGATTGCCCAGCAGCACCAGATTGCCCTGGTGGATCAACCCGATGGCGTCGCACATGGCCTCTACCTGCTCCATGCGGTGCGACGACAGGATGACCGTGCAGCCGCGGTCGCGTTGCTCCAGGATCAAGTCCTTGAGCAGACGCATGTTGACCGGGTCGAGCCCGGAAAAGGGCTCATCCAGCACCACCAGGTCCGGCTCGTGAATCACCGCAGCGGCGAACTGGACCTTCTGCTGCATGCCCTTTGACAGGTCGTTGGTCAGGGACTTGCCACGATCCCCGAGCCCGACTCGTTCGAGCCACTGGCCGGCCTTCTTGCCCGCAACGGCGGCCGACCAGGCGCGGGTTGTGCGCACGCACCG
>CAZSDY010000286.1:0-4297 GCA_964605765.1 uncultured Ectothiorhodospiraceae bacterium | reverse complement strand
CCCTGCACTGTTCGTCTGGCGGCGCACGTCGTATACGTTGGGCAACTGGTTGAGCCGGTCCAGCAGGCGACTGAGCTGACCGAGATCCGTCACCTCGGCGGTGAGGCGCATGACGGCCATGCGACTTCGCGGGTCGGTCTCGGTCTCGACCGCGATGACATTGACCTTCTCGTTCGCCACCAGCGCACTCACGTCGCGCAGCAGACCCTGGCGGTCGTAAGCGAACAGGATGATGTCGACCGGGAACGTGTCCTCCGGCGCCACGCTCCAGCTCACTTCGATCATGCGCGATGGCTCCTGGCTCAGCCGCAGCGCATTGCGGCAATCCCGGCGATGAACGCTTACACCGCGCCCTCGCGTGATGTAGCCGATGATCGGATCGTTCGGCACCGGCCGGCAGCACCTGGCAAGCTGAGTCATCAGATTGCCCACGCCCTGAATGGTGATGCCATCGGGCGCGGCGTGAGAGAGCGTACCGCGCAACCCGCGCGCGAGGTCCGGCTGCCTGGCGGATTTGTCCCCCTGCAGGGTGTTGGCAATCTGCGTCGTCGTGACATCGCCGTGGCCCACGCCCGCGAAAAGATCATTGAGCGTGGCGTAGTTGAAGCGCGCGAGCAGCTTCGCGGTATCGGGCTTGTCGATGCCGAGTCGTTTCAGATCCCGATCATAGAGCTCGCGACCCGCGGCGATATTCTTGTCGCGGTCCTGCTGGCGAAACCACTGGCGGATGCGCGAACGAGCCCGCGCCGTGGCAATGTAGCCCAGGTGCGGGTTGAGCCAGTCGCGCCCCGGCGCGCCGTGCCGTGTGGTCAGGATCTCGACTTTCTGTCCGGATTCCAGCCGGCTGGTGAGCGGCACCATCACGCCGTTGACCTTGGCGCCGCGGCAGCGATGTCCCACGTCGGTGTGAATGGCGTAGGCGAAATCGACAGGAGTCGCAGCGTTGGGGAGGTCGATGACCTGCCCGCGCGGGGTGATCACGTACACGCGGTCGTGGAGCACCTCCGACTGAAAGCGATCCAGAAAGCCGCCTGCCTCTTCGTGCTCGTCCTTCCATTCGAGGACCCGGCGCAGCCAGGCGACCTTGTCGTTGATCGATGCGCTCGCGCTGGTGTTCTCCTTGTATTTCCAGTGCGCCGCGACGCCGTACTCCGCGTGCCGGTGCATGGCGTGCGTGCGGATCTGCGCCTCGAGCGTCTGTCCGCCGGGTCCAATGACCGCGGTATGCAAGGATTGGTACATGTTGCTCTTGGGGTTGGTGATGTAGTCGTCGAACTCTCCCGGCACGTGCTGCCACAGCGTATGCACCAGACCGAGCGCCGCATAGCAATCCGAGATGCTGTCGACCAGCACGCGCACGGCGCGCACATCGTAGACCTGCCCGAACGCCACACCCTTGGCGCGCATCTTGCGCCAGATACTGTATATGTGCTTGGGCCGTCCCGTGACCCATGCCTCGATGCCGGCCGCGGCGAGCTCGCTCTTGAGCCGCGTCTCGACCCCGTGGATGTCGCGCTCGCGCTGCGGACGGCGATCAGCGAGCTGGCGTGCGATGCTCTGGTAGCTGTCCGGGTCGATGTAGCGAAACGCGAGATCCTCCATCTCCCACTTGAACTGCCAGATCCCCAGCCGGCTCGCGAGCGGCGCGTAGATATCCATGGTCTCCCTGGCAATGCGCTCGCGGCGCCGGCCACTCAGATGACGCAGGGTGCGCATGTTGTGGAGGCGATCGGCGAGCTTGATGAGCACGACGCGCACATCGGCCACCACAGCCAGCAGGAGCTTGCGCAGGGCGTCGACCTGCTTTCGATAGTAGCTGCGGCTGCGTTCCTCGCTCTCTATTTCCTCGATGATGTCCATCTTGGTGACACCATCGACCAGTGCCGCGACGCTCGAGCCGAACTCGGCTTCCAGATCGGAGAGCACGATGCCCGTGTCCTCCACGACATCGTGAAGAATCGCCGCGGCAAGTGTCTCCTGATCGAGATTGAACTCGAGCAGCAGCGAGGCGACGGCCAGGGGGTGGGCAATATAGGGCTCCCCGGAAGCCCGTGTCTGCTGCGCGTGAGCGTGCTCGGCGAGCCGGCAGGCTCGGCGCAGGACATCTCTCTCGGGCTCGGCGAACCGCGTCTCGACCGAACGCAGCCAATCCGCGCACTCCGGGCCAAGAGCAGTCTCGCAAAGCGCCTCGCGGACTTGCGGATCGGCGCTCATCAGCGGCTCTTTCGGCAACCGCGGGCCCGATCGCCCGCGTACGGGCACTCGTGCAGGTCGATTCCTACCCGCCGCGGCGTCGAGCACCCACGGTGCGCTTGGAAAGGCCCCATTGTGCACAAAGGTGTCAACGACCCGATCCGGCGCGAAACACAAGCATCCTTGAGAAACAGCATAATATGCGACTATCTTTAGACAATTTATCATGTTTCGCACTTCGTGCAGAGGCTGGTTCGACCATGAGTGAAGAGTTGCTCGTCAACGTGACACCGCGGGAAACACGCGTCGCGCTCATCGAGAACGGTATCCTGCAAGAGATTTTCATCGAAAGAGCCGGCAAGCGCGGGCTGGTCAGCAACATATACAAGGGGCGTATCTCGCGGGTCCTGCCCGGCATGCAGGCGGCGTTCGTCGATGTCGGACTCGAGCGCACCGCCTTTCTGCATGCCTCGGACATTGCCACGCCGGACGTGGACACGCATGAGCACAGCAGCGGCCTGGGCGCCGGAAACAGGATGCAGAACCCGCAACGCAACGCCGTGCGCGAGCCCAGGCAGATCCCCGGCATCCATGCGCTGGTCAGGGACGGGCAGGAGGTCCTGGTTCAGGTCATCAAGGATCCGATCGGCAGCAAGGGTGCGAGACTCACCACGCACCTGTCCATTCCCTCGCGTTATCTCGTCTACATGCCCGAGTCTTCCATGGTCGGGGTCTCGCAGCGCATCGAGGACGAGAAAGAGCGCGTGCGCCTGCGCGAGATGGTCGAGATCTTGATGCGCGAGATGGCCTGCGGTGATTCGCGCGCCGTGGCGCTCGGCGACAACGTGACGGCCCTCGAAGCGCATTCCAGCACGGATGGCTTTATCGTGAGAACCGCCGCCGAGGGTGCCGGCACGGATGTGATTCGTGGAGACATGGACTTTCTCAAGGCGCTGTGGGACTCGCTGCAACAGCGTGCACGCACCGTGAACACGCCGGGCATCGTGCACGAGGATCTGCCGCTCGTGATTCGCACGCTGCGCGAGATGATCGGGATGGAGGTGGAGAAGGTGCGCATCGACTCGTGGGAAACGCACCGGCGCGTGCTCAGCTTCACGCAACAGTTCATCCCGGATCTCGTCACGCGTGTCGAGCACTATCCCGGAGAACGCCCCATATTCGATCTGTACGGCGTGGAGGACGAGATCCACAAGGCGCTGGAGCGCAAGGTACAGCTCAAGTCCGGCGGACACCTGATCATCGACCAGACCGAGGCGATGACCACCATCGACGTGAATACGGGCGCCTACGTCGGCCATCGCAACCTCGAGGAAACCATTTTCAAGACCAACCTGGAAGCGACCCAGGCAATTGCCCGCCAGCTTCGACTGCGAAACCTGGGCGGCATCATCATCATCGACTTCATCGACATGACGAACGACGCACACAAGCGCCAGGTGCTCAGATCGCTGGAGAAATCACTGGACCGCGACCACACCAAGACCCACATCAGCGATGTCTCGCCCCTGGGGCTGGTGCAGATGACGCGCAAGCGCACGCGCGAGAGTGTGGAGCAGGTGCTGTGCATGACCTGTCCGACCTGTGACGGTACCGGTTCGGTGAAAACCGCCGAGACCGTCTGCTACGAGATATTCAGGGAAATACTTCGCGAGGCAAGACAGTTCGACACCGAAAAGCTCCTGGTGCTCGCGTCCCGGGAAGTCGTGGACCTGCTGCTCGATGACGAGTCGACCGCGTTCGCGGAGCTGGAGGCATTCATCGGCAAGCCCATCACGCTGCAGGTCGAGACGCTCTACACGCAAGAGCAGTACGACATCGTGCTCATGTAGCCTCCAGGTGCCGGAGTTGACCGTGTGACTTTCGCAATGCTTCCATACGGGTGGGTCGCGCCGACAATCCGGCGAAAGTCAATGCGTCCCTTACCCGTGAGGTCGTGCAAAACGACAAAGAATCGAGGCTATTGGGAAAGCGGTGGATAGCGCACGATGATGATGACTCTCGCCAAGACGCCAAGCACGCAAAGAAGATCGATCCGCCTCAATATGGCGCTCGACGCTACCGGGGATATCCCCGTCATCAGAGT
>CAZSDY010000285.1:0-4302 GCA_964605765.1 uncultured Ectothiorhodospiraceae bacterium | reverse complement strand
ATGCGCACCCGCAGCCATTCCTGGATCTCGATGTCGTTGATGTGCGTGTACTGCACGCCGATCTCGGTGCAGTAGGTCTTACGCAGGCTTGCCAGTATTTGCGCGAGCGTGCGGATGGCACGGCTCTCGCCGAAGCGCACGGAAAAGACCGAGTCCAGATCGCGCTCGCTCAAGCCGTGGTAGTCGAGCGCGAGCGTCGGGTCGGTGCGCGATATCAGCCCCAGTGGATCCAGATCGGCAATGGTATGGCCGCGTTCGCGGTAGGCACGCACCAGCCGATCGACGCGCTCCTGGCGCTCGTTGTGCCCGCGAACGCGCGAGGCGAGCACCCGCAGCAGGGGCCCGGCGATCGGCGGGTGGCGCTCGAGCAGATCCTGAAAATCCGTGGCGTGAATGACGAGCAACCCGACACGCGTCCTCGCGATGACATCGGCCGATCGCGGCTGGCTGTCGAGCACGGCAAGCTCGCCCACCACGTCGCCCGCACCGCGCTCGGCGAGCACGCGCCCCGCGCTGCTCACCACCACCGTGCCTTCGACGATGATGAAGAGCGCATCGCCCGTCTCGCCTTCGCGGCACACGGCCTCGCCCGCATCGACCACGGCAGCGCTCGCTACGGTGGCGACCTGGCGAAGGGCTTCGTGCGGGAGTGCCGCGAAAAGCGGGCAGCGCGCGAGCATGTCCGCGGTATCCGTCTCGCCGCTGATCTCCGCCGTGTGCACCGGCGGCGCGGGCGCTTGCATGGCGCCAAGTCGCTGCGCCACCGGCATTTGGCCCGGCGGTCGCGATGTCCGGGGTGGTTGCAACTGCCGGCTCGCTTGCGCATGCCCCGGTGGCTGTCGGGGCTGCGTGCAGGGATTGCGCGGGGCGCATGGCCCTTCGAGACTCTCGAAGTAGCGCCGCATGCCCGGGTCGACCGCGGCCGGGTCTTCGCGATAGCGCGCCAGCGCCCCCTCGAGGAACAGCAGGTTGTCGGCAGCGAAACACGGCTCGCCGTCTTTCATGGCCAGGTCCAGGGCAGCGCCAGGCAAGGGTGCCCAGCAGTCCTCGTGTCGGGGTCCATCTCCTTAAGACCGGCGCAGGGCGGGGATAATTCCCCGAATGCGAAGTCCTGCGCCCACCGGTCGCGTTGCGCCCGCCGGCCGGAGCAATGGTTCGGGGTCTTTCGCTTCGGATGTTGCTCATCGTGGAGGATATTGACCTCGCCACCTTTGACGCGATTCGCGCAGCGCGGATTTGGACAAGGAAGGTTGCCTTGCTAAAATCATACTCATGAGCAAGGTGACCCGTAAGCTGCAAGTCTCGCTGCCCAAGGCTTTGGCGGTGCAATACGACATCCATCCCGGCGACGATATCCAATGGGAGGCTGCCGGAGAGATTATCCGGGTCATTCCGCCCGATCGGAAAACGCCCGTGCGCACGCGTGGCGAGCGGCTTCGGCTGTTCGACGAAGCGACCGCCCGGCAGCAGCGACGCCAAGCCGGGCCAAAAGTCCAGGCAGCAGCCAATCGCGGTTGGTCGCGCGCCGAGCTGTACGACAATCGTGGCAGCGCTGATTGACACCAACATCCTCGTGTATCGCTTCGACGCTCGTTTCCCGGACAAGCAGGCCAAAGCGACCGAGGTGCTCAGAAAGGGGATCGAGGAAGACACCGCCAGGCTGCCGCACCAGGCAATCGTGGAGTTCGTTGCGGCAACGACACGCCTGAAGACGAGTGATGGCGTGCCTTTGCTGTCTGCACAGGTCGCCAGGCGAGAGGCAGAAGAGTTCCTGAGTCAGTTCAAGGTCCTCTACCCGAATGAGGCGGTGGTCCGCACGGCGCTCAGAGGCGCGGCCGCGTATCAGCTTTCATGGTTCGACGCGCACCTGTGGGCGTACGCGGAACACTACGGACTGGCAGAGATTATCTCCGAGGACTTCCAGGCCAACAGGTTGTATGGATCGGTCCGGGTGCGCAATCCGTTCGCCGACACTCCGCGGGCGCAGGGGTAGCGCACACGAGGGGCAGTGGCGCCGAAGCCTGCTCGCCTGCATGAGCGGCGGCGGCCCGCGGCCGGTTGGACGTAATTCATTCCCTGTCCCTCTCGCTCATATCGTATGACCTCGCAAGACGGGAAGAGGCCCTGTGTGGCGAGCACGCCAGGGCAGCGATACCCGCGACCGCACGCACGACAGTACCCGCTTCTCGCCTGCGCAAGGAGAATGCGATATATCATAGGTTCTCATTGAAAAATGGAACGATATCATCTAACTTTCATGGTAGTATTTTCACTGTGATTACGCGCACGCTGCAACAGAGAACCCTCGAGCGATTGCTGTCCCGCAACCCCGTGGTAGCCGTTCTCGGTGCTCGCCAGGTTGGTAAGACCACCCTGGCGCGAGATTTGGTTGAACGCTCGCGACGCTCGGCCACGATATTCGACCTCGAACGCGCCCGGGACGTCGCTCGCCTGGAGGATCCCGAGCTCGCGCTTGGCGGCTTGACGGGAACGATCATCCTGGACGAGATCCAGCGCCGGCCAGAGCTGTTTCCGGCTCTTCGGGTGCTCGTGGACCGGCCGCGTACGCCGGCACGCTTTCTGGTGCTGGGCAGCGCTTCGCCCGAGCTGCTGCAACAAAGCTCGGAGTCTCTTGCCGGGCGCATCGCCTATCACGAGCTCGCTGGATTCTCGCTCGACGAGATCGGCATGGAGAACTTCCAGCGTCTGTGGCTTCGCGGTGGTTTTCCCCGTGCCTACACCGCGCGCTCCAACGCTGACAGTCTGTCCTGGCGCAGAGATTTCCTCCGCACTTTTCTGGAACGCGACGTGCCTCAGCTCGGCATCACTATTGCGGCCGCCACCCTGGAGAGATTCTGGGCGATGCTGGCGCACTACCACGCACAGATCTGGAACGCTTCGGAATTCGCTCGCTCCTTTGGTGTGTCACATCACGTGACCCGTCGCTATCTCGATGCGCTGCGCGCCACGTTCATGGTTCGTACGCTCGCACCGTGGAGCGCAAACATCAAGAAGCGCCAGGTGAAGTCGCCGAAAATCTACATACGAGACAGCGGGCTCTTGCACACCTTGCTGGAAATCCGGTCGATGCATGAGCTGGAACGCCACCCCAAGATCGGGGCGTCCTGGGAGGGGTTCCTGGTCGAAGCCGTCATCCATCAGCTCGGAGCTCGCCCTGAGCAGTGTTACTTCTGGGCTACGCATACAGGCGCCGAGCTTGATCTGCTCGTGGTGCAGGGACGTCGTCGATACGGCTTCGAGATCAAGCGTACCACGGCACCGCGTATCACGCCGTCGATGCGCTCGGCACTCGAATCCTTGCAGCTCACTCGGCTGGATGTGATCCACGCGGGCTCGGAGACCTTCCCGCTCGCCCGGGACGTGCGCGCCGTCGCCGCGCAACGTCTCCTCGCGGATCTCGACCCCCTGGCGGCCTGAGGTCGCGCGGAACCGCCACGAGATTCCCGCTGGCAGTGGCCGCGCATGCATGGATTGCTGTCGTGCAATGTATGATGTAATGTGTACTCATGCATCGCACCCAGCTATTGATAGAGGACTGGCAGTACGAGTCCCTGCGTGCGCGCGCGGAGCGCGAGGGGCGCAGCCTGTCGGACCTGGTACGCGAAATCCTCGATTCGGTGCTCGCTTCTCCCGCGCAACACCGGCGCCACCGGCTCTCCGACATGGAGGGCATCGGCGAGGACCCCGGCGCCTACGGCGACGACCACGACCGCCACCTCTACGGGGACCCGGGCAAGCGTTGATGGAACGCCTGTTCGTGGACACCAGCGCGTGGTTTGCGTACGCCAATCGCAAGGCGCCGGACCATGGGCGGGTTCGCGACGCGCTGCATGCTTTCCCGGGGCGCGCCGTCACCTCCAACTTTATCCTCGATGAAACCCTGTCGCTGTGCCTGTATCGTCTCGGCCATGACGTCGCCGAACGCGTCGGCGCGACGTTGCTGAACCCGGATGCGGTCGACCTCGTGCGCATCACCGCCACCGACGAACGGGCGGCCTGGGATCTGTTCCGCGCTCGTCCCGACCAGAGCTACAGCTTCACCGATTGCACCTCCTTTGCGCTCATGCGGCGACTCGGCCTACCCACCGCGCTGGCGCTCGATGCGGACTTCCTCGTGGAGGGGTTTCGCGTGCTGCCGTAGGAGATCAAGCGCGAGCACATCGCTTGGCGCCGCCTATAGCCGCCACGCGGCCCGCCCGGGTGACGGACATGCGGCCTATCATCCGCCACCGATCTCCGGCAGACCGCGCGGAGTTATCCACAGATCGCGTTTCCGCGGAA
>CAZSDY010000284.1:0-4311 GCA_964605765.1 uncultured Ectothiorhodospiraceae bacterium | reverse complement strand
GCGAAAAAGTAGCATGTCCCCTTTTTCCGGCCAAACGCCCGGCGCGCTGAGCGATGGTGTGCGACAGTCGGGTAAGCTCGGCACTCGTCGGCGCCTTCACCCAACGAAACCGCGTGCTCGATCCCCTGGCGGCATCGAAGAGTTCCACGCCGCGTCCAACAGGCTGCCGGGGCACATGCAAATCGAGCTGCTCGCAAGCTATACTTGCGCGCGCCTGCTTGTCGGCGACAGTGTTCTCGAGGGAAAGCGTTTTGATCGGACCGGATCCTGATCTCGATCGGGAAGTATCGACATTTCAGGGTCTCATCCTCACGCTCGACACGTACTGGGCGGGTCAGGGTTGCGTGCTGCTGCAGCCCCTCGACATGGAGGTCGGCGCCGGCACTTTTCATCCGGGCACCTTTCTGCGCTCCATCGGGCCGGAGCCCTGGAGCGCCGCGCATGTGCAACCGTCACGCCGGCCCACCGACGGGCGCTACGGCGAAAACCCCAATCGCCTGCAGCATTATTATCAGTATCAGGTCGTGATCAAGCCGTCACCGCTCAACGTCCAGGACATGTACCTCGACTCGCTTGTCATGCTCGGCATCGACCCGCTGGAGCACGACATCCGATTCGTGGAGGACAACTGGGAATCCCCGACGCTCGGCGCCTGGGGACTCGGCTGGGAGGTCTGGCTCAATGGCATGGAGGTAACCCAGTTCACCTACTTTCAGCAGGTAGGAGGCCTCGACTGCAGGCCGGTCACGGCCGAGATCGTGTACGGGCTGGAGCGAATTGCCATGTACCTGCAAGGCGTCGACAACGTATTCGACCTGATATGGACGGACGGACCACTCGGCCGCATCACCTACGGCGACGTGTTCAAGCAGAACGAAGTGCAGATGTCGGCCTACAACTTCGACTACGCCGACACCGCCTCGCTGTTCGAGTGGTTCGACAACTGCGAGCGCGAAAGCACACGCCTGGCCGAGGCCGCGCTCACGATTCCCGCCTACGAGATGGTGCTCAAGGCCTCGCACACCTTCAACCTGCTCGATGCCCGGCACGCCATTTCGGTCACCGAGCGCCAGCGCTACATACTGCGCATCAGGAGCCTGGCGCGTGCGGTTGCCGAGCAGTATTTCACGGAGCGCCAGGCGCAGGGATTCCCGCTGCTCAAGCACGATCCGGAACCGCTCGATGCCTGACAAGGAAGATCTGCTCGTCGAGGTCGGCACCGAGGAGCTTCCCCCGCAGTCGGTGCAGCCGCTCTCGGAAGCCTTGGGGGCGGGCATCGTCGCGGGGCTCGCGAGCGCCGGCCTCACGCACGGCGATATGTCGCTTTTCGCAACGCCGCGGCGCCTCGCCGTACTCATCACGGCGCTGCAGACCACCCAGGACGAGCGGCAGGTAGAGCGCCGCGGCCCGGCGCTCGCGGCGGCTTTCGATACCGAGGACCAACCCACCAAGGCTGCCCTCGGCTTCGCTCGATCTTGCGGCGTAGCGCTGGAGCATCTGGACAAGCTGGAGACCGACAAGGGGAGCTGGCTCGTGTTCCGCACCACAGAGGTGGGCCAGACGGCGACCTCGCTGCTGCCCGACATCGTCGAGCGTGCCCTTTCCACGCTTCCCGTGAAAAGACGCATGCGCTGGGCGGATCTGGAGGAGGAATTCGTGCGCCCCGTGCACTGGCTGGTGCTGATGCTCGGCGAGGAGATTGTCGACGCCGATCTGCTCGGCGTCAGCACCGGCCGCCACACTCAGGGGCACCGCTTTCACCAGCCAACGCCTCTGCCGATCGATTCCCCGGCGGCGTATGCGCCGCTGCTCTATGCCAGTGCACACGTGGTGGCCGACTTTGACACGCGCCGCGAGATGATCCGCAAGCAGGTCGAGGCCGCGGCACTCGAAGCCGGTGGCGTCGCCGACATTGACCCCGGCCTGCTCGAGGAGGTCACCGCACTCGTCGAATGGCCGGTCGCGGTGCTGGGGAGCTTCGACGAGGAATTCCTGTCGCTGCCGAGCGCGGTGCTCATCGCCACCATGAAGGGCGCGCAAAGGTATTTTCACGTCACCGACACGCAAGGCCGGCTGCTGCCCAGGTTCATCACCATCAGCAACATCGAGAGCCGTAATCCCGACGCCGTGCGCCACGGCAACGAGCGCGTGATTCGCCCGCGCCTCAAGGATGCGGCGTTCTTCTACACCACCGATCTTAAGCACAGCCTGGAAAGTCGCCTCGAGGGCGTCGCGCAGCTCAAGTTCCAGGCCAAGCTCGGTTCCATGCTGGACAAGTCGCAGCGCGTCTCGGCGCTGTCCGCGCACATAGCGCAAGCACTCGGGTCCAGCGATGCAGACGTGGAAACCGCGCGGCGCGCCGGGCTGCTCAGCAAATGCGATCTGGTGACCGAAATGGTGGGCGAGTTTCCCGAGCTTCAAGGTGATATGGGGTGCGAGTACGCGCGCCTGGACGGTGAGTCCGAGGCGCTGGCGCTGGCGCTGGGCGAGCAGTACATGCCGAGATTCGCCGGGGACACGATCCCGGCGACACCCATCGGGAGGGCGGTGTCGATGGCCGACAAGCTGGACACCTTGATCGGGATCTTCGCCATCGGGCAACAGCCGAGCGGCGACAAGGACCCCTTTGCGCTGCGCCGCGCCGCGCTCGGTGTGCTGCGAATTCTGATCGAGGCCGAGCTCGATCTGGCTCTTCCCTCGCTCATAGAGGCGGCAGCGAAGACGTACGGCACGTCACTCACGACCGGAGAGGTGCGCGCGCGGGTGTTCGACTTCATGATGGATCGCCTGCGCGCCTATTTCCTCGAGCAGCACGTGCCGGTCGATGTGTTCGGGGCCGTCATGGCGCGGCGCCCAACGCGGCCTTATGATTTCGCCAGGCGCGTGCAGGCTGTCGACGCGTTTCGCCGGATTCCCGAGGCAGCAAGCCTGGCCTCCGCCAACAAGCGGATCCAGAACATCCTCAAGCAGAACGAGGACCTGCTGCCGGAGTCCGTCGACGACACCTTGCTGGCCGAAGATGCCGAATGGAACCTGGCCGCCAAGCTGGTCGGCGTCGGCCCACGCGTGCGCGAGATGCTCAAGGCGGGCGAGTACGGTCAGGCGATGGCGCATCTCGCCGGCCTGCGCGATGCGGTGGACGCTTTCTTCGATACCGTCAAGGTCATGGACGATGACGACGCGGTCAGGAGAAACCGCCTTGCCCTGCTCAACAACCTGAGCGTGCTGTTTCTCGCCACCGCCGACATCTCCAGGCTGAGTGGCCCCTGAGGGGGAACCCGTACCCCGCTTCGGTATAGACTGTCCGCTCCATGGATATCCGATCGAGCGTCACGTGCCTCTGGTAATTCTGGATCGGGACGGTGTCATCAACCATGACTCCACCGACTACATCAAGTCTCCCGAGGAATGGATCCCCATACCTGGCAGCCTGGAGGCCATCGCCAGGCTCAATCATGCTGGCTATCGACTCATCGTCGTGACCAACCAGTCAGGACTCGGGCGCAAGCTGTTCGATATCGAAATGCTCAGTCTCATCCACCATGAGATGCAGCGCCGCCTGGCGGAGCTCGGCGGCCGTGTGGAGGCCGTTTTCTTCTGTCCACACCGCCCCGGCGATGCTTGCGCGTGCAGAAAGCCGCGCCCAGGCATGCTGCACGACATCGCCGCACGGCTGCGCATCGAGCTCGACGGCATACCGCTCATCGGTGACAAACCGAGCGATATGCAGGCGGCACGAGCGGTCGGCGCAAGAGCGATGCTGGTTCGAACGGGACAGGGCCGGCAGACGCTGCGCAGCATCGCCGATCCCGGCACATTGGAAGTGTTCCCTGATCTGGCCGCGGTGGCAGACACGTTGATCGCGGAGCGCCGCTGAGCCGCCGTTATGCGCGCCAGCAATCGCCACGCCGGTGCCGAGCCCGGGCTAGTGAACCTGCTGTTGCGCTCCGCCCTGTACAATATCGGGCTGATCGTGTTGACGATGCTGGCCGGGCCCACCCTGATCATTCTCTATCCTTTTCCTTATCGGGTGCGCAGTCGCGTCGTGACCTACTGGGCACATTGCAACCTGTGGTGGCTGGCAACGACCTGCAGGCTGCACTTTCAGGTTCACGGCAAGCAGAACATTCCGGATACACCGACCATCGTCTTGAGCAAGCACCAGTCGGCCTGGGAGACCATCTCTCTCAACAGATTCTTCCACCCCCAGTCCTGGGTGCTGAAGCGTGAGTTGCTGAAGATCCCCTTCTTCGGCTGGGGGCTCGCGGCGCTCAATCCCATCGCCATCGACCGCACGGCCGGCGCGACGGC
>CAZSDY010000283.1:0-4324 GCA_964605765.1 uncultured Ectothiorhodospiraceae bacterium | reverse complement strand
GACCCCGGCTTTCCCGGCCCTGGGTCCCGGGCTACGCTAGCGGGTCGACTTTCGCCGCGGCCGCGACCCGCGGCTGGGGCGCCACGGCGCAGAAGCCCTGGGGCTCCACGCCTAGGGCGGCGTTGAACTTGCTCGAGAGGTTCTGGAACGCGATGAGTGCGCTCAGCTCGATGATGGCATCGTCATCGAAGTGCGCGCGCAGGCGCGCAAAGTGCTCGGGCGCCGTACGCTTGTCGGAAAAGGTCATCGCTTCGGCGTACGCGAGGGCAGCCTTCTCGCGCTCCGTGAAGCATTCGCTAGCCTCGAACTCGTGCAACGCGGCGAGCTTTTCCTCGTTTACACCGCGGCGCAGCACCGTCGCCGAATTGATGTCGACACAGAACGCGCACCAGTTGATCTGGGACACGCGCACCGTCACCAGCGAGCGCAGTGCCGGCTCGATCGGCGAGGAGCGCCTGTCGAGCGCGCCGTAGAGCAGCGCCAGCGCGGCAAAGACCTTCGGCGTGCGTCCCCACAGCCTCGCCGGCTCCAGCACGGCGCCATAGCGGCGCTTCTGGTTCCAGAAAAAGAGCCTCACGTACCACGGAAATCGGTGTCGCGGTGACGTCTCTAGGGCCGGCATCGTAGCAACGCTCAGTCGCCGAGCACGCGGCGGCGCTCCTCGTACTCCTGCTGGTCGATCTCTCCCCTGGCGAAGCGCTCGCTGAGGATATCGACCGGTCTACGGTCAGAAAGGGCGTCCGCCTGGCGCGGGCCGGCGCCAAGCCAGCGCACCAGCGCCACCACCACGAGCACCAGCGCGGCGATGAAGACAAGACCCGTCAGCGGCCCCATGAGCATCCCGGTCCAGCTCCCGTCCCACATCATGGGGTGGGCGTGGTCGGCGCCCACCGGGTCCGCCCACACACCCACCGACACGCTGGACAACACGACCCCACCTGCAGCCCATAACCCGTCGCCGATTCGAAATCGCCTCATTGCCGCGCTCACCATGAATTGGATCGCTCCACGCGACGCAGCCAGTGGCAGGCCTGGCAGTGGCAGCTCTGCGGGTGGTGGCCGGCACGCGTAACGCAGGCATCGACATAGCTCTGCGCGAATGCGAGTGTATCCAGGAGCTCGGCGCGGGACTTCTGGCGCAACGCCGAGCACTCGTCATTGTGGTAGAGCCACTCGCACTCCGCCTCGAACGCGCAGTGCTGGCAACGCGGGTCCCGAGCCGCGAAATGCCCGGCGTGTGGACACGTCTCCCACTCCACGCTACCGCGCACCAGACGCCGAGGAAACTCCAGCAGCGAGAGGATCGCGGTGCTACGCGGGTCGATGTCAGCCATCTTCGTCATCCCCCTGTCGAATCGGTGGCCATCGCAACCCTCGGTCGCGGCGTGCCGCAGCTGACTCACCACCCGCTCAAGCGCCCGCACGCGAGCCGATCTCGACGCGCGTGTCGCTCACGAACCGGTACGGCGGGACCACCAGATTCGTCGGTGCGGGCACCCCCTTGTAGACCCGGCCCGCGAGGTCGAAGCGCGAGCCATGACAGGGGCAGAAGTACCCGCCGCGCCATTGTGCGCCGAGGTCGGGAGGTGAGACCTCCGGACGAAAGGTCGGAACGCAGCCGAGGTGCGTGCAAATCCCGATCATGACCATGTACTCCGGGCGTATGGACCGATACGGATTGCGGGCATAGTCCGGCTGCTGCGTCACCACCGCTGAGCCGGGGTCGCGAAGCTCGTCATCGAGATCTGCCAGCGCGGACAGCATCTCGGCGTGCGGCGCAACAACCACACCGGCTTGCCGCGCCACTTGACGGTGATCTGCTGGCCGGGTTCCAGCTTCGAACAGTCGGCCGTGACCGGAGATCCCCCGGCAAGCGCACGTGCACTCGGACGCCACGATGCAATGAACGGCCACACTGCCCGCATCAAGCCGGCAGCGCCGACGACCGCAGTCGTCGCGGTCAAGAATCGCCGGCGCGGTTGGACAACGGCATTCATTTCGATAGCTCCTGGTGCCACACCGCACCAGTGTATTGATGAAGATATCACCGCTGCATTACCGCGACATTACCGATAGTTGAGACTGGACCGGCGCCCGTTGCAACCCGTTCACGATTCAGAATACACGCGACCCGAACCGCACTGCTTGACGCAGATCAATGTTGGGCCTCGTCGATTTGCCGTATGGTACGTGCTCGTTTCTCAGGTGCATTCATGGTGCCGGGAAAATGCTCGAAATTGGGGGTGTAACCGTCATCTGGGCGTTCGCGGCCGGCGTCGTGTCGTTCCTGTCGCCTTGCGTGCTACCCATCGTGCCGGGCTATCTCTCCTACGTGGCGGGGCACTCGATGGACGAACTCGTCGAGCCCGGGCTGCACCCGGCGCGACTCGCCGCGCTTGGCCGCAGCGCAGGATTCGTGGCCGGCTTCTCCGCGGTATTCATCGCGCTGGGCGCGAGCGCCAGCGGCCTCGGCCGCCTGCTCCTATCCTATCGCGGGCAAGCCGACCTCGTCGCGGGCATCATCATTGCCGCTTTCGGCCTCAACCTGATGGGCCTGCTGCGCATTCCGATGCTCGCCAGGGACTGGCGCGTGCATGGCGACGCGCCGCGCGCAAGCGCGTGGGGCGCGTTCCTGCTCGGCGCCGCGTTCGCGTTCGGTTGGACGCCGTGCATCGGCCCCATCCTGGGCAGCATCCTCACGCTGGGCGCCATCGACGGAACCGTGCGCGAAGGTGTCGTGCTGCTCGCCGTCTACTCCTCGGGGCTCGCCGTTCCTTTCCTGCTGACCGCCGCATTCACCGGGACCTTCATGCGCCGCGTCCGCGTGCTTCGTTCGGCCGGGCAAACGCTCCGCATCGCCGCGGGGGGCGTGCTGGTGGTCGTCGGCATCCTGATGGCCATGGGCTTGATCGAGTCTTTCGGCACCTGGCTGCTCGCCACGTTTCCGGGTTTTCAGACCCTGTTGATCTAGCCCGCGGGATTCATGTCCGGGGGCGTCGCGCCCCACGTCCGGTGCCGGATGCTCAAGCACCGAATGCGACGCCACGGGTCTGAGCGCGCAAACGTGGGTCGCCGGACTTCACCAGGACGGGCCGCCCTTCCAGGATCTCGGCGCACCGTTCGAGCGTCTCACCCTCCAATCGCGCCATGGCTTCGTGTGTGTAGAACGTGAGATGTGGGAGCAGGATCACGTTGGGCATGTCGAAGAGTTCCGAGAGGGGATGGCCGATGAGTGTCAGCGGCTCTCGAGTGTATACATCGAGCCCCGCACCCGCTATCGAGCCCGCATTCAACGCACGGAGCATGGCCTCCTCGTCCACGATGGCGCCCCGCGAGACGTTGATCAGATAGGCGCTGCGTTTCATCGCCGCGATTTCCTTCTCACCGATGAGACGCCGCGTGCGCGCATTGAGGACACAGTGCACCGACACGAAGTCGCAGCGGCTCAACATGTCACGAAGATCGTCGAATTTCTCGACGCCGGCCGCGCGCATTCGTGCCGCAGGGACTTCAGGGTCGTAGCCGATGACCCGCGCCCGAAATCCAGCGCCGGCGATACGCGCGAGACTGCACCCGATGCGCCCGACCCCCACCAGTCCGACGGTCTTTTCCGCGATATCGCTACCGAGCCATTCGGGGCGAGGCCAGAACCAGCCGCCGGCATGCATCTCCCGGTCCATCGGGATCAGTCTCTTCGCCAACGCGAGTATGAGCGCGAACGCGCCTTCCGCCACCGTCTCCTCGGCGTACTCGGGGATATTGACCACCGGGATCCGATGCGCTCGCGCCGCGTTGATGTCTATGGCGTCGATTCCCACTCCATACTTGACAATGCCCAAGAGCTTGTCGGCCTGCTCGATCACCCGGGATGTTACCGGCGTGTAGCAGGTCAAGAGCAGATCCGCGTCCCGGACTTCGCGCGCGAGATCGCGTTCGCTCACGTCGTCGGGCAGGAGGACCAGCCGACTCCCGCGCCCGCGCAGCCCCGCGTCGACGACAGGGCAGTGCAGCTCTCGGTCAGTGCGGACGACCTTGGTTAGCGAACTTCCCATGCTACCCCCTGTAGCGGCGCCGTGTGGCCGATGCGCTTACAGACGACCGAGGGTCCGGCTTGCGTCTTCGAAGCTCCCTGTCGTCGCTCTGGTCCAAGGAGCCGGCTGAACAATCAGCAGTATGGCCGGCCGCGCTCCCGGCCGGCAAGCCGCGGGCGAGAAAACTGCCCCGCCGACCAGCGCGTCGCGTCGTCTTGGTCTTCTCGGCACGCGTGGCTGAGCTCGCGCGTTTGCCGCCGCCGGAGGCGCCGGCGACTTCGCCGGTCTGCCTC
>CAZSDY010000282.1:0-4355 GCA_964605765.1 uncultured Ectothiorhodospiraceae bacterium | reverse complement strand
GCTATCCACCGTTTCCCCAACAGCCTCGCCTTTGTCGTTTTGCACGACCTCACGGCTAAGGGACTAACGCGCCAACCGGGATTCCGTCAGGCGCACGAAAGCACTGGCGCCGACAGGCAAGGCTTCATCGTTGAAATCGTAGCCGGGGTTGTGCACCTCACAGACACCCTCACCCGCCCCGTTACCGATGTTGAAGTAACAGCCGGGTACCTTTTCGAGCATGAAAGAGAAATCCTCAGAGGCCAGAGTCGGCGGTGCCTCACGTTCGACATTGTCTGCGCCAACGATTTCCGCGCAGATACCGGCGGCGAATTCTGTCTCCGCGGGATCGTTGATGGTCGGTGCGAAGGTCAAGCGAAAATCAACTTCGGCCCGGGCACCAAAACTTTCGGCGATTCCCGCGGCAAGCCGCTTTACCCCCTCCTCGAGCAGCACCATGACCTCTCGCGAGAAGGCCCTGGCCGTACCTGATAAACGTGCCGTTTGCGGGATCACATTGTAGGCGTCGCCCGCATGGACTTGCGTGACCGAAAGCACCGCTGAATCAAGTGGTCTGGTGTTACGCGACACAATGCTCTGCAGCGCCGTGGTGATATGCGCTGCCACGACGACCGGATCGATGCCCGCCTCCGGGCGCGCGCCGTGTGCGCCTGTGCCGGTGATGTCGATGTCGAACAAAGCACCACCGGCCATCGTGGCGCCGGCGCGTACCGCGAATTTCCCCAATGCCAGACCGGGGCGGTTGTGCATGCCGAAAATGACATCGCAGGGGAAGCGTTCGAACAGGCCATCCTCGAGCATGGCCAGGGCGCCGCCCAGGCCTTCTTCCGCGGGCTGAAAGATAAAGTTGACCTGACCGTCGAAATTGCGGGTTTCGGCGAGATGCCGCGCCGCGCCGAGCAACATGGTGGTGTGGCCGTCATGACCGCAGGCATGCATTTTGCCGTCGCGGGTCGAGCGATGATCAAAACTGTTGCTTTCATGAATCGGCAGCGCATCCATGTCGGCGCGAAGACCAATCGTTCGCGAGCCGCTACCGGCGCGCAAGATGCCGACGATCCCCGTGGCGCCGACACCGCGATGCACTTCACATCCGAAGTCCGCCAGCTTCCGCGCCACGATATCCGAAGTCCGTTGCTCTTCGAAGCCCAACTCGGGATGCGCATGGATATCACGGCGCCAGGCGATCATTTCTTCGCGCATATCGGCAATACGGTTGATGACAGGCATGGATACTCCTCGAACGGTGAGCGTGGGGGTGACTCGGTGAGCGTACACCCCCGTATACGACAGCGCACAACAGAATCCGGGACATCCTCCTGGGCGCTGGCGTTCGTGGATAGACGCACCAACGCCCGAACTGGCTTCCTTGCCAGCCGGCAACGGCAACATGATCGCATCCTTGCGAGGTCGCCCCGCGTCTCAGGCTAGCGGGCTTATGCGTCGCCCGACACCCATCGATTAGCTGACTCCCCACCGGGCGCCAGTCGTCTGGCCGCGGGTGATCTACCACGGCGCCGAGATCGCCGGCTTCCGCGAGGCCATGCTCGACGCGACGCCGACCGAGACCTGCCGCAAGTTCAAGGAGATCACCGATTGCGACGGCATCGAGGCCGCCACCCGCTGGCGCGAGAGCCGGTTCGGGTAGGGGTCTACTCGATCACCGTCAGCTCGTAGCGGGCGCTCGACAGCAGCCACGCCTCGTCGGCGCCGACGGCGATCGACTCGATCATGGAATAGAGGCCGAGCTGACGTGGTCGCCGTCCGGCACCGGCTCGTCGTGCCGGCGCCCGGCGTCATCGCGGCGCCAGGCGGCGCCTCTCGCCAACACCACCCGGGGGATGACGGACTCGGGCGCCGGCGATGGCGTCACGGGCTCGCTGCCCGGTGGTTATGCGGCGGCGATGGCACGCTCCCATGCGGTGCGAATTTCCGGCAGCGCCGCCAACCCGTGTTCCGACCGGTCCGGATAGTATCCGATGGGGTCGATGAGCAGTCCTTGCGTCAGGCCGAGCACGCCTTCTGCCATGCCCTGCGCCGAGAACGCCGTGTAGGTCGGCGAATAACCGCCTTCCTGCACCAGCAACAGGCGGCCGCCGCAGTGCCGCGCCGCGAGATCACGCGCGATCAGGCCCAGACGCCGGAACCCCTCCATGGTGAGCACCATGCGGCCGTTGGGATCGAAAGCGTTGGCGTCCTCGCCGGCGGCGATGACAATCACGTCGGGCGCAAAATCGTCGATCAGGGGCGTCACCATATCGCGCAAGACCGCTTCATAGCAGTCGTTGCCAACCCCATAGGGCAGCGGCACATTGCGGCTGAAACCAAGCCCGGCGCCGGCGCCGATCTCGTCGGCGGTGCCGAGTTCCGGGTGGTTCGGACCCCAGGATCCGTGATTCATGTGGATCGAGATGGTGAGCACATCCGATCGCTCGTAGAAGCCCGTCTGCGTGCCGTTGCCGTGGTGCACGTCCCAGTCGATCACGGCGACCTTCTCCGCCCCTTGGGCACGGGCCGACAGGACGGCAAGAGCGACGTTGTTGAAGATGCAGTTACCGTCGCCCATGGTTGGCTGCGCATGATGGCCGGGCGGGCGGACCAGCGAGTAGACCGGCCCACCGGGCTCGTTCATGACGGCGTGCATGGCGTCCAGCGTGGTTCCCGCCGCCGCCATCGCGGCGGCAAGGCTGCCGTCGGCGACAACGGTGCCACCACCATCGATGCGCACCGGGTTAGGGTCGGCGTCGGCCGCCTTGATTTCTTCCAGATACGCCGGCGTGTGAAACGTCAGGATTTCGTCATCCGTTGCATGACGCCCGGCGCGCAGGACGATGCGATCCTTCAGCGGGCCTGTTTCCAGCATGCTCTTGATGTTGAGGACCCGCATGGCCGTTTCCACATGCGGTTCCGGTATGGCGAGATAAGGTGACGGCTCGGTCTCGAGCACGCTGTCGCCGCCGTCATGCAGCATGCAGTCGTCATGCCAGTAAACCCTCAAGGCCTGTTTGTTCACCTGCGGCGCCCTCCATTGACGTTACCGACCTACCGGGATTCTACGTTCGAATCCCTGCGACAAGGTTGATCGTGCGCCAACGCCGTCCGACAGACAATACCCCTACGCTTTGTGGGGGTTCATTCCCCCACCGCGGTGCGCCGAAGGGGTGGTGGGGCGTTGCAGTATCCGGCGACACCGATCGCGCCGCTCGGGAAGTTCACGCAACGAGCCATAGCAAGGCTGGCCGCGGAACTCCTGCTGCCGCGGGTGGGTCGCGTAGAGCGTGCCTGGAATGCCCATGCGCACCAGGTTGTCGAGCACCTGGCCGCCGAAGCTGCGCGACCTCGCTCTGGTGCCGACCACGGCCACCCAAGCGGGATGAAACAGGGGCACCCGCGACATCGTTGCGGATGGGTTTGCGAGTCATCTCGGTGGCGAGGCGCCGAAGGTGTGGCCGGCTGCGTGAATGATGCGTGGATGGCGCCCCGACCGCCAAACTGGCGGAGGGCGCCGAGACGAGTGCCATCGAGCGCCGGGCGGGTCTGCGAACACCTATCGAGAAACACGCCAGGCACACCGAAAGCGAGGCCGGTTCATGCGTGCATCATCACTACTCCACGGACTTTGAGCTGAGAATGCAATCTATAAAACTTCTGGCGGCGCTGTTCCTCTCCTGGCGTCGATAGGCTACGTGGAAGTAATCATCATACGAAAGCTCTTCAGCCAGAAGACTCCGCATTTGACCCGTTCGCTCCCACTGTCTCGCGAAGTGCGTCGGCAGGAAACCAATAAAATTCCCCGACAAGATGAGCAACGCAGTGCTCTCCATATGGGAAGTGACCGCCCTCCACTGGAAAGAGATCTGAGCGCCGGCCTTGTCGCCCTGCATGTAGGAACGTCCAGCGAAAGGATACTGTCCCAGCATCTGCGTTGATATCGCGGAATCCGGCGTGTCGAACAAATCGTGGTCCTTGCTGCAGTAAAGCGCCTGACCCTCGGTCAGAAGTCTGACATTACGAATGGCTTTGGGAAAACGCAGAATCGGCGTGAAGATGACATGGTAGCGCTCGTCCAGCAGACCTTGTATCAGCGCTTGCGGCGACGCAATATCGATGTGGATCACGACCTTGGGGGCAGCTTGTGAATAGCGCTTGAGGGCGAGTGCGATGTTGAAGTCAGGGTTCGTATACATCGCATCCACGGTTCCGAAATGCAGCTCACCGAATAGCTCGCCACGCGCGGACTCCATAATGCTGCGAAAGTTCTCAATTGACCGAAACAGATTCAGCGTCGCCTCATACGTCAGCTTTCCATATTCGGTCAGATAAAACCCGCCCCGCCCGCGTTCGCACAGACGCAT
>CAZSDY010000281.1:0-4362 GCA_964605765.1 uncultured Ectothiorhodospiraceae bacterium | reverse complement strand
GCTGCCCGCGCTTGCGGGTGATTGAAAGCGGGCCACACATTTTGGAGCACCAATGTCGTCCCCACCGCGTTCGCGGACTGAAGTCCGCTGCTACGGGACGCTCGACAAGCCGGGGTGATGCTCTCATAAGAGGTACCCCCCAGCGCCGGCACGGCTGCTGCTCGAGATCGCCCGATCGCGACACTGGGACGAAATTGGCGGGCCGGCTGGTGGTGCCCAAGGAACACCGGAACCGAATCGGCGGGTGCACGCGCCCGGGAGGCACACGAATCGGGGCGGGGAGAGGAAGCGACGTTCCCTGCCACCGACCCCGGACGGACTGATTGACGGGAGTGCATTTCTCAAATGAATCGTGTAGTCTCGCACTCCGTGGCTGACAAAAACCGGTTCAGGTCAGTACGCACTCGCGGCATACCCCTCCAAGGCTATCCCCGATTATTACACTGACAACGCCTGGACCGGCGCGGGCATATGTCCTGCCAGGCCGCTACCAGGAGCAAGTTCGCTGACATTCGATTCCCTTGGCCTCAGAGCCGAGTTGCTGCGCGCAGTGCAAGAGCAGAGCTACCACACGCCCACCCCCGTGCAGCGTGAGGCCATACCGGCCATTCTCGCGGGTGAAGACCTGATGGCGGCTGCCCAGACCGGCACCGGAAAGACGGCGGGGTTCACGCTGCCGCTACTGCAGCGCTTGACGGCAACGCCGTCACCGCGCTCCCGGTCGCGTCCCGTTCGTGCCCTGATCCTGGTTCCGACTCGTGAGCTTGCGCTGCAGGTGGGTGAGAGCATTCGCACCTACGGTGCACACCTCCCGATTCAAAGCATGACGATATTCGGCGGCGTCGGCATGGGTCCGCAGCTCGCTGCCCTGCGCGCGGGCCGTGACATCGTGGTGGCGACGCCCGGACGACTGCTCGATCACGTCGGGCGCCGGACGATTGACCTTGGCAAGGTCCAGATACTGGTGCTCGATGAAGCGGACCGCATGCTCGACATGGGCTTCGTCCACGACATCAAGCGCGTGCTCGCGCTGTTGCCGATCCGGCGCCAGAACCTGCTCTTCAGCGCGACATTCTCCGAACCGATCAGGTCGCTTGCCGATCGGCTCCTGAATCGCCCGCGGCTCATCGAGGTCGCGCCGCGAAACAGCACCCCGACGGCGCTCGACCAGGTCGTCTTCCGCGTCGATCGAAACCGCAAGGCCGAGCTGCTTGCCGAGCTCGTGCATCGCGGTGGGTGGAATCAGGTGCTCGTATTCACACGCACGAAGCACGGCGCGAACAAGCTCGCGCAGAAGCTCGAGCGCGCACACTTGACGGCGACCGCGATACACGGGAACAAGAGTCAGGGCGCGCGTACCCGCGCGCTCGCGAGCTTCAAACAGGGCGAGGTGCGTGTGCTGGTGGCAACCGACATCGCCGCTCGAGGGCTCGATATCGATGGCCTTCCTCACGTGGTCAACTTCGAGCTGCCGAATGTGGCGGAAGACTATGTGCACCGCATCGGACGAACAGGGCGGGCGGGCGCGAGGGGAGAGGCGGTGTCTCTCGTGTGCGTGGACGAGGCACGGCTGTTGCGCGACATCGAAAAGCTGCTCGGACGGCGACTGCCCGCCCGGGAGCTGGCCGGCTTTGAGCCGGATCCGAACGCGCGCCCGAAACCGGTCGCATACGCAAGAGGCCCGGATGCGAATCGCCACCACCCAAACGAGATGGGCCGCGCTGCGTCATCGCGCGCGGGCAGACGCCGGCGGCGCAAGCCAGCCGCCTGAGGAGCAACATTCCCGCGGGTAGCGTGCGCGGCACGGTACCGGGGGGCATGTGCCGGCCACCGCACTTCGCGCGTGGTCGAACCAATCGGACGAAGATCGAAGCGAAACTGAGGAAACGACGATGGCTATTGGAACTGTTAAGTGGTTCAACCCGACGAAGGGGTTTGGGTTCATTGCGCCTGAAGACAAGGGCAAGGACGTGTTCATTCACATCTCGGCGCTCGAGAAGGCCGGAATCAGTGGACTGTCTGAGGGCCAGAAGATCGAGTACGAGCTTGCCGCCGGCCGTGATGGCCGCTCGTCGGCAGAGAACATTCGACTCGTCGACTGAGCCGCTCCCTTTTAGCGACCGGCGGCCGCGTCGCCCGATGCGGCCGCCAACTTTTACGCTCAACGTTGCCAGGAGGTCATGCACTATGGCGCGAAAGCCGAACTATGCATTTGAACGAAATATCCGGGCCAAGGCCAAGGCCGAAAAGCGCGAGGCGAAGCGCCAGGCCAAGCTCGCCGCCAAGGCGGAAAAGCAACCCGACGAGGAAATTCCCGAGCCGGACGACGACACGCGCCCGGGCGATACCGCGGCGGAACACACCGCGCAGCCCCTGGCCGACTGACGCCTGATTCGATCGGCGCCCGCGGCCCGGCGCTTCACCACGACCAGCCGGGGCGGTGACCCCGGCCCGGTTAGCCGCTGCTTCACATTCGGCACGAGCGTCTCCGACTCCATGTGGCGCGAAGTTCACGCTGCACACAGCGAGTTCACCCTTGCCGTGCGCGAGTCCGCCGGCGCCCTCAAGGGCGATTCACCCGCTCGTAGTGGCGGGAGATACAACGGACCGCGCGCAACGTGGGGAGTGCCCGAGTGTTCGTCAATGGCGATCGCAGCCGGATGGCCGCGACGCTGGTGATGAAACAATTACTTGCGCGCCGCACCGAGCAGTCAACTACCGAGTCCCGGATTATGGCTGCGGCGCGAAGGTCCACAACGGCACGATGCGCTCCAGTGACGATGCGCCGCCGTGCTCGTAGCGATTACCGGCCGCCGAAAGGCGAAAGCCATGGTCAGCGAAAAGGGTGACCGGCCGCGCAGAATCGAAGCGCGGGCGGAGCTTGCGCAGACTCAGTTTCAGCTCGGTCATCGCCACCTCGGTGAGTTCCGGAAAAGGACGAAAATCCCGGTGGATCAACGCGTCCACGACATCGATTTTCTCGAACGCGTGATTGACTCCGGCCGCCGCCAGAGCACGGTAACAGCTATCCGTGGTGGTCTGCGGGTCGACCCGCACAAACCGGCACTCCCCGCCTTGCCAATCCGCGAACGCCTCTCGTACGACACCGTCGAGTGCATCGAGTAGCGCGAGCCCGAGGCAGTCCACCAGCAACCACTGGTGATCCTCGAGCCGTTTCAGCGCCTCGGGAAGCAACGGTGGGGCACCCATATCGGCCAGTGCCATCTTGTCCAGGCAATCGAGCCACGCTGCTCCGGCGACGCGCTGCAAGCGGTGATGGTGTCGATACGCGGTCGCGCTGATGGCCGCAAGCTGCGCCGGGTCGCGCGGTGCGAGCGGGCGCTCGAGCAGTGTGACCGCCGCCAGCAGCGACCCGTCGATCGCTGGCCGCCGAGGCATGGCTACGGTGCCGTCGAGCAGCCAGCCGAGCACGCGCTCAACGCCCGGCTCAGGTAGCCCCAGGTCTTCCAGGCGCTCGACGGCGATACCACTGACCCATTGCGGGCGCAGGCTGGCGGACAGTTGATCGAGGAACTCGATACCGAGCCCAGCGGGTAACCGGCTGCCGTGCACCAGACAGTGCTCGGCACACCAGTCGATGAGTCCTTCGGGCACAGGCGCAGGGAACGCCGGCAAGCGCAAGCGCAGCCGCTCCCCTTCCAGCCTGGTGAGGTAAGCGTCGACGGCGCTGCGCAGTTGTTCCCGCTCCCATACCTGATGCTGCAAAATGTCGAGCAGCGGGCGAGCGTCTACCTCCTTGACCAGTTCCAGGCCGGCGAGATGCTTGTCGAGCAAGCCGACCTCACCTACCTCCGGGTAGGGCTCGTGCCGCTCCAGGTAGGCGGACAGGTTCGTCGATGGATCGAGCCCCGCGGCTTGCCACTGGGACATGCGCTTCTTGACGGATGCGCGAGCGAAAAACCGTTCCAGAGCGGCCTCGATTTCATCGCGCAGCCCAGTCAGCCGGGTGACCACGGCCGTCACCGGCGCACTTTCGCCGTCGAAGCCACAGGCACACATCGGCTGATAGTCGAGATTTACCAGGCCATGACAGCACAAGCGCTCGGCTTCGCGCCGGGTTGCCGCAAAGCGCTCGAGCACGTCCTCGAGAGCCAGGTGCCGGCTTCGCGCCACCGGCGGTGGCCGCCAGCCCCAGACCCGCTGCGCCAGGGTTTCTTTTCCCCAGCGTTTGTGGGCGGCACCGTGGGTTTCCTTGTGCTCGGGCCAGGCGCGCGCAGGCGCGAAGAGCGGCTTCGGCCTGCGACCGACGTTCCTCCGACTCGTCGAGACGGCCGAGGGTGAGCAGACCACGCGCGAAGACAGCGTTGTCCTCGATGGGCACGCGACGTTCGCGAAAGACGC
>CAZSDY010000280.1:0-4388 GCA_964605765.1 uncultured Ectothiorhodospiraceae bacterium | reverse complement strand
TGACGGAGAAGGGCTGCCGCCTCGCGGATTCCGCAGCGCGGCCGCGAGCCCTACGCCAGACGCAGCTCCGGAATCACCCGGGCCATGCGCAGAAAATCGCGATCGTTGTGCAGGAGTTGCAGGTCGTGCTCGATGGCGATGCGGGCAATGAGGCAGTCCTGGCTGCCGCGAAGCGTGACGCCCTTTCTTCGGCAACGGAAAAAGATCCGGGCTGCTTCCTCGTAACTTTCCACGGCATGGACGGGGTGATAGAAGCGCTGTGTCTGCAGATAGCGTTTCAAGGCCGATAGGTCCTTTTCCGATTTCGACCCCTGGAGCACCTCCTGATAGATGACGCCGGTGATGCCGTAGGGCAGTTTACGATCCAGTATTTCCCCGAAGCTCGATACGGCCGGGTTGTCCCGCGCACGAAGAAAATCGATCCACACCGACGTGTCCACCAGGAACACGTTCAGGCTTCTCCGGCACGCAACTTCTTGTGGTCGTAATCGGCACGAATTGTGACTTTGCCGCGCAGCTCGCGTACGTCGAGGCGACCGTGGTGCGCCACGAATTCCCGCAGCGCCCTGTCAACCAGCTCGCGCTTGGTTCTTAGCTTGGAGACCTTGAACGCGGCCTTGACGAGCTCGTCATCCAGAACGATGTTCGTGCGCATCTCTATACACCTCTAGATGTGTATCATAGGGTGGTGGCAACTGGCTTTCAAGTCGCGACGATTCCCTGCCGGGGTCTCGGTGCAGGCAGCACGGTGGTGATTGCCCGGGCCACATCCCTCGGGTGCACGAAGTCTCCGTGCGTCTCGGTCTATCCGACACGAAGCGGTTGCGCGCCGCCGCACGGTGCTCAGTTCGCGGGCACCGTACGACCCGCGGCCCACTCGCGAAGCCGCGCGATCTTCTCGGCCATCAGCACCGAGAGCGGTCGCGTGCGGCTCGCCTCGCGGAGCAGGTGCGCGCTGCCCGGCCGGGTACGCTGCGCGTGGGCCGCGTACAGCGAGGACACGACGACCTGCTCGATCTCGGATCCGGAGAAGCCCGGTGTGGCGTCGGCCAGTTGCTCGAGCTCGAAGCGCCGGGGGTCGAGCTTGTGCTTGCGCACGTGTATGTCAAAGATGCGTGCACGCGTCTCGCGGTCCGGGAGGTCCACGAAGAACACCTCGTCCAGGCGACCCTTGCGCAGCAGCTCCGGCGGCAGCGACTCGATGTCGTTGGCGGTGGCGACGATGAACACGCGCGCGGCGCGCTCGGCGAGCCACGTGAGCAAGGTGCCCAGCACGCGCCGCGAGGTGCCGCCGTCGGCGCTGTCGGTGCTCACGCCCTTCTCGATCTCGTCGATCCACAGCACGCACGGGGCCATCATCTGCGCGGTGGCGAGCGACTCGCGCAGATTACGCTCCGTCTCGCCGTGGAACTTGTTGTACAACGCACCGAAATCGAGCTGCAGCAGCGGCACCGTCCAGGCGCCGGCGATGGCCTTGGCCGCGAGGCTCTTGCCGCAGCCCTGCACGCCGAGCAGCATCACACCTTTGGGGGGGTCCAGGCCCGCCACCGGGGACTCGGCCGTGAACACGTCGCGTCTGAGCTCCAGCCAGCGCTTGAGTCTGTCCAGCCCGCCCACCTCGGCGAAGCGCGTCGTGTCGTGGGTGAACGAGAGTATGCCGCCCTGGTTGAGCAGCTCGAACTTCGCCTTCATCACCTCGGGCAGGTCGTCCTCGGTGAGTGCGCCGTCGTCGCGGATGGCGAGGCGCGCGAGGCGCCGCGCGTCATCGAGCGGCAGCCCCGTGAGGTTGCGCACGAGCTGGTCGAGGAGATGACGCTGGGCCGTGATGCGCCGGCCGGGATTCGCATCGGTCCAGGCCCTGGCCTCCTCGATGACGGTTCGCTCGAGGGTCTCGGCGTCCGGCATGGATACCTCGAGGCGCGCGCAGAAGTGCTCGAGCTCGCCGGGGATCTGCAACGCGTGGGAGATCAGCACGAGCGTGTGATCGACCCGCCCGTAGTTGAGCGCGATGTCCTTGAGCGCCCGCACGTGCACGGGGTCTTCTAGGAAGGGGTGAAAGTCGAGCAGCACGTAGATGCCGCCCTTGCTGCTGGCCTTGATCTGCGCGAGCAGCTCGATGGGCTTGGCGTTGTGGCGCTGCGGCGCCGATTCAACGTCGAGGCGTTGCAGTCCCTCGGTCACGGTCCAGCGAAACAGGGGCTTGAACAACCGCGTGCGGACGATCTCGACGAAGGCCTCGACGAGGCGGCGCTCCTCGTCGCTCTCGACCACGACGAGAGGGACCGATGAGCGCAGCAGCAGCTCGATGTCGCGAACGACCGGCATCAAGCGGCTAGGGCTAGCTGTCTCAGCACGTAGTGCAGTATGCCCCCGTGTCGGAAGTAGTCCCACTCCTTGGGGGTATCGATGCGCACCCGGGCGCTGAACTCGATGGGCGGCCCCGCGTCGGGTGTGGCGACGACCCGCACCGTCGATGCACCCGCGGCCAGCCCGTGGATGCCAAAGGTCTCGCGCCCGCTGAGACCGAGCGAGGCTGCGTCATCGCCGTCCTCGAACTGCAGGGGGATGACGCCCATGCCGACGAGGTTCGATCGGTGGATGCGTTCGAAGCTCCCGACCAGCACCGCGCGCACGCCGAGCAGGTTCGTGCCCTTGGCCGCCCAGTCCCGCGAGGAGCCGCTGCCGTACTCGGTGCCCGCGATGACGATGAGCGGCACCGCCTGCGCCTGGTAGCGCATGGCGGCGTCGAAGATGCTCATCTGCTCGCCGGAGGGAATGTGCGTGGTCCACCCGCCCTCGGTGCCGGGCGCGAGACGGTTGCGCAACCTGATGTTGGCGAAGGTGCCGCGCATCATCACCTCGTGGTTGCCGCGCCGCGAGCCGTAGGAGTTGAAGTCGGCCGGCGCCACGCCGCGCTCGATCAGATACCGGCCGGCGGGGCTGTCGGCCTTGATGGCCCCCGCGGGCGAAATGTGATCGGTGGTGATGCTGTCGCCGAGCAGCGCGAGCACGCGCGCGCCGTCGATGTCCCCGATAGCGTGCGTCTCGAGCGTCATCCCCTCGAAATAGGGCGGGTTCTTTATGTAGGTCGACGCCGCGTCCCACGCGTATTGCCCGGCCTGCGGTACGGCGATCCGCGCCCAGCGCTCGTCGCCGGCATAGACGTGCGTATAGCTGGCGCGGAACATCTGCGCGTCGATGCTCGCGGCGATGGCATCGTGAATCTCACGCTGGCTCGGCCAGATGTCCTGGAGATACACCGCTCGGCCGTCGGCGTCATGGCCGAGCGGATCCTTGTACAGATCGATATGCATGGTGCCCGCGATGGCGTAGGCGACCACGAGCGGCGGAGAGGCGAGAAAGTTCATTTTCACCTCGGCGTGTATGCGCCCCTCGAAGTTGCGGTTGCCAGACAATACCGAGCACGCGACGAGATCCGCGCCGCGGATAGCGTCGCGCACGGGCTCGGGAAGCGGCCCGGAATTGCCGATGCAGGTGGTGCAGCCATAGCCGACGATGTGAAAGCCGAGCGCTTCGAGCGGCGCCAGCAACCCCGCCTTGCGCAGGTAAGCGTGCACCACTCTGGAGCCGGGAGCGAGGCTGGTCTTCACCCAGGGTTTGACCTCGAGCCCGCGTGCGACAGCGGCTCTCGCCAGCAGGCCCGCGCCCAGCATGACCGCGGGATTCGAGGTATTCGTGCACGAGGTGATGGCCGCGATCACCACCGCGGCGTCGCCGAGCTCGAAGCGTCTACCGTCGTGTTCGACCGTGACCATGGGCGGCTTTTCAGAGGCGTCTTCGCCCTTCAGCGCGCCGATTGCGCCCGCGATGACGGATTTCGCACTCTTCAGCCCGATGCGGTCCTGGGGGCGTTTGGGCCCCGCGATGCTCGGTTCCACGGCGCCCATGTCGAGCACCAGCACGTCGCTGTAGATGGCCTCGGGCGCTCCCGCCTCATGGAACAGCCCTTGCGCACGCGCATAGGCTTCCACGAGCGCGATCTGCTCGTCAGCGCGACCGCTCAGCGCCAGGTAGCGCAGACTCTCCGCGTCCACCGGGAAAATGCCACAGGTCGCGCCGTACTCGGGGGCCATGTTCGCGATGGTGGCCCTGTCGGCGAGCGGCAGGTTGGCGAGTCCCGGCCCGTGGAATTCCACGAACTTGCCCACCACGCCCCGCTCGCGCAGGCGCTCGACCACGGTGAGCACCAGGTCGGTGGCAGTCGCACCCTCGGGGAGCCGGCCTTCGAGCCTGAAACCGACCACCTGCGGGATCAACATGGTGATGGGCTGGCCGAGCATGGCGGCTTCCGCCTCGATACCGCCCACGCCCCAGCCGAGCACGCCGAGGCCGTTGATCATGGTGGTGTGGGAGTCGGTGCCGACCAG
>CAZSDY010000279.1:0-4445 GCA_964605765.1 uncultured Ectothiorhodospiraceae bacterium | reverse complement strand
TGAATTCCGGCTGGCGGTCGGCACGCAGATCCTCGTCGCGGAAGCAACGCACGATCTGATAATAGCGATCCAGTCCCGACATCATCAGCAACTGCTTGAAAAGCTGCGGCGACTGCGGCAGCGCGAAGAAAGCGCCCGTGTGGGTGCGGCTGGGCACCAGGTAGTCGCGCGCGCCCTCCGGTGTCGCCCGGGTGAGCATGGGCGTCTCCACGTCGACGAAGCCGCGCGCCTCCAGGAACTCGCGCAAGGTGCGCGTGATGCAGTTCCGCGTGCGCAGGCGTTGCTGCATGAGCGGGCGGCGCAGGTCCATGTAGCGGTGGCGAAGACGGCTCTCCTCGTTGACGTCCGTCTCGTCGACGTGGAAAGGCGGCGTCTCCGAGGTGTTGAGAATCGTGAGCGCCTTGCCCAGCACCTCCACCATGCCGGAGCGCAGATCCGGGTTCTCCGTGCCCGCCGGGCGCGGTCGCACGCGCCCCTCGATGTGAAGCACGTATTCCGGGCGCACCTGCTCGGCGACGGCGAAGCTCTCCGGCGTATCCGGATCGAACACAGTCTGCACGAGTCCCTCGTGATCGCGCAGATCGATGAAGATGACGCCCCCATGGTCGCGTCGCCTGTGCACCCAGCCGCACAGGCTCACGGTGTCGCCTACCAGGCTTTCGTTGACGAGGCCGCAGTGATGGGAACGCATGGGCGAGAACAGTCCACGAGACGGATTGAGGCGCGCGATGTTACGAGCAACGCACGGGCGAGGCAACCGGCGCGCGCTGGCGAGCACTCAGCCCGACGCGCCGGCCGCAGCCCCGGTTGATTTGGGTTTGCTGTCAGATTTGCTGTCGGACTTGCCTTCCGGCTTGCTATCGGACTTACTCTGCGACTTGCCGTCTGACTTGCTCGTGTCCGCAGTCTTGGTGTCGGCGCCGTCGCCGTTCGACTTCGCGGGCTTCTTCTCCTCCTTGCCCTTGTTCTTGAAGTCGGTCTCATACCAGCCCGTGCCCTTGAGACGGAAAGCCGCCGCCGAGACGAGCTTCCTCAGACCCGCCCCATTACACTGCGGGCAGTCCGTGAGCGGCGCCTCGCTGATGCGCTGCAGCGTCTCCAGCTTGTGGCCACACTCGTCACACTGATACTCGTAAATCGGCATATCCGGCAGCACCCGAAACATCGACGCGAGGGCAACATAAGGGCGCACCGCCCGTTTTTCAAGGGTGCGCACCGAATTCCCGCGACGGCGCACCGCCAATCCGCATCCGGCGCGCGCTTTTTGCCGAGCCCCGACTCCGGTAAGATCGACCGCCTCGATCCATCCTCGAACACGGGCCGTTAGCTCAGTCGGTAGAGCATCTGACTTTTAATCAGGTGGTCGCAGGTTCGATCCCTGCACGGCCCACCAAAATATCCTAGATTAGACAGTAACTTGCCACAACATCGCGCCGGCTCGTTGGCTTGGTTGGGCGTTGTTGCACAACCCTTTGCGCCTGGCCCGTACCCGGTAGACTGGCGGGATGCGCAAATCTGATTTCGTTTTCAGGTACCGGGTCTGCAACTGGCCCGCGTACAACCGGGCTTTGATCCGGCGGGGGAGTCTGACCTTCTGGGTCGATGAGCAGGCGGTTCAAGGCTGGTTTGACACCGCTGGCTCCGGAGCCCTGGGAGGGCGTTCGCGAATCTACGCCGACACGGCGATCGAGTGTGCGCTGGTGGTCAGGTCGGTCTTTCACCTGAGCTTGCGAGCCACCCAAGGCTTTCTCGAGTCCCTCGTGGAACTGATGGGTGTGGAGCTGCCGATTCCGGACTACACCACGATAAGCCGCCGCCAAGCGGGACTGGATCTCGAACTGGGGCCACTGCCGGCTTCCGGCCCACGTCACGTGGTGATCGATACGACGGGATTGAAGGTCTTCGGTGCCGGTGAGTGGTACGTGCGCAAACATGGCATGGGTCGGGGTCGCCGACGTATCTGGCGAAAGCTGCACTTGGGAGTGGACGAGGCGACGAAAGAGATTGTTGCGGTCGATCTGACCACGAGCGGCGTCCACGACAGTCCGCATATGTCCGCAGTGTTGGACAGCGTCCAGGATGAGGTCCGTCAGGTGTCCGGCGACCGCGCCTACGACTCCGGCACCTGCTATCAGGCAATTCTCGCCCGAGGGGCGGTGCCGACGATTCCGCCGCGGCGCAATGCGCGGCTGAGCACGGCGAAGGACCCGCCTGCCTTCAGAGTCGAGCGCGACGCAGTGGTACGGCGCATCAAGAACGAGGGACGCTACCCTTGGCGGACCGCCAGTGGAGCGACTCGCCAGAGCCTGGCCGAGAACGCCGTGTCTCGGTTCAAGGCGCTGGTTGGGGTGAAGCTTGCGGCGCGCAGGTTCGAAAACCAGCAGGTCGAGGCATTAGTGAAATGCCGGGTGCTGAACCGCATGGCCTCACTCGGCCTGCCGAGATCTGAGCGGGTTCTGCAGGGTTGATCCGTCCTGAGTGCAGGGATGAGCGGATCGGCTTCACCAGGCCCCCGTTCTGCAACAACGCTCCTTGGGGAAGGTTGTGCAACAACGCCCCTCGGGCAGCTTCGGCCAGGTGACCCAGAGGAAGAGCATCGCATCATCCGCGGCGATCCGGTTCACGGGGAGCGCCGCCACGCCCTCGTCATTCAGCAGCGGGTGCTTGAACGCGACTCCCCGCCGGCCGGCCTCCGCCCGGTCACGGTAGCTCCACGGCGGGTCTGCGTAGACCACGTGATAGCGTCGTTCTCCGTCGAATGGATCCGAAACCTTTCCGATCGGGCACCAAGTCATGAGGATGTTCTCCTCTGGGGTTCGTTGCGGCACTCGGCCTCGGCGTAGCTGTAGCTCGACTCACCCGGGTCGAGGCATCCTACGGGGACGCCCGACTCATCGGTGGTCCGCATTGTGATCGGTCAAATACTCGATGAGGGGACGCGGATCATGCTGATCTGCCGCGCGTAGCGCGGCGATGTATCGGCTCCGTTCTTCCGATGCTGCCACCAGGTCACGAGATGCCCACACGATGGGCTGTTCCTTTCGCAATCGGACTGCGACCGCGTCACATGCCAGTCGCGCCCACCGGCCGTTGCCGTTCTTGAACGGATGGATCCACACGAGTCGATGGTGGTAGGCGGCGATGAATTCGAGGAACGGAACCACCTTGGCCTCGTACTGCGTATTGAAGTCGAGGGCTGCCGTCTGAAGTTGCGCGCGTACGTCGTAGTGCGGAACGCCTATGTTGAGATCGGTGGCTCTGATGTTGCCGGCCCAGTCCCACACATCCTCCAGCATCCGCTGGTGGAGCGCCACGTAGAAGTCGACGCTGAAAGGATCTCCGATTCGCCCGTTCTCGATCCACTCGATTGCGGCGACGAGATTGAGGGCCTCGGCTTCGTTCAACTCTGCGAGACTGCGGATCTGGGGTTGCTTCAACCCCGAGACATCGTCAATTGGGGTCGCGCCCTCCGGCTGGTGGGTGAAGTCGGAGTCAGTCATCCCACAGCGACCTTGGCCGCTCGATCATGAACTCCGCTGTCAAGTCCTCCACCTGTCGGGACAGCGAGGCGCTGGTGACGGCTGATGCCTCTAGTGCCTGGGACACATTGGCGTGCCCAAGTCGGCGCTGCGCCTGCCGTGTGGCCTGCCGACGGACGGTTTCTTCGAGCGAGTCCTTGGGCACGAGGGCATAGATGAGCCTGCAGTCGAGTGCTTCGGCGGCGCGGCGAAGGCGAGTTAGGGAAGTGCTACCCGCAACCTCGTCAGCCTCCAGCTTGTACGTATTGGGCCGGGCGATACCTAGTCGCCTAGCGAACTGGGCGCGGGTCATTCCGAGCGCCTCGCGAATGGCGCGTACCCATCCTCCGGTCGGTGCCTGAGGGGCGGTTCGGAGTTCGCCCAGCGCCTCGTCGAGTTGACGGGTCATCTGGCGGATCGCGCGCGGAGAGAGGTAAGACATCGCGTAGTCCAAGAGTATACGTAATGGCGGATAACAGTACTCTATAAGATACGTTAAGGCAATCAATATGTTCTCAATAGAGTACGTTTAGGCATTCAAAATGAACTCCGCACTGTCCGCCAACCTGGTTGATGAGGGGTCAGCCAGCGAGGTGACGACGGAAACCGGGGCGGAACCTGAAGGGTTTTGGCGACGAGGCGATGGTCTGGCCATCGATGCACCCCCGGCCACCCGGCGTTTCGAACCCAGGGGTTCATCTGTCGAGCACCGCGAGCGGCACTAGCTCCGAGGTACAGTACAGGTACAGTCGTTAGTCGCGCGCATGAACGCGAATGTACGTCTATGTAGCGTAAGTCACTCTTTGGCCCCGATTTTCGCTGTAGCAAAAGAATCGCCAATGAAACATAGTGTTACAGCTTTAGTCTCTGACTTTTAATCAGGTGGTCGCAGGTTCGATCCCTGCACGGCCCACCATTGCCAATCAA
>CAZSDY010000278.1:0-4464 GCA_964605765.1 uncultured Ectothiorhodospiraceae bacterium | reverse complement strand
AGCGTGCCAGACCGTGGTCGCAGCGCCGGCCTGATTGCCGGGGCTGAGTCCGACTTCACGACCAGGCAATGTTCTCGGCTCGATCCTGACGGACCGTGGGATATTTCAGCGCGGTGGGCCTAAACGAGGAGAGGACGTAACACCCCAGGTCGTGTCACCGTAAGCGACTACCTACATTGAGTCACTGGAAAAGCGCCCCGAACTGCTCGCTTTGGGAGTGAGAAGCACGCCGTATGCTCCTTCGTCGCAATACTCAGTTCTCCCGCCCTGTCCTCTTGTCGGTTTGCGAACCACCTTTAGCCGGACGTACACCGCTCACGGGGAAGAAAAACTGATTGCTTCCCGACAACCTCAACCCATCACGGGATAGTTGGACGGTATCGACCCAACCTCCATCGCGCCAGCTCAATCTGAATTTTCGCCTGCTTGCATCGATGCACTCCCACCGTCCTGTGTTACCACTGTCGCTCTTGCTAAAAGTGTTGTTCGGAAAGAAGGACGCAATACCTCCATTGAACCATCGCCATTCACCGATAATGTCAAAGCAAGGGTCTTGGATTCTCGCAAGGCCGACCCGTGCTTCTTGACCGTCTGGAACGAGGGTGAGTGCCTCTCGATACTTGGATTGTGCGGCCGGCTTTTCGAATTTCTCGAACGCCAGCGCTGCTTGAGCGACCAACTCTCGGTAACGAGCCTGGCGCTGTTCCTCCAGACGCCTGGCCTCGTCAGCTTCCCCTTCCACCGATGCTGTCGATTGGACTCTTGAAGCGGCCTCTCGCAACGCCTCGCGCTTGAGCCTCGCGACTCCCGCGAAGGTTCCGTTGGGGAACTGCTGCAAATAGGCGTCAAACATCGCAGGATCGGTGCTCTTCTCGATCGACTGCCACAACACGATCTCGCGCTGCGCCACTGCAGCGCTATCATTGAGCGCCGACGCTTCGGGTGCTTCGACCGTCACCGATGCACTGGTATTGAAATAGAAGTCCGCTCCCGTCAACGACGACTCTTCCCACGGCGTCTGCTTGCCCCTGGTCTCCTCCCGCACGGCATTGCGCACCAGCTTGAACACCTTCTCGGCCGGCACGTTGGGTGTCCGCATGACCTGCGACAGGGCCAGGGTGTAGGGACTGTTCGCCCGTTCGCCATCGACCGCCACGCCGCCCGGCCCCGTCGAATAGGCGATCAGGCTGCCGGTTGGCGCGTCCATCCTGGCGAGGCCGCGAAGCTGCGAACGAAAGCCGCGCGTCAACGGATTGTTGCGACAGGCGTCGAGGATGACGAAGTTCACCCGGTTGCCGGCGAACTCCATCTGCCCCAGCACCCAGCTTGCTCCGACCGCCTCGATGGCGACATGGCGTTCCCGCTCGATCTGCGCGTGCAATGGAATGAGGTAGTTCTCGCCGTTCACCTGGACGCCGTGGCCCGCGTAGTAAAACAGCCCCACCGCGTCCTTGCCCGCTGTTTCGAGCCGGTCTCCCAGCTCGAAGATAGCAAGCTTCATCTCTTTCTGGTCGGCGTCACTGCGCTCGATGACGTCGAAGCCGAGACCACGCAGCGTCTCGGCCATCAGCCGTGCGTCGTTGACGGGGTTGGCGAGCGCTGCGTTCTCATAGCCGCCGTTGCCGATGACCAGGGCGATGCGCGGTTGCGCCTCCGCGGATCTCGTCGAACTCGCCGCGCCGAAGACAATGAGGACCAGCGCGATCGTTCTCATCAAGCATCGCATCGCTTACCCCCAATGCCCCAAGGCTACGCCAACTTCCTCCCCGGGTGAACCATCATCAGCAAGGCATAATCGACGGCTGGAGTTGCATCGGTCAACAGCTTCTTGCTGCCTCGGAAACTGGGACTGAAGCTCCAGGCGTCTCGGCCAGACCTCTCGTCATAGCATCTCTCAAACCGGCATTGCGCTTTAGCCGCCGACGTCAACCCATGCCCGCGGAGAGAGCACCGAGGCGAAATCCGGAGGGTTCTCGATCAGCCGCTGATCGCCCGTTGCCAGCACCGCCCCCCGAGTCGTGGAGAGCAGTTCCCGGAGATGCTCATCCCCCCGGTCGGGCGCATTCGGGCTCGATCCCGGCTCTCTCAGCACCGCGTTGGCCACGATCTCCGCGAGCACGACATCAACCTGCTCCGGCAACAGGCCGTGGTGGTGCGTGATCTTCGGGCGTAACAGAACCCGGCGATACTCGGCTGGAAGCGCGTGTGACCAAGGACCAGAAGGCCGTTCTGGTGCGCGCCGCTGCGCCCCAGGGCCGCACATTGACGGACTTCGTGGTCCACAGCGCCCAGGAGGCGGCAATGCGCGTCATCGAGGTACACGAAACCATTCAGCTCGGCGCAAATGACCGGGCGGCCCTCGTCGAGGCGTTGCTCAATCCACCGGCGGGCGGCGCGGGGCCGCGAATGAATCTTGCCGGGGGTGCGCCGAGCGATCGCCGGAACATGGCGACGAACGCGCTGGGGCTGTGGTAGCCGAGATCGAGTGCCACGCGGGTGACACTGTGCCCGGCGCCGAGGCGGTAGACGGCATTCATGAGGCGCAACTGGCGCCGCCAGGCACCAAAGCTCATGCCGGTCTCGCGCTTGAACAATCGAGCGAGGGTGCGCGCGCTGGCGCCCGCGAGGTGGCTCCATTGCTCGAGATCACGGGCGTCGGCAGGGTCCCTGGTCAGAGCAGTCGTGATCTGGGCCAACCTCGAATCCCTCGGCGCGGGCAAGTGCAGCGGCGGACTGTCGAGCACCTGGAGCTCGTCCATGATCACGGCCATCAGCCGTTGCCTTGCCTGAGCGCTGGCGCGACCCGCAACCATCCTGGCAATCAGCTCGCGCAGCAGCGGCGTTACATGCACGACTTGGCACATCGATGCCACGCGCGGGACGGCCCGCGGGTGAATGTACAGGGAGCGCATGGAGATGCCACTCGCGCAACGCACCTCGTGGTCGATTGCCGGCGGTATCCATACGGCCTGCTGGGGTGGCACGGTCCAGGTGCCATCTGCCGTGGTCACATTCATGACGCCCTCGACCGCGTGCAGTAGCTGCGCCCGGAAATGGCGGTGGCGCGCAATCACATGCCCTGCGGGATACGCGATTCGGTAGGTGATTACCCGTTCGCGAATGTCCTTGGAATCGCCGGGATGAGATTCACGATGTGGCAGAATCTCGATATTCATTGTCGAAGTATAGCAAGTTCGGCAGGACGGAAATCACTACAATGAGCGCATGAAATCTCTCCTTTCATCGTGGCAGCGTCCGGAAGTCCTGCTCCTGCTGATGGCATCGGCGGTGCCGCTTTCCTTTGCCACCTGGCAGGCGCTGATCGACAACTTCGCCATCCATCGGGCCGGGTTCACTGGCCGCGAGATCGGTATCCTGCAATCCCTGCGCGAGGTGCCCGGCTTTCTTGCGTTTGCCGTGGTCTGGGTGCTGATGCTGATGCGCGAGCAGCGCCTCGCCTTTATCGCGCTGGCCCTGCTCGGTATCGGCACGGCAATCACCGGTTACTTCCCGAGCGTGCTCGGCCTCTACGTGACCACGGTGCTCATGTCGCTCGGCTTCCACTATTACGAAACAATGCAGATCTCCCTCACGTTACAGTGGGTCGACAAGCAGCGCGCACCCGAGGTCCTGGGGAGGCTCATTGCGGCCGGATCGCTGAGCGCGGTGCTTGCCTTCGGGTTGATTCTGGTAGCTTTCGACTGGCTGGCGCTCGATTTTGAATGGGTCTACCTGCTCGGCGGAGGGCTCACCGCCGGCATCGCGCTCGTCGCCTGGCTCGCCTTTCCGGCGTTTCCCCAGCGAGTGGTGCAGCGCAAGCACATGGTGCTGCGCGGGCGCTATTGGTTGTATTACGCCCTGGTCTTCATGTCCGGCGCACGCCGCCAGATTTTCATGGTTTTTGCAGGCTTTCTGATGGTGGAAAAATTCGGCTTCGATGTCGCCACCATGTCGATGATCTTCTTGCTCAATGCGTGCATCAATATCTGGCTTGCGCCCCGGGTCGGGCGCCTGATCGGCCGTTTCGGCGAGAAGAGGGCCCTGATTTTCGAATACGCCGGGCTCGTCGTCGTGTTTGCTGCCTATGGCCTGGTGGATAACGCCCTAGTGGCAGGCAGCCTGTACGTCATCGACCATCTGTTTTTCGCCCTTGCGATAGCGATCGAGACCTATTTCCAGAAGATTGCGGACCCGGCGGACATCGCCTCCACGGCCGGTGTGAGCTTCAGCATCAATCACATCGCTGCTGTGGCCCTGCCCGCGCTCTTCGGCATGTTGTGGATCATTTCGCCGGCCCTGGTGTTCTATTCCGGCGCCGCCATGGCGGCGGTGTCGTTGCTGCTCGCGTTCAATGTCCCTGCAAACCCCGCCCCGGGCCATGAGGTCGTCCGCGGCTACGCCCGCAGGCCGCTGCCCGCGCTTGCGGGTGATTGAAAGCGGGCCACACATTTTGGAGCACCAATG
>CAZSDY010000277.1:0-4480 GCA_964605765.1 uncultured Ectothiorhodospiraceae bacterium | reverse complement strand
CGCGTAGCAGCTCCGAGTAGCTCGCCGCCACCACCAGGTGGTCGAAGATGTCGCCGAGGGCCCGCCCGTCTGCCCGCTCCGGCGTCGCCGTGAGCCCCAGCATCCGCGTCCCGCCGTAGTCGCGGCCGAGCTGCTGCCACTCCGGCGCCGCCATGTGGTGGCACTCGTCCGCCACGACGAGGCCCACCCGTGGCCGCTCGCCCGAGCTCAGCATCCCCTGGATCGTCGCCACCTGGGCCCACCGTCCGAGCAGCCCCCAGCGGCCCAGCACCGCCTCGGCCTGCGCTTGCAGCTCGATACGATGCACCAGCCACAGCGACCGGTGCCCGCTCACCGCCGCCCGGCGCACCACGTCCGCCCCCTGCACCGTCTTGCCGCTCCCCGTCGGCGCCACGAGGCAGATGTTCTCCGCCCCGTCCCGCCACTTTTCCAGGCACCGGCGCACCGCCAACCGCTGGTAGCCGCGCAGCTCCACCGCGGGCGCGGGAGGCCCCGAGGTCACTGGGGTGCCTCCCGCGCCTGCTGCTGCCGCCCCCGTTTCTACCGTCGAAGCCATGCGTGCAACGTAATACCGCGCGCCCCGTGCGTCAAGCGTCAATGCTTGACAGTTGCGCAAGGGTGCGATAAGCCGTGGATGTGGCGCGGACGAGCAGGCTACGGATGCAGCACATCATCGATCCGCCGGCAGCTCGCCGGCGTGTGATGGCGGTGCTCGCGCAGTACGAGTGCAACGTCGCCCGAGCGGCTGCCGCCCTCGCCGTCTCCTACGCCACGCTGCACCGGCTCATCGCGACCGACCCCGAGCTCGAGCGCAACGTCGTTGCGCTGAGAGCGATGCTACGGGCTCGCGGATGCCCCCAGCGTGGATGGGGCCGGTGGCACGAGCGGACGACGCAGAAGGCCGCTCAGGGGCAGGACGTGAAAGGAGATCGCGAATGAACAAGGTGTTCCTGATGGGCAACCTCGGGCAGAAGCCCGAGCTCCGCCACAGCAAGACGAGCGGAGCCGCCGTGCTCAACCTGCGCATGGCAACCAACCGGCGCGTGAAGGACGGCGACGGCGAATGGCACGACGAGGCCGACTGGCACTCCGTCGTCGTCTTCGGCCGGCGCGCCGAAGGGCTCGCCAAGGTGCTGGACAAGGGCAGCAAGATCCTCGTCGAAGGCCGCCTGCAAACGCGCCAGTGGGAGGACAAGCAGGGGAACAACCGGTACACCACCGAGGTCATCGCATGGGAGGTCGAGTTCGCCGGCGGCAGGGGCCGGCAGGAGCCCACGTCGGGTAACTTCTCCGCCCCACCAGCACCCGAGCCGCCGCCACCCGGTCGCTCCACCTACGCCGCCGGCGCCAAGGCCGTCGCCGACGCCGCCGCCGGATCAACCACGGACTACAGCGATGACATCCCCTTCTAGCTCTGGCAACGCCCCCGAAAAGCAACCATGCGCCCGCTGCGGCACCCCGGTCACGGTCACCGCGGCCATGCGCCGCAGCGCCGCCAAGGTCGAGCAGCCGACCGAGGGCTACCTCTGCGACGACTGCATCTTGCAGGTCATCCGCATGGGCGCCGCTCGCCGTCGCGGCCAGGTCGTCAAGAAGTAGGTTGCGGCTCAGTCCTCTTCCTCGTCAACATCATCCTCGGTCCGCGCGCGCACCGCAATCTCGATGCCGTACTCGCGCACCTTGCCGCGCCGCCTTCGGTACTGCCAGATGATGCCGCTGCCCGGCGCGTCGGTGGTCCCGAGCCACTTCGCAATCTCGTCGCGGATTGCCTTGAACGCGCGTCGCCGGTTGTCGCTGTCGAACGGGCGCGGCGCGATGTGCGTGAGCTTGACGACCACCGGAAGCGGGGGCGCGAGCTTCGTGTCCAGCACCCGCTCGACCACCCATCGCTGTCGCTTCACGCGCTTCGCTTTCTTTGCCCAGTGCTCGTGCTTGTTCGCCTCGGGCGCAAGGCGCATCGGGATGTAGACCGTCACCAGCTCCACTCCCGACGCTTCGCAATGATGCGCCCATCGTTGCGCAGCAGCACCGTCGAGCGCCCGAGCACGCGCGAAAATGCGCCGAGCAGCATCATCGCCACAGCGATGTTGCCGCCCATCCAATGCCGCATTCCCCTGTCGTCATAGAGCAAGTAGTAGGTCATTGCGGTCCGGCCTCCTCGTCATCCCATTGCACTATCGCGCGCCCCGCATATTCGTGGCACGATGCACTCACGGAATAGCCTGCCCGCGCACCCCAATACAACCTGCGTGCTATGTCGCGCGCCTCGGCCAATTCCTTTTTGAGCCGCGCTATCTCCTCTGCACCACAAGTGCAGTATGGCTCTAACTCGAAGCGCACAACCTTTTCGCATGTGTCTAGGTGTTTCACAGTATCCCCAGCACCATCAGCACGACCACGAGCACAGTGCAGATGACTAGCGCCGCCGGCAATGATAGGGACATGAGAGCGAGCCAGCATCCTGCAATGCAGCCCGGCAGGTCGGTGGTGTCGGGCTGCGGCGCATCATTGGTCTTCGTGGTCTTCACCGGTCGCCTCCTTGAAAATCTGTTGCCAGCGCGGACAGTCGTCGTCTAGCGACTCCCATCCCTGCGAGCGGTAGCACTCATCTGGCGCCACGGAGCAACCCTTGTCCAGCCACAGAACAAGGGAGTACAGCGCCTTGATTAAGGCACGGCAGCGGTCGCGTTCCGCGCGCAATCGCTCGACCTCCGCGCGCAGCTCGTCGCAGCGCTTGCAGGGCGGCGCCGTGTATAACGGGCATCCCGGCCGATGAACGCGCGCGCAATCGCAGCGAAAGGAACAGTCGCCTGGCACGCAGCCCTTCTCGCGCGATTCAGCCAGCGGCCAACCACAGCGCCTGCATCGTTGCTCATCACTTGTCATTGCTTCTCTTTCCCTCGCCGTATCGGCTCCGCTATCCGCACAAAGTCCTCCGGCTGCACGTTCTTCGCCGCAGCGTCGGCAGCATCGACCCATGCATTCGCTCGCGTCTTCTGCCCGTTGCGCGCGAGCCAGGACATCGCCTGCATGAACACGCCAATGCGCGCCGTCTCCCGTCCTCGTCGCAGCCGCTCCGCGTCCAGCGCCGCGCGTAGGTGCTCAACCTCCGCACGCAACCGCCGAGCACATTCGTGCGTACCTTCCCGCCGTGGCTCATGGTAGGTCGCGCAGACGTGGCACCACGGCGCCCCGCAGTCGTCGCACCGCGGCGGGTGAGTGTGCTTGTGCTCGCATCGTTGCTCGTCGCTCACTTGAACATCTCCACCTGCTTCCCCCGCTTTTCGTCCAAACAATGCGGGCTCAGCCACAGCCGCTCGCGGTGCTTGCAGGTGAGGTGTGTTTGGGGTATCATGGCGCAATGGAAGTAAAACCGATTCCTGGATTCCCCAACTACTTCGCGAGCGACGATGGGCACATCTGGACTGCCAAACGCAAGGGCGGCAACGATAGGCGCGCGGGCCGCACAGGTCCGCTTCGCCAACTCACGGCACATGCCAATCGTAATGGCTACCTTTTCGTAAACCTTGACAAAGGTGGTCGCAACTACGCTAGAGCAGTACATCGCCTTGTTTTGCTTGCATTCGTCGGCCCGCCGATGCCGGGTACCGAGGCGTGCCATTACCCCGATAAGACAAAGACCAACAACCATATAACCAATCTCCGGTGGGATACGCGCCGTGAGAACATCCGAGACAAGACACGTCACCGTATTTGGGCTGTCACGAAGACTTGCTGCGGATGCGGATTGAGCAAACCGTTTCATGACTTCTATCGCGACAAGCGCGCCACCGATGGGCTCACGAGTAGATGCCGCGCATGTCACATGGAGATGGCAATCCGCACGCGCGACCCGGAGCGAAGGCGCGCCGCCAATCGAGAGTACATGAGACGGCGGCGTGCGGCGGCAAAGCAATAGCAGCACGGCAAGTGAGCCGCAGAAAGGCTCTACGTAGTGCTCCACATCACCGAGCGCGCGCCACGCTGCGCCCGCAGCATCGGTCTTGCCGCCGAACCAGGGAAACGGCGCCTTGTCGAGCCGGGTGAGGGTCACTTGGTGTCCGATGCAAGCTCTAGCTTGAGCTGCCGGCGCTGCTCGCGGTGCTCCTTGTTGACGCGCTCCAGGTACTTCGCGATATCCAGCAGACACTCGCGGTTGAACGTGGTGTGCGGGGCCGGATCGAACGTGTACTGCCGCCACCGACCGAACCATGACACCGTGCCCAGCATGTCGCCGTGTTGGCCCACGATGCGCCAGCGTGTCGTTCTCCCGCCGCGCGGCTGGTAGTCGGACCGCTCGACGCTCAGGTACTTTCCGATGGGCTCGCGGGTAGGCACCTCGTAGGCCATCATTCATCCTCCAGACCGAGCGCTCGCCGCTGCTCGGCCGACAGCTTGCGCAACGCGGTGGCCTTGATGGCCTCTTGGCGGGCGGCCGTTCTCTCCTGCCACTCATTCCACCAATCGCCTAGCCCTTCGC
>CAZSDY010000276.1:0-4487 GCA_964605765.1 uncultured Ectothiorhodospiraceae bacterium | reverse complement strand
GGATCCTGTGCCTGGTGTTATTGCTGGTCAGCCTGCGCTACCTCGCGCTGTCTTGATGCGCGTGGACCCCGATAGGCCGTGTCCGCGTCGCTGGCCCCCGACTCTCGAGCCAAGGGGTCACGTGACGGGGCGGCGCCCACCGATCAGGATCCAGGCTCGGGAGGGCGCAACGATGATCATCTGTGCGCACGCGGATCGCACCGAGGGTCCCTCGGTGTGTCCGCCCGACGGCGCGGCGATGGGTGCGCAAACCCTCATTCCCACACGGGGCCTATGTCCCTGCATGGCACGAACAGGCCGCAGCCGAGCTTGCGCGCCTCGCCGAGGCCCCGCGCCTGCACCCGCAGTGACGCCTCGGGGGCAAGTTCGGCGACGAGCACGCCGCGCGTGTCGAGCGGCCCCGCGGGCCCGGTGATGGTGTCGCTGCGCCCGCACAGGACCTTGGGCGCGGCAACGCCCAGCTTCGCGAGCTCGGCGGTGAGCCAGTGCACGAAGTCCGCCTCGTCCTGCGCGAAGCCGCTCGTCACGTAGTGCGCGGCGAGCGTCGCGGACGGTACCAGGCGGCGCACCTTGCTCTCCCCGGTCTCGATGATGTGGCCATCGATGTCCAGGGCCTGACCGCTGAGCGCGGCGGTGTCGCGCAGGCGCCGCTCGGGCACACGCAGCGTGAGGCGCGTACGCCGCGACAGTTGCAGCAACTCGCCCGCGGCCGGCTCCGGGCGCAGCCAGCCGTTGCCGGAGGCGGCGACGCGGATCAGGTGCACCCCGGCACGCGGCTCGCCCGGAAACCAGGGCAGGCAGCGGGTGATCGCCGCGTTGAGCGCACGGGCGTGATCGACGGGAAGTGAGCCGCCGTTCAGCCGGAAGGAGACGTCGAGCATCGGCTCCGGCGCGGCGCGCGAATCGCATCCGCCCTGCGCTGCAAGGGGCATGGCGCTCATCAGCGCACGTCCCGCTGGCCGATGGCGCGTGGCGCCGCGCTCATGGTCGGGCGCGGATTCACGTGGATGTGCCCGCCGGCTCGATCACGCTGGAGAAAGCCGCTTCCAGCACGAATTCCCAGTTCTCGGGAGTGTCGGGAAAGGGCGGGCGGATGTCCATTCTGAAAAATCGCTCGCCGCGTGCGCCCTCGCGGACCTTTTCGACCACGTCCAGGAACGATTCGATATCGTGGTTCTGAAGGAGAATCTCGCTCAGGTGCAACACCGCTATCAGCCCCACCAGCTTGCGCTTCCGGCGCTTGCAAATCCATCGCCCGACGCGGGAGGCGTACCGAGTGACTCACGAGCGCTCAGGTAGCCCGAACCCGCTCGTAGTACCTCGCCCGCAGCAGCACGCGCGGCCGGCGCTCATCATCGATGAAACCTTCACGTGCATGCAACACGTTGTTGGCGACGATGCCCTCGCCCGCCCCGAGGCGCAGCGCCACGCGGGGAAGTGCCTCGATGGCCGCCTCGAGCGCCCGCACGGCGCGCACGGTCAGGCGATCATCGCGCCAGGCGATGGACCGTTTGCGCGCGGTGTAACGCATGTGCAGGGTCCCGCCGGCCGGGTCGACGGAGAAGACCGGCCCAGAGCTTTGCGCGCGCACCACGGTGCCGTCCGCGCGGTTGGCGGGTATGCTGAGCGCTCGCGGATGCATCAGCGCCGCGATGAACGCGGGCTCCTCGTCGCGCAGGCGCATGTAGACCAGCTCGGGGTCGAGGAAACGGTTCGCCCCCCCTTTGATCGCGGGCGAGACGCAATGCATGATGAAGCCACGTACCCGTGCGTGCGGGGCATTGTAGTAGCCGTCCGTATGCCACCTGATCGGCCGGTTGCTGTACGGAATGTACTCGTGCGCGGGGCCCTCGGCGCGCACCCTGATAGCGCTGATGGGCTCCTTGCCGGCGCACAGGGTGCGATCCAGCCGGCCGAGGCCGAGCTGGCGGCCGATCGAGCGAACCGCCGCCCTCGCCGCGTCCTCGTCCATGGGCCGGCACCGGTAGAACGCCATGTTCGACACGCGCCAAGCACGCGTGAGTGTGCCGCGCTCGGTGTGCGTGAGGCACTGCGGATCCTTTATGTCAATGCGAGTGCCCGGCGCCGCGCCCGCCAATGCTTCGAGCTTGTCCCGCCGCCAGCGTGCATAGGCGGCGTGCTCGTCCAGTGCGAAGGGATTGCCCGCGTGCAGCCCGCGACGTGGCGCACGCGCGCACGCCCGCGTCCCGCCCTGCGCCGCCTTCCCGGCCGGCTGTGAAGTGCGCCCAGCATTCATGGTCAAAGAGTGGTGCGATTCGTGCGTGACCGGTATATCCCTTTTGGAATAGCCCGCGCGCGCCATTACATCTCTTTGGGTGAGTGTGAAGGCCGGCTTGTCATCCAGTAGACTTTGTGTCCTTACTTGCCATTGGCATGGGAGACAAGCCTGATGAGCAAACACGATACGCCGATGCTGGACGAGCTCGAGGACGGGCCGTGGCCGAGCTTCGTATCGGGCATCAAGCGCTTGCGCGACGAGCACGCCGATCAACGCATCAACGGCATGGCCAATGATCTGCTGGGCCAGCTCGAGCATTCCTACGAGACACGCAAGGGCTACTGGAAGGGCGGCACCGTAAGCGTCTATGGCTATGGCGGCGGCATCATTCCACGCTTCTCCGAGGTCGGCGACGAATACCCGGCATCGCGTGAGTTCCATACCCTTCGCGTGCAACCGCCGGCCGGCAACCACTACTCGACGGACATCCTGCGCCGCCTCGCCGATAGCTGGGAGAAGTGGGGATCGGGGCTCGTCACCTTCCACGGCCAGACCGGGAACATCATGTTCATCGGCGCCAACACCGAGAACACGCAGCACTTTTTCGACGAGATCAACGAGTACGGCTTCGATCTGGGCGGCGCCGGACCATGCGTGAGGACCGCGCAATCGTGCGTGGGCTCGGCGCGCTGCGAGCAGTCCTGCGCCAACGAGCAGCGCATCCACCGCTCGCTGGTCAACAACTTCACCGACGACGTGCACCGCCCGGCACTGCCCTACAAGTTCAAGTTCAAGATCTCGGGCTGCCCCAACGACTGCATGAATTCAATCGAGCGCTCGGATTTCGCGGTCATCGGCACCTGGAAGGACGACATGTTGGTCGACCAGGACGAGGTCAAGGCCTACGTCGCGCGCAAGGGGCGCAAGTACCTCATCGACAATGTCATCACGCGCTGCCCCACCAACGCGCTGTCGCTCAATGACGACGATACGCTCGATGTGGACAACCGCAACTGCGTGCGCTGCATGCACTGCCTGAACGTGATGCCGGCGTGCTTGTCGCCGGGCCACGAGAAGGGCGTGAGTCTGCTGATAGGCGGCAAGAGAACCCTGAAGATAGGGGACATGTTCGGCTCCGTGATCGTGCCGTTCATGCGCCTCGAGACGGACGAGGATTACGAGCGCCTGGTCGAGATTGCGGAGGAGACCATCGACTTCTTCGCCGAGAATGCGCTCGAGCACGAGCGCGTGGGCGAGATGATTGACCGGATCGGCCTGGTGAATTTCCTCGAGGGCATAGGCGTGGAGGTCGATCCCAACATGATTTCCCATCCGCGCCAGAGCTCTTACGTGCGCACCGACGGCTGGGACGAGGAGGCCGCCAAGTGGTTCGAGCGCAAGAAGAATTCAAGGGGTCAGATCCCTTGAATTCTCTTCGGCGGTCCGAAGAAATCTTGCGGTGTCGTCATGGGGTTCAAGGGATCTGACCCCTTGAATTCTTGAACTAGATAGTCCCCGGAGGAGCAGCAATGGCCAAGCAGCATCGCTTACCCATCGAGAGTGGTTGTCCCGACGGGTTTCAGTACATGCACCCCGTGATGCTCCGGAACTTCGGCCAGTGGCAGCATCACACGCACCCGCGGCCAGGTGTGCTGTGCCACGTGGCGCGAAGCGGAGAGAAGATCTGGACGGTGCGCGCCGGCACGCAGCGTATTCTCGATGTGTTCACGCTGCGCAAGCTGTGCGACATCGGCGACGAGTATGCCGACGGCCACGTGCGATTCACCATCCGCAGCAACCTCGAGTACATGGTCGACGACGAGGCCAAGGTGAACCCCTTGATCGCGGCGCTGGAGGATGCCGGTTTCATGGTGGGTGGTACACAGAACTCGGTTGCCTTCATCTCGCACACGCAGGGCTGGCTGCATTGCGACATTCCCGCCACGGACGCCTCCGGCGTGGTCAAGTCGTTGATGGACGAGCTGGCCGTGGAGTTCAAGAGGGCCGAGATGCCGAACCGCGTGCACATCACGACCTCGTGCTGCCAGATCAACTGCGGCGGGCAGGGTGACATCGCCATCAACATCCAGCACACCAAGCCACCCAAGATCAACCATGACCTGGTGGCCAACATCTGCGAGCGCCCGTCGGTCGTGGCGCGCTGTCCGGTTGCCGCCATCCGGCCGGCAGTGGTCAACGGCAAGCCGTCGCTCGAGGTCGACGAGAAGAAATGCATCTGCTGCGGCGC
>CAZSDY010000275.1:0-4555 GCA_964605765.1 uncultured Ectothiorhodospiraceae bacterium | reverse complement strand
CAGCGCGGTGTAGAGCACGCGGGGGGTGCACAAGCCCGCGCCCCGCGCGGGGGCGAGGCCGCGGCTCGTCCAGGTCGAGGCCGCAGCCGGGGTGGAAGAGTCCACGTTGCTGCGTCTGGCGGCAACGCTGGAGCGCGGCAGCGAGCACCCTCTGGCGGCGGCCATCGTCGACGGTGCCGGGGATCGAGGCGTGACCCTCGGCAAGGCCGAGAACTTCGAATCGGTGACCGGCAAGGGCGTTATCGGTGACGTCGACGGCAATCGCGTGGCGCTCGGCAACGCGCGCCTGCTCGAGTCCCTGGGCGTGGACCCGGGAGCGCTCGCCCAGCGCTCCGAGGTGCTTCGCGCGGAGGGGCAGACAGTGATGTTTCTGGGCCTCGATGGTGCGGCGGCCGGACTCATCGGCGTCGCCGACCCGATCAAGGAGACCACCCCGCAGGCGATCAAAGAGCTGCACGCGGAAGGTGTGCGCATCGTGATGCTGACCGGCGACAGCGAGACCACGGCCAAGGCGGTCGCGGCGAAGCTCGGCCTGGATGAGGTGATCGCCGGCGTGCTTCCCGATCAGAAGGCGGATACCGTGAAGCGGCTGCAAGATGAAGGCCGAGTCGTGGGCATGGCCGGTGATGGGGTCAACGATGCCCCGGCGCTCGCCCAGGCGCAGGTCGGCATAGCCATGGGCACCGGCACCGATGTCGCGATGGAGAGCGCCGGCGTGACGCTGGTCAAGGGCGATCTGCGAGGGATCATACGCGCTCGCCGCTTGAGCCGCGTGACCATGCGCAACATACGCCAGAATCTGTTCTTCGCCTTCATCTACAACGGTGCCGGCGTGCCCATCGCCGCCGGGGTGCTGTACCCGGTGTTCGGGATCCTGCTGAGCCCCATGATCGCGGCCGCCGCGATGAGCTTCAGCTCGCTCTCCGTGGTGACCAACGCGCTGCGGCTCAATCGTGTGGAGCTGTGAACCGGCGCGCGCGGATATACTGAGGAATCAGACGAATGAGCGACACGACAACCCCGTGGTGGCGCAACCGCTCGAATCTACCCTTCGCGGTGTTTCTCGCCATCGGCGGCTATTTCCTGTGGACCGAGCACCGCGCTCACGCCATCGCGTTCCTGCCGTGGATACTGATCCTCGGCTGTGTAGGCATGCATCTGTTCATGCATGGCGGGCACGGCCACGGCAGCGCGCGCAGCCACCGCGGTGACCGAGACACCACGCCCGGGGCCGGAAACGAGGGAAGTAACGAGCCATGAACGCATCGGCGCCCGCCTACGGGCTGTGGTCCCTGGTGATCATCAACTCGCTGGTGTTCATCATCTTCGCGTTCAGCTTCGCCGAGCCGCGCACGGCGCGTGACTGGCGATCGTTCGGTGCGTTCTCCGCGTTCCTGGTGGCGCTGTTTACCGAGATGTACGGTTTTCCGCTCACCATTTATCTGCTTTCCGGGTGGCTCACGAGCCGTGTTCCGGGCGTGGACTGGTTCGCCCACGACTCGGGGCACCTGCTGGAGATGTTGTTCGGCTGGCGCGGCAACCCGCACTTCGGGCCGTTTCACCTGCTCAGCAGCGCATTCATCGTCGCCGGCTTCTGGCTGTTGTCCTCGGCATGGCGGGTGCTCTACGCGGCCCAGCGCTCGCGCACGCTGGCACGCACCGACGCCTACGCGCGCATTCGTCACCCGCAGTATGTGGGCTTCGTGCTCATCATGATCGGCTTTCTCCTGCAGTGGCCAACGCTGGTGACGCTCGCGATGTTCCCGGTGCTGGTGTTCATGTACGTGCGCCTCGCCGCACGAGAGGAGCGCGAGGCAGTGGCGGAGTTCGGCGACACCTATCGCGCCTACATGCGTGAGGTGCCGGCGTTCGTACCGAGACGTTTCCGCAAGAACAATTCCGGGCGTGAGGCATCGTTGCGTGCTCCAGCGGGCGGTGAATGAAGATCCACGGCTTTCTCTCGTTTCTCCTCTTGGCGGGACTTTTCTACGTGATTGGTACTTCACGTGCATCTGGGTTCCGCTCTACAACATCGCGGCGTCACGCCAGGAAAAGGCAAGCTTTCGTTGACAGCGATTCGTTAGGCGCTGAGCCATTATCTCCAGCGAAAGGGTCGTCCTGATATGCCTGACCGAGTCGCTAGAACACTGCTGATCGGAGCGATCTTGCTGGGCACGGTGTGGATCGGCGGCGATATGGTGCGCGATCTCGTGCTGAGCGCGGACACACCCAGGGCGGTCGCGGCACGCGGCTCGCTCGCCGAGTACGAGCGCCAGACCATGGACATCTTCCGGCAAGTCTCGCCCTCGGTCGCGTACATCTTCACCGAGTCCGCGGTGCAGCCGTTCCTCGGCGCGCGCGCCGAGCTTCGTCAAGGCGCCGGCTCGGGCTTCATCTGGGACGGGGCCGGTCACGTGGTGACGAACAACCACGTTGTCGAAGGCGCGGCGCGGGTCGCGGTCCGGGTGGACGCGGGCGAGGCGATCCCGGCCCGCATCGTCGGCGTGGCGCCGGCGTACGACCTAGCGGTGCTCAAGCTCGACCGAGTCCGGGGCGTGCTCAAGCCGATCCCGGTGGGCATGTCGTCGGACCTCCAGATCGGCCAGGCGGTGTTCGCGATCGGGAATCCGTTCGGACTGAGCCGCACCCTGACGACGGGGGTGGTAAGCGCCCTCGACCGCCGCCTCCCGACCAGCGCGGGGCGGGAGATCGCGGGCGTGATCCAGACCGACGCGGCCATCAACCCCGGCAACTCCGGCGGCCCGCTGCTCGACTCCGCGGGGCGGCTGGTGGGCGTGACGACCGCCATTCTCTCCGAGTCGGGAGCCTCGGCGGGGATCGGGTTCGCGGTGCCGGTCGATGTGGTGAATCGGATCGTGCCCCGTCTCATCAAGGACGGCAGGGTGCCGCGACCCGGGATCGGGATCCACGCGGCGAGCGAAGAGCTTGTCGCCCGACTCGGTATCCCCGGCGTCGTCATCGCGCACGTGGTCACCGGCTCCAGCGCGGCCCGGGCCGGGCTGATTGCGATCGATTACGATGCCGGTCGGCTCGGCGACGTCATCACCCATGTCGACGGTGAGCCCGTGAGGTCCGTCGCCGAGCTCGTCCATGCGCTTGCGCGCGCGGGCGTCGGCGCCAGCGTCGTCTTGACTGTCGTCAGGGACGGTCGTTCGCGTTCCGTCGAGCTCGACGTAGCGGACATCTCGCGAGGGTCCGATTCGGAATCGGGGGGTGGGTGACGGTCACGCGCCGGACTGAACTCGCGCGACTGCAACCCTGGCGGCACCATTCCGAGCAGGTTCGGTTGCGGCGACTCGTAGGCAGCGTGGCCGAGGTTCTCGTCCATGCCGTAGCGTGTGACCATCGCACGCGCAATCCCACTCGCCTTGGACAGGCCGTCGGCCGCGCCTGTCGAGAGGTGCCCGAAGACGATGTGCTCCGAAGCCCGTCCCCCGAGCAGCACCGCCATCTTGTTCTCGAGCTCGACGCGTGTCATGAGGAAGCGATCCTCGGTCGGGCGCTGCATGGTGTAACCGAGTGCGCCGATCCCGCGCAGAGAGAGAACTGCTGCTTCTTATCCATGGTTCGTCATCCTTCCTCTACATGCCGGCTTCAAGCCCGATCCGGCACCGGGCGGCGCCACGTGAAGTGGTCGTAGACGCCGGACCAGTACATGCCGAAGGCGAGCGCGAAAGCAAGCTCCTCGAGCGGGATCGGACCGAGGAGGACGCCGGAAAGGTCATCCAGGCTCCACACGCGATCCACGTAGCCGGGGGCGAGCCACTCCAGACCCAGCACGAAGACGGCGTAGTAGAGGGTGAACACCACGCCGCCGACCCAGGTCTTGCTCTTCAAATCCGGGCGGCACAGCACGGTTGCGATGCTGCCCACGATCATGGCGGCGATGCCCGGATAGATGGGATTGACCGGGAGCAGGTAGAGCACCGGGAACACCGCGAAAGGCGCGGCGAGCGCCTTGAGGTGATGGCGGTGCAGTGGCGCTACTGATTGCGCTGCAAATCATGTGGCGGTTGCTCCACCATCACCGGCATACCGGCACGCAGGCCGCGCGCGCCGCGGCAGCGTTCGAGGCTCTGGTGCACGACGGTGCTTCACGCCGTGCTATCGGCGTGCGGCACCTGCCGTATTCGTTGCCCCGCATGCTTTTCACGTTCGGCGGCGAACAATTCGGTTACCGGCCGTGGGGGGCGTTCCTGGCGGGGGCGGGCATTGCCGGGGTTTCTTCGGCACTGGGCGTCGGCGGCGGGTTTCTGCTGGTGCCGTTCACGACCATAGTGCTGGGACTGCCGATGTTCATCGTGGCGGGCACGGCGGCATTGGCCATAGCGGTCAGTTCGGTGACCTCGATTGCCAACTATATGCGGTTGGGGATCGCGCTCGATATCCCGCTCCTCATGCTGCTGCTGGCGGGCACTATTGCGGGCGCCTGGCTTGGGCCGAGGTTGAGCAAGCATCTGCATGAACGTTGGCTGCAGGGGATCCTGTGCCTGGTGTTATTGCTGGTCAGCCTGCGCTACCTCGCGCTGTCTTG
>CAZSDY010000274.1:0-4564 GCA_964605765.1 uncultured Ectothiorhodospiraceae bacterium | reverse complement strand
CCAGCCCCTCGTCGGATACCGCCTCCGGCTCCGCCGACTCCGCGACAGGCTCCGCCGCCTCGCCCAGATCCAGGCCGAAGTCCAGGACCTCCTCCTCTACACTCGCATCGGCAGCAGGTTCACCGGCATCCAGCTCGAAATCGATTGCTTCATCGTCCTCGGCAGCGGGTGCGCTGGCCTCGGATTCATCTACGTCGAGCACGAAGTCAAGCCCTTCTCCGTCATCCGCGGCTAGCTCACTCACCGCGTCCGTCTGTGGCGAGGACGCTTCGGCATCGAATCCGAGGTCGAAGTCCACACCCTCCTGCGTCTGCGACTCGACTTGCGGCTCCGGTGTCTCGAACTCAAATCCCAGATCGAAATCGACACCACCACCGGCGCCACCCGCTTCCACGTCATCGAGGCTGATCTCCATGGTGTCTTCCTTCACCATGCCGTCACCCTCGCCCGTCACATCGAATATCTCGTCCGAAGCTCCCTCCACGGCACCCGCATCGCCTGCCTCGAACAGACTGCGATCCGGCGACAAATCCTGCCACCAGCCGGCCGCTCTTTCCATCAGCGGGCTGTCATCGCCCACCGCAGCCTGCAAGTCTCGCGCTGCCGCCTCGAACGCGGCTGGATCTCTTGCCGCATGCAGTACCTCCAGCAAGCGCAGCTTGTAATCATGATTGTCCGGATGCTTGACGATCACATCCTTGACCAGCCTGGCGGCCGCCGAGTAGTCGCCGAAGCCGAGATGCAGGTTAACCGCTTCCAACGGGTCGACCTCCACCGTTGGTGGCTGCGGAGCAGACTCGGCAACGACGGTCGCGTCTTCCCCGTCGGACACGCTCGGCGCCGCCTCAGGCTCACCGAAAACCGTTTCGTCTTCGGCACCGGCCGGCACCTCAGTTTTCGCCTCCCGGTCGACACTCGCCGCAGTGGCGGCCCGTGGAAGCACCACCCGCTCCTCGCTGCCACGCCTGCGGCGCATCCACACGACAATCAACACAAGCACAACGATGCCGCCAGCCCCTGCAGCCAGGAACCTCGGCTCCACGGGGACTTGTGCGACGAGGGCCTGGAGGTCGGCCATGAAGCCTTGCGGGGGCGGCGGAGGCGGGGGCTGCTTTTGCTTTTCGTTCTCCAGTGCATCCCTGGCCGCGCGCGCCTCGGCCTCGGCAGCACGGGCCTGCGCATCTGCCTCTCGCAACTGATCCTGCAGCGCGGCCAGCTTGTCGTCCTTGAGCTCGACCAGGCGTTGCAGATCCTTCACATGACCGTCCAGGGTCGCCAGATCCTCGCGCAGATTTTCATTCTCGCGCTTCTGAACATCCGCCTCCTCCAATGCCGCATGGAGCTCATTGCGTAACGCCGCGGCGTCCGCGGTTTCGCCAACGGAATTCCCTTCGCTGGTCCCGGAACCCGCGATTACGAGAGTTCCTGTCTGACCGACACTCTCGTCCTGCCCCTGCATCGCCTCTGTCGTGCCCGATGAATTGACCGATGGTGCCTCGGCCGGCGTGGTTGCACCGCCCCCCACAGGCACAGATTGCCCCACGTTGGCAGCGAGTTTCTGGCGATATTCGTTCCAAAGCGCGTGTTGGCGCCGTACCTCCGCAAGTGCCTCGACCGGCGTTACCGATCGCACGTCCGGCAAAGCCGGTAGACGCAGCACCGACCCCGCACGCAGTGTGTTGACATTGCTCTGGTTGAATGCGGACGGATTCGCGCGCAGCAACGCGAGCATCATCTGCTGAACGGTGACGCCCGAGTCGGGGCGTAGTTGCTCCGCCAAGGTCCAGAGGGTGTCTGTGGACTTGACAGGTCCAAAGCTTCCCGCTGCAGCCGTCCCGTCCGGTGTTGCCGCGGCACCGGTCGTCATCTCGGCAGTACCACCCAAAACCACGACCTCGGGCTCAGACTGCGGCTCGGTCAATCCCGGCATGGCCTGCACCGTGCTCACAGCCGCCTCGACCGCCGCCCCGACTGCCGCCCCGTATAACGGCGGATCGAGCAGCACCGTGTATTCGCGAATCAGTCTGCCTTGCTGCCAATCGACCTCTAGCAGAAAATCGAGAAAGGGCTCACTCAGTGGCTCCTTGGTAGTGATGAGGATTTCCGCCGAGCCATCAGCATTCTCCTGCACGGCGAAGTGCAGGCTCGTCAGAATGAACGGCCGTTCAATGCCGGCGCGCTCGAACTGCTCGCGTGAAGCAAGGTTGACCTGCAATCCCAGCGCCTCGTCGGGCCTTGTCGAGCGAAGTGGAATGCGTGCGTCGAAGCGCTGGCTCAGCGCCGATCGCAACTCTATGTCCCCGAGGCCTAACGCATTCGCGCCGGCTGGAGCCAGAAACAGCATTGCCAGGCACAACAAGAAGGTCGGCTTGCGCATTGTCACCAGATCCTTAGCTCTACGTACTCTGCGGCCCACTCGATCTCAAGCCATATACAAACCGACACCACCCATCAGACCCCCCAATGGCAGGCCCCCTTGAACTTCCCAATGTGCTTTATGATTATCCAGTAACTATAGCTTACAGAAAGTCTTTCACCAAAATCTCGGCAATCTGCACACTGTTGAGAGCCGCCCCTTTTCGCACATTGTCGGATACAACCCACATATCCAGCCCGCGTGGGTGCGAGATATCTTCCCGAATTCGACCCACGTACACCGCGTCAGTACCCGCGGAATCAGTCGCCGCGGTGGGATATCCGCCGTTCTCGTGACGATCGACAACCACGATACCGGGCGCGCGTTCGAGCAGCGCACGCGCCTGCCCGGCCGTGATCTTGTCCACCGTTTCGAGGTGCACCGCCTCCGAATGACCGTAGAACACCGGCACCCGTACACTGGTCGGATTCACCTTGATTGACTCGTCGCCCAGAATTTTCCGGGTCTCCCAGACAATCTTCATCTCTTCCTTGGTGTAACCGTTGTCCATGAACACGTCGCAATGGGGCACGGCGTTGAACGCGATCTGCTTGGGATACACCGCCACTTCGACCGGCTGCATGTTCAACAGGCTCGCACTCTGCGTGGCCAACTCGTCGATTGCCTGTTTGCCGGTGCCGGACACGGCCTGATACGTGCAGACGTTCATGCGTTCGATACCGACCGCGTCGTAAATCGGTTTCAACGCCACCATCAGTTGAATAGTCGAACAGTTGGGATTGGCGATAATCCCGCGTCCGGTATAATGCGCGACTGCTTCGGGGTTGACTTCCGGTACCACCAGCGGGACATCAGGCTCATAGCGGAACTGCGACGTGTTGTCGATGACGACACACCCGGTGGCGGCTGCACGCGGCGCGTACTCGGCCGACACGCCGGCGCCGGGAGAGAACAAGCCTATCTTCACCCTGGAGAAATCGAACTCCGCCAGGTCCTGCACCTCGAGCGCCTCGCCCCGGAACCGTATGCGGCTGCCGGCCGAGCGACGGCTGGCGACAGGATAAAGGCTGGCGACAGGAAACTGGCGCTCTTCCAGGATAGAGATCATGGTCTCGCCTACCGCGCCGGTAGCGCCCACGACGGCGACATCGAACATGTTGCTGGATGGCTCTTGCATTGTTACCAGAGTTTCCCGAAGTTCCGACCGGCTACAACGCACCGACGACGGCGTCGCCTATCTCACTGGTCCTCACGAACTGGGCATTGGGCAGATCCAGATCAGCCGTGCACATGCCTCGTTCCAGCACCGTAGCAACCGCCGCCTCGATGCGGTCGGCCAGCGGCGCCTGCGACAAAGAGTAGCGCAACATCATTGCCGCTGACAGGATCGTCGCCAGCGGATTGGCAATGCCCTTGCCGGCGATGTCGGGCGCGGAGCCATGCACCGGCTCGTACAAACCCTTGCCCTTGTTGTCCAGGGAAGCCGACGGCAGCATGCCGATGGAGCCGGTCAACATGGCGGCGAGATCGGAAAGTATGTCTCCGAACAGATTCGAGGTGACGATGACGTCGAACTGCTTGGGCGCCCTGATCAGCTGCATGGCGGCATTGTCGACATACATGTGAGACAGCGTGACCTGCGGATACGCCTCACCGACCCGGGTTGCCACCTCACGCCACAGCTCGGAGACCTCCAGCACGTTGGCCTTGTCCACCGAGCACAGCCGGCCGCTGCGCCGGCTCGCGAGGTCGAAAGCCACCTTGCAGATTCGCTCGATCTCGCACTCGCGGTAGACCATGGTGTTGAACGCGCGCCGCGCGCCCGCACCGGTGTCTGCGAACCCGCGCGGCTCGCCGAAATATATGCCGCCGGTCAACTCACGAACGATCATCAGGTTGAGCTTGGAGACGACGTCGATCTTCAACGTGGACGCGGCCGACAGGGGGGCAAACATGACCGCCGGGCGCAGGTTCGCAAAGACGTCGAGCGCGGCGCGCAGCGCCAGCAACCCCTGCTCGGGGCGACGTTCGCGCTCTACGCCATCCCACTTGGGGCCGCCGATGGCGCCGAACAGAATGGCGTCCGCTCCGCGCGCCAGCTCGATAGTGCGTTCGGGCAGCGGCACACCCTGCTCGTCGAGTGCGGCTCCACCGATCAGCGCCTGCTCGATCTCGACGTCGAGTTCG
>CAZSDY010000273.1:0-4567 GCA_964605765.1 uncultured Ectothiorhodospiraceae bacterium | reverse complement strand
GCAGCCCTCTGTCGAACTGTCGATAGCAGGCCCGTGTGTGTTAATCTGCCGGGAACTCCGGCGAACATGCCGGTATCTTTCGGCGATATTTTCGGCGAGACATGAAAAAGCTCCTCGTCCTTCACGGACCGAACCTGAACCTGCTGGGTAGTCGGGAGCCCGAGCACTACGGCCGCGTGACCCTGGAGGCCATCGACGGGCGTCTGGCGGCCCTGGCGAGCGGCGACGGGCACGTGCTCGAGTGCTTCCAGAGCAACGCCGAGCATGCCCTGATCGATCGCATACAGGTGGCGCCGGACGCGGGCGTCGACGTGATTATCATCAACCCCGCGGCCTTCACGCACACCAGCATCGCATTGCGCGACGCGCTGCTGGCTACGGGTATCCCGTTCATCGAGGTGCATCTGTCCAATGTTCATGCCCGCGAGCCGTTTCGCCACCATTCGATGCTCTCGGACATTGCGGTCGGGGTGATCGCGGGCTTCGGAGCCAGGAGCTACGAGCTCGCCTACCGGGCGGCGGTCGAGCTAGAGGGATAGCCCGAGCAATGGACATTCGCAAGGTCAAGAAGCTCATCGAGCTGCTCGAGGAGTCGGGGCTCTCGGAGCTGGAGATCCACGAGGGCGAGGAGTCGGTGCGCATCAGCCGCTACGGCCCGGCGGCGCCGCCGGGGGTGTCGGTTGAGCACGTCGCAGCGCCGAGCGTGCCCGCGCCGCCGGGCAGGCAGGCGTCGAGCATCGCGGCGGCGTCAGATCCAGCGGAGCCAGTGGTTCCCGACGGGCACGTGGTGACCTCGCCCATCGTGGGCACGTTCTATTGCGCGGCCAGCCCCGGTGCGCCGCCCTTCGCCGAGGTCGGACAGGCCGTCAACGTCGGTGATACCTTGTGCATCATCGAGGCGATGAAAATCCTGAACCAGATCGAGGCTGACAGAGCGGGTGTCATTGCCGCCGTGCTCGTCGAGGACGCGCAGCCCGTGGAGTACGGCGAGCGGCTGTTCGTCATCGAGTGACCGATGGCGGCCGCGCCCGAGCTGCAGAGACTGGACAAGGTGGTCATCGCCAATCGCGGAGAGATTGCGCTGCGCATTCTTCGCACCTGCCGTGAGCTCGGCCTGCGCACCGTCGCGGTGCATTCGGTGGCCGACCGCGAGCTGAAGCACGTGCGCCTGGCAGACGAGACGGTGTGCATCGGCCCGCCTGCCTCCGCCGAGAGCTACCTCAACATCCCCGCCGTGGTGAGCGCCGCGGAGGTGACCGATGCGACGGCGATTCATCCCGGTTACGGATTCCTCGCGGAGAATGCGGATTTTGCCGAGCGCGCCGAGCAGAGCGGATTCATTTTCGTTGGTCCCAGACCCGAGACCATTCGCCTGATGGGTGACAAGGTGTCGGCGATAGAGATCATGCGAAACGCGGGTGTGCCGTGTGTGCCTGGCTCGCGCGGCGTGCTGGGTAACGACGACGGCGAGACCCTGCGCGTCGCTCGCGAGGTCGGTTACCCCGTCATCATCAAGGCGGCCGGGGGCGGGGGCGGGCGCGGCATGCGGGCCGTGCACGACGAGGCCGCCCTGCTCAACGCCGTTGCCCTGACCCGCCATGAGGCAAGCGCGGCGTTCGGCAACCCGGACATCTACCTGGAGAAGTTCCTGGATAATCCGCGCCATATCGAGGTGCAGGTGCTGGCCGACACGCACGGCAACGCCATCCATCTGGGCGAGCGCGATTGCTCGATGCAGAGACGTCATCAAAAGATCGTCGAGGAGTCGCCGGCACCGGGAATCGACGCGCAGGTGCGCCGGCGTATCGGCGAGCAGTGTGCGCGGGCCTGCCAGGCGATCGGCTATCGCGGTGCGGGCACCTTCGAGTTCCTGTACCAGAACGGCGAGTTCTACTTCATCGAGATGAACACGCGGTTGCAGGTGGAGCATCCGGTGACGGAGATGGTCACCGGCATCGATCTGGTCAAGGCACAGTTCATGGTGGCGGCGGGTGGACATCTGCCCTATGCGCAAGCCGACGTGGCTGTGCACGGTCATGCGATCGAGTGCCGAGTGAATGCGGAGAACCCGCGCAGCTTCATGCCCTCGCCGGGTCGCATCGAGCTGTTTCATCCGCCCGGCGGCCCCGGCATCCGCGTGGACAGCCACGTCTACACCGGCTACACGGTGCCACCCTACTACGATTCATTGATCGGCAAGCTGGTGGCCTGCGGAGAGGATCGCGAATCGGCCATTGCACGCATGCGCACCGCCCTGGACGAGATCGTCATCGACGGTATCGAGACGAATATCCCGCTGCACCGCCATCTGCTCAGGGACGCGAGCTTCCTGGCGGGCGGTGCAAGCATTCATTATCTGGAGCAGTGGTTGCAGAGCGCCGATGTCGCCGCCGCGGATTTCACCTGATCGCGAAACGGGGCGATGGTGGGCACTGTGTGGTTCGAGCTTTGCTTCACGACGGATCGGGTGAACGTCGAGCCCTTGTCCGATCTGTTGACCGGCGCAGGCGCCGTCTCGGTGAGCTGGCGCGGCGCTTCGGATGCGCCGGTGCTGGAGCCGGCACCGGGCGAGGCGCCGTTGTGGGCGGTAACCTGTGTCGCCGCATTGTTCGCGCGGCGTGACGAGGTCGATACGGCGCTGCGCGCCACGGGGCTGGCGGCGCACGAGATCCGCGTGATCGAGGATCGTGACTGGCAGGACGAATGGCAGCAGAGTCTGGGCGTGCTCGAGTTCGGCGAGCGCCTGCGGGTGTGTCAGGTAGAAGACGCGCTCGTCGGGGCGCGCACCGTGGCCGTGGTCATGGCGCCGGGTCTTGCGTTCGGCTCCGGCACCCATCCCACGACCGCCATGTGTCTGCGCTGGCTCGACGGGGCAGTGCTCGACGGCTGCACCCTCATCGACTATGGCTGCGGCTCTGGTATCCTGGCGATAGCGGCATTGAAGCTCGGGGCGCGCCGCGTCTGCGCGGTCGATCATGACTGCCAAGCGCTGCACGCGACAACTCAGAACGCCGCCAGGAACACGGTCGGGGAGGCATTGCAGGTCTGTTCTCCGCGTCAGCTCGGCGGCGAGGTGGCCGATGTGCTGATCGCAAACATCCTGCTCAACCCTCTCGTGGAGCTCGCCGGCGAGTTCAGCCGGCGGGTCGCGCCGGGTGGCCGCATCGTGCTGTCGGGAATCCTCGACGATCAGGTGGGACGCCTGGCCGCCCGCTACGAGAAGACGTTCCATCTCGAGGCGCCGGTGATCGAGCAGGGCTGGGCCTGCCTTGCCGGTCGCCGGCGCGCGTGACGGCAACCACCATGTACACGCAATGCCCACAGTGCAGCGCATATTTCAACATCAGCCCCGCACAGCTGCGTGAGGCGAGGGGTACCGTGCGTTGCGGGCGATGCATGAATCCCTTTGATGCGCTGGAGCGCCTGGAGGACGGTGTTCTGCGAGCACGCGCCGGCGACGAGCCCATCTTGTCCGAAGGGTTCGATGCGCCGGTGACGCGCAGCACGTGGGCGCTCGTCGATGATGAGCAATCCCCCCCCGGGGTGGCGCAGGCGGTCGATAGCGGGCATCCGGGCGCACCCGAGGTGCTTGACGAGCCGTCTATCGAGTCCTTGCGCGATATCGTGCCCCGCCTTTCCGCTATCGGGCCCGAGGGCGAGACGCTTACGCGCACCAACCTCGATGTGGAGGCCGCATCACCCGAGGGTCGTACAGAGCCCTCGGAAGGCGAAGACGGCATCTCGGGCGGAGCGGTGGTCGCTGCGGGGCAGACACCGGTCGATCCACCCGTCGCTGCGAGCCTTGTATCGGATCTGGAGGAGACACTCCGCGAAATTTTGCCGGAGTCGCGTGCGGACGCGCCCGACCTCGCGTCGCAGGAGGTGGACTCCTCCCCGTCGGCGGAGCCGGCGTCGACCGGGATCTCTGCAGAAGACGGCTGGCAGGCGCCCCCCGAGACACCTGCCGACGGTGACGCGGAAGAATCCATGGACGTGCCCGAGGTGCTGCTCGACGATGTCGCGAGGATGGAGGCTCGCGAGCCCGGTGCCCGGGGGCGCGGTGTATTCGCGGTGCTCAGCGTGGTGGGGCTGCTGGCGCTCGGGCTGCAATACGCATGGTTCATGCCGCTCGATATGTTGCAGCGTTATCCGCAGGCAGCCCCGTGGCTGGAGCGCATGTGCCGGTATGCCGACTGCAAGCTGCCTGAGCGGCGCGACGCGGCGAGCGTCCAGGTCGTGAGCCGCGACGTGCGCGTGCATCCCAAATACGAGGGCGCGCTGCAGATCACCGCGGCCCTGGTGAACAATGCCGATTTCCCGCAACCCTATCCACGAGTGCGGTTCAGCCTCTTCAATGTGAACGGACAGACCATTGCCACGCGTACCTTCATGCCCCAGGAGTATCTCGGCGCCGGTGCCGACGAGAGCGCCGGCATGACCCCAGGCGTACCGACACAGATTTCGCTGGATGTGCTCGCGCCGGAAGAGGCAGCGGTGAGCTTCGAGTTTCTGTTCCTGTAGGCAATCAGGGGACACTAATAACTTAATAACTTAGACATCAGTCTAA
>CAZSDY010000272.1:0-4634 GCA_964605765.1 uncultured Ectothiorhodospiraceae bacterium | reverse complement strand
GACTGCTTACGCCCGTCGAATACTCTTCTTAAGTTATAAAATTATGAGTGTCCCCTCTAGTGTCCCCTTTAGAGGTAGGCCGCGCTTGTTGCCCGCGTTCCCCGGCTTTCCTCGATCTCCATGCGTGCGATGTTGCGCAGATGCACCTCGTCGGGGCCGTCGGCAAAGCGCAGCGCGCGGCCCCAGGTCCAGCTCTCGGCGAGCGGCGTGTCGGGGCTGATACCCATGGCGCCGAAAACCTGCATGGCGCGGTCGGTGACCGTGGTGTGCATGCGCGGCACGATGGCCTTGATCATGGAGATCTCCTTGCGCGCGGCCCTCGCGCCTACCTTGTCGATCAGCCACGCCGTTCTCAACACCATCAATCGGGCCTGGTCGATCTCGAGGCGGGATTCGGCAATCCAGCTCGACACGGCGCCATGCTGGTGCAGGTGCTTGCCGAATGTCTTGCGCTCCAGGGCCCGCTCCTTCAACAGCTCGAGCGCCAGCTCCGCTTGACCGATGGAGCGCATGCAGTGGTGAATGCGTCCCGGCCCGAGGCGCGCCTGGGCGAGCGCGAAGCCGGCGCCCTCCTCGCCCAGCAGGTTGGCGGCCGGCACCCGCACGTTGCGCAACACGATCTCGCAGTGCCCCTCCGGGGCGCGGTGGTTCATGATTCGGATGTTCCGAACCACTTCCACGCCCGCGGTGACCATGGGCACCAGGATCATGCTCTGCTGGCGATGGCGCTCCGCACGCGGATCGGTCTTGCCCATCACGATCAGCAACTTGCAGCCGGGGTGCGCGGCATTGGTGATAAACCACTTGCGCCCGTTGATGACATAGTCGCCGCCATCGCGTTGCATGCGGGTCTGGATGTTGGTGGCGTCGGACGAGGGCACATCGGGCTCGGTCATGGCAAAGGCCGAGCGGATTTCTCCGCGCAGCAGCGGCTCGAGCCAACGCTCGCGTTGCGCGGGTGTGGCAAACAGGTGCAGCAGCTCCATGTTGCCCGTGTCCGGCGCGCTGCAGTTGAATACCTCCGAAGCCCACGCCACGCGACCCATGATCTCAGCGAGCGGCGCGTACTCCAGGTTCGTGAGCCGCGTGCCCGGCTCATGGGGCTCGAGGCCGGGCAGGAACAGGTTCCACAGGCCTTCCGAGCGCGCCAGCGCCTTGAGGTCTTCCATGAAGGATACCGGGTAGGTGCCGGCATGGACCTCCTCGTTCCAGCGGCCGATGCGCGGCACGATGTGCTCGTCCATGAAACGCTGCACACGCGCGCGCAGCTCTTCGACTTTCGGGCTGTAGTCAAAATCCATGATGGTTCCCTCGAGATGGCCGGTATCACGAAGCTTACATCGTGCGGTAACGGGCTGCGCGTTTGAACTGGTCGTCGAGCGGGCGCTCGAACGGAACATAGAGATGCCGCCTGGCAAGCACGCCGGCCTCATGCATGATGTTGAACCCGCACGCACTGACCACACAGTCGGCAAACGGGAAGAGCCGCCTCGCCGGGTATGCATCTAGATGGTATACGCCGGCAGGGAGACGGGAAGGGCGTTGGGGCGAGATCAGGATGAGCGTGGGCTTCACGCCCTCCAGAGTCGAAGCTTGCGCCGCGTAGCGCAGCAAGTTCAGGCATTCGGCGGCGGGCCCCGCATGCACGACCAGCCAGAGCGGCCGCGCAAACGAATCGAGAACAGCGCCGGGCGCGTGGTTGACCTCATCGGGGAATGCGTAGTCCAGTTCCAGCGAGGCCACCTCGGCGGCGTGGACCGCAAGATGCTTCTCGTGCCTGGCCTGGAGTGGCTCCGTCAGGTGGACGCGAGCGAAGCGTGGCATGGCCCCGCACAATCGACGCTGGTAACGCTCCCAGCGCAACAGCCTGGACACATGATGCAGGCGCGTATCGGGTGGAAGTGAAATAGCGCACCACTCACCGATGATGCCGCCCGGGAAGGCATCCACATAGACGTGCTGCGGGCGGTATCGGTGCAGCAAGGATTCGAGCCAGCGCCGGAGCTTGACGGGATCCCGCGCCAAGGCGTTGGGTGGGCGCTCGACGACCCGGGGTCCCACGACACGGGCATCGGACGCGAACGCCGAGGCCGATACGAGGACGACGGGCTCCGCCAGGCCCAGGGTGTGGATGACCGCCGCGGCCCGCGTCAAATGGCCGAGGCCACCGCCCAGGGCGTAGTACAGGATCACCAGCCGAGCACGAAGAGCTCCGCCATGATGATGTAGCGATCCGGCAAGGGAATGTCGTCCATCAAGAGCACGCCGTAAGCCCCGGACAGCGCGGCTGCGCGGCCGCGGAAGCGTTCCTCGCCCCCCACATCCTTGACCTTGATGACCCTTTTTTCGGCGTAGAACTTCACACGCCCCAGATCCAGGTCCTCACGCGACACCTTGGCCCGATCCGTGTCCCGCCTCTTCTTGACAATGAACGACTGGAACCCATCCTCGTTGTCGCTGATCTCGAGCTTGTCGTCACGCAGCTTGACGCCCCAGAGCAGCTGACCTTCCGGTGTGCGCAGCTTGAATCCGGCCTCCTTGGGCTTCACTTCGATATAGGGATTGTCGCCATCCAGAGAGTACTTTCTCTTGCCTCCCTTGCGCTTTCCCTCGAGAACGAAATCACGCCCTTCATCGACAAACTTGATCTTGATCTTCGCGCTTCCCAGGATGAAGACTGCCCGCTCTTCGCCCCCCGGATCCTTTAGCTTGATCTTCTTGTCGCCGGCTTCGCTGATCCCCGAGGCCAGGCCCAGGAGCGCAGCCAACACCAGCGTGACGCCGCCAGGCAACCAACCATTAGACACTTTCATGGCTTGACCCCCGAAGATCCGATTCTCAAAACAGCGCCGGCGGCGCCACCCGCGTCCCGCCTGGACGTCCTTCCCAGCGCCGATGTCTCTCTCAGCATCACCAGGTATCGATCGCGCTCGCGGCGCTCGGTCAACTGGCTCTCTACCAGGGCGCGACAGGCTTGCCCCATCCGTTCGAGCGAGGGCCCCGAGGCGTTCACCGCACGCTGAATGGCCTCGCGGCAACTGTCCTTGTCCCCGGGTCTGAACAGGAACCCGTGGATCTCGTCGACCAGGAAGTCCGCCATGCCCCCGGTGCTCGAGGCGAGCATCGGCACACGCGCCGCGGCACCTTCCAGCAGCACATTCGGCAACCCATCGTAGAACGACGGAATAGCCATCAAGTCGCAGCACAGATAGTAGGCGAGAAGGTCGTAACGCCCCATGAAGTCCACAACGGAGTAGGCGATCGGATGCCTGCGGTCGCTCAGCCAGGCGAGAATCGCCTCCTCGACCTCGCCCACGAACAACAGGTGGAACCGGTCCATGCAGCCGCTCGCGAGCAGGCAGTTCAAAAAGAAGGCACCGCCCTTCTTGTGCTTGATCTCTCCGAAAAGGCCGACCAGCTTGCGACCGTCCCGCGTTAGCGTCTCACGCCAGCGCAGAGCCTTCTCGCGATGCGAGGGCAGCGGTTCCCAGGCGTCCAGGTCGATGCCGTTCGGGGTCAAGTCCACCGCCGCCTTGGGAAACAAGCGTTCGATCTTCTGCTTCTTGTCGCGACTCACCGCGCACACTCGCGCCGAGCGCTCGATGGCCTCGCGCAGTACCTCGCGGCGCTTCGGGTTGAAAACCGCCGCATCGAAGTCGTTACCGCGCAGGAGCGTGATCAACGGGCAGCCCAGCCAGGCCGCGTAGACCGGCGCGCCCAGCAAGGGCACCACGCCGCCGTAGGCGACGACGTGGGTATAGTTTCGATCGGCTTCGGGTAGCATCAGCTCCGTCCACAGCGCGTTCAACGCATGGCTCGCATCGGGGCGGGTGGGGCATACGATGTGGCGCCCACCACAGTGGCGCTCGCGTTTGAGCGTTCCCGCGCGATTGACGAAGTGCACGATGTCCACCACCACACCACCGCGACGCAGTCCGGTGATGATCCGATCACAGGATTCGGCCATACCACCGCGGTTCGGAGGATAGTTTTGCGTAAGCCAGAGCAAGCGCAAAGCGCTCGACCGGGAGTAAGGTGCACCCATGTCGCTCTGCGCGGTCAGCTATCGAAGAAGCTGCCGCCCGGGTCCTCCTCGAGGTCCGCCCCTTCCTGTGCCGCGCTCTTGTCGAACGCACGGACCTCGTAGTCATCGTAGTAGCTGTCGCGATGACTGCCGTAGTAGAGGGCATGATAACCGTGCCCGGAATAGTAGCCGTGGCGGTAGCGGTGGGGCCAGTTGTCGTGGTAGTGATCCGATTGCTCCTCGCGGGCCCGGCAGTCATGACACAAGGGTTGACCGTCGCGTTGGGTCAGGTGCTCGTCGCACGCCGCCCGCTGGCATTTGGAGCAGGATAGATCGGCAGGCCGGCCACAATCGCTCAGCACGAAGAAACCCCGCTTGACTCTGCATCTGGCCATGTCAACCTCGCTCAAGCCGTCTGTCTTTCGACCCGGCGGTAAGCAGCCGCCACCAATCCCACGAATGAATCAATGCTCGGGATGCGCTTGTCTCCCGGCTGATCCGCCCATTGCGTCACTGCGACTGCGCGTAACTGGTTGCGCTCGGATTTTGCCGTCGCCACCACATCGACCGCGGGCTCGGCCGGCGGCTCGGTCACCCGATAAACGTCCTT
>CAZSDY010000271.1:0-4650 GCA_964605765.1 uncultured Ectothiorhodospiraceae bacterium | reverse complement strand
CGTTCTGCAGGTAGACCCGCAGCTTCTTGTGCTCCACCTCCGCGCGCTTGCGCTCGGTGATGTCCCGTACCAACCCGGTCGCGTATCGCTCGCCGGCCAGCATCCCCCCCGAGAGTGAGATTTCGACGGGGAACTCCGAACCGTCCGCCCGCAACGCTTCCAGCTCCATAGTGTGGCCAAGCACCGAACCGGCACCGGTATCCATGAAGTTCGCCAGACCTTTGCTGTGAGCTTCCCGGTAGCGCTCCGGGATGATCAGCTCGGCAAGCTTCCGGCCCTCGGCGTCGCCGGCCCTGTAACCGAAAATCCGCTCCGCTGCCTCGTTCCACAGTCTGCAGTTGCCGGCGGGATCCATCATGATGATGGCGTCCTGCGCCGTCGTCGTGATGGTGCGGAATTTCGCCTCGCTCTCGTGCAGGGCCTTTTCCGCCCTCGTGCGTTCGTCGATTTGCGTTGCGAGTCTGAGATTCGCCGCCTTGGTCTCTCTTGCCCGGCGTCGGGCAGCCTGGGCGAGATACACCATCAGGGACATCGAGACTGCGAGCACCATGCCAACGGCCAACAACGCATCGATGATGAAATGAAGCTGCCCAGAGTCACCGTACTGCTTCATGAATTTGGCTTCCGCAACATTGAGCGCCTGCCAGAAGCTGATCACGATCGCCGCGACGCCAAGACCGACCGGCACCGGAAACCAAGTCGGCAACCGTGAAGGATCGGAGACGGTCCGGTGCCCGGCAAGGCTGGCAACGGCGACACCGATAATCATGAAACCGCTTGCCGTGTGGACAGCCATGCGGGTGAAGCTCCCCCAACCGTAGGCGGCTTCAACGCTGACTGCGTAACCCGCCAGGGCGACAAACCCCAGTCCGGCGATCAGCGAGCCCAGGACGCCGACGATGAGGCAGGGCTTCCAGGCGTTTGCCGTCGTACCGAGCACGGCCAGAGCAGCCCCCGTCAGCGAAAAACACAGCGCCGTATTGGGCGCCATGCGGCCCGGGTGCGAGGTTTGGACGGTGATGTCGTGCTCCAGCAGAAGTTGATCGATACGGAGATCGATCCCAAGGATGTATTCGGCAAGCGTCAGCACTCCCAGGAGCATCACGAAAACGCCAAAGGCCGTGCCTGCCCCACGATGCCCTCTCACGACAACAAAAAGCCCCAATCCACTCGCCAGAAACCCCAGGGCGGTGTTGAATTGCATGGGGACAAAGGCAGCCGATACCTGGATCAGCGTCACATTATGTATGTACCAGCCGACCAGCACCGATGCCCCAAGGATCGATGACAAGGCTCCGCCACAAATTGCCAGCACGCATGACGCCGGCATGTTTCCAATCGACGGCTTCATCGTCATCAGTCTTGCAACTGCCACGGCGGTATGAGCACCGCGCACTGAACTCCGGAACAAGCATCCCTCAGCACTGCCGTCCCATGAGCTTTCACGCGAATACGAACGCGTATGGGCGGTTTCATGATGCCGGGGCCTCTTCCAGTGGCAGCTCGATGACAAATGTCATGCCCTGGTCGGGGGCGGAATCAACCCGCAAACGGCCGTTGCAGGGTACCCCGGGCAGGAGCGGATCAAACGCCCTGTACAATCTCGCTATTGCGGAATTCATAGTGCTTTTTCAGATCGTAATCGATGCCTGCGAGTTCAGCCCTTTGCGCGCGCGAGCATGGCGTTCAGCAGCACATCGCAGCCGGCGGCAAGGTCCGCGGGCGTGGCGCTCTCTTCCTCGTTGTGGCTGATCCCGCCCTTGCAGGGCACGAAGATCATGGCGGTGGGTGCGACGCGCGAGACGAGGAAGGCATCGTGCCCGGCGCCGGAGACGATATCCCGGTGGGCGTAAGCGAGCGCCCTTGCCGCCTGCCTGACTGCCTCCACGCACCCCGCATCGAAATGCACCGGGGGCTGGCGCCAGATCTCCTCGATCTCGATTTCGAGCCCTGCGCCGCGGGCCACTCGCGCGCAGAGCTCGCGACAGCGCGCATCCAGCTCCTCTATCACGGGCGTTTCGAAGTGCCGCAGGTCGATGGTGAAGCGCACCTCGCCGGGGATGGTGTTGCGTGAGTTCGGGTGCACGTGCAACTCCCCCACGGTCGCCACCGAGTCCGCCACCTCGCGGGCGAGCGCGTCCAAAGCCTCGACGATGCGCGCGGCGCCGAGCAGCGCATCGCGCCGTCCGGCCATGGGTGTGGAGCCGGCATGCGCGTCCTGTCCACGCAGGCACACGTCGTACCAGCGCGAGCCCTGCCCGCCGAGCACCACGCCGATGGTGTCACCCTCGCGCTCCAGGATGGGGCCCTGCTCTATGTGGGCTTCGAAAAACGCGCCAAAGCGCCGCTCGCCGCACACCGCCTCCCCGGCATAACCGATGCGTTCCAGCTCGGCCCCCACCGTCACCCCGTCACGATCGGCCCGCGACAAGCCGAACTCGAGGTCGAATACGCCCGCGAACACACCCGAGGCGAGCATGGCCGGTGCGAATCGGGCACCTTCCTCGTTCGTCCACACCACGGCATCAACCGGGCAGTGCGTCTCGAGGCCCAGATCGTTGAGCGTCCGGATCACCTCCAGCGCGGCAAGCACCCCGTATACGCCATCGAAACGCCCGCCGTGCGGCTGCGTATCGAGATGCGAGCCTGCCGCGATCGCTGCTGCTTGCGCCGCGTTACCGGGGCGGCGCGCGAAGATGTTGCCCATGGCATCCACCGCCACCTCGCACCCGGCCTCGCGGCACCACTCGACAAACAGATCCCGACCCGCCTTGTCCTCATCGCTGAGCGCAAGCCGGCAACTGCCGCCACGCGCGGTCGCGCCGACCCGGGCCATCTCCATCTGGCTCGCCCACAAGCGTTCCCTGTTGACGTGCAGATCAGCCATGGACGGCCATCCGGGTAATCTCGGGCAAGCGGCACCGGCAACCCACGCGCCGCCGTCTGTCACTGCTATTGGTCATCGTGTCTCTCCCAACCGGGCCGAGCCGGCACCAAGGGCTTCAAGTGTTCAAGGCGTTGCCGCTTCACCGGCTCAGAAGTCACACTCCGGATTATAGACCTGAGCCCGTGCCATAGGCGGGCAGGCGCCGGATGCGCCGGTCAATGTGGGCCAGCACCTCATTGTAGAGATCACCCTGCACACCGCCGTAGATGTCCTCGAACTGCGAGCGGGTCAACCCCTCGGACAATCCATCGATGTCGGGGAAGAAGGCCGACTCACGCGCCTCGCTCGCAATGACGGCTTGCAACCTCTCCGCGCCGCCCGCCCCGGCGAGTGCCTGCTCGGCGAAGCGCGCGCCGGCGCGGTCTGCAGCCAGGTCGACGAAGCTGAAACCGCTGCCCCGGCGCTCGGTATCGAGCAACTCCTTGAACTCGCCCACGGCGTTGGCCATGCCGGCATTGGCGGCAATCTCGAGGCCCGCCGATATGATGAAGTGCAGAGCCAGGTCGGTGCGTCCCGCGAGCAACGCTGCGGTTCGCGGCACCGCCCGTGAGCGCATCCCGGCGGTTCTCACCTCGCCGATCAGCGACTCGAAGCGCGGGTCTCCGAAATGCATCGCCAGCGCGAGCAGCGCCGCCCGGTTCTCGCGCACTGCGCTGCCCCCCTGCGAGCGACGCACGGCGATCGCGAAGACCGGCCGCATGAAGGCCGCCAGCGATACCGGGCGCCGGTTGTCGCGTGCATCTTCCAGCGCGAGCAGCGCGCTATAGTACACGCGCACCAGCGCCGGATCTCCGAGTGGCGTCAGCTCGTCGCGATAATCCTTTACCCGCGTCCTCACGCTTGCCAGGCGTTCGGCGATGTCGGCCGGCGCGCGCAGGTGCAACACCAGCGCATCGTCATTGATCTCGACCGCGCTCACTGCATCGACCAGCGCCGTCGCCTGGCGCTTGCCGAGCAGGGCATCGCCACCCAGCCGCGCCAGGGTGAGTGCGAGAGGACCGGAAATCTGCAGCGGCCCCAACGTGGCATGGCTGACCCGCAATCCCGCGCGCGATGGCACGAGCCCGGCGCGCAGATTGAGAAATCGCCCGAAAGGATTGGCCGGCAATCGGTAGGCAAGCGCCGCCTCGAGGCCAAGCGGGGCCATGTTGACACGCCCGGTGAGGCCGGGCACAGCGCGCCCGGCAAGCGCCGCCATGGCATTGAGCTCGTCCTCGGTGAACCGCAGCCTGGCCGACGCGCCGCCGCGCTTCAGGCGTTCGAGCGTGCGTTTGACCAACCGCTTGACGCGCACCGCATCGGCGGCGTCGAGACTCGGCGCCCGCGCCACCACGGGGCGATCGTCCAGCACGAGGCCAGCGAGCACCACGGGCAAGAACAGCGCGAGGCCGAGGAACGCGACGGCCACATAGCGCCGCACGTGCCCGGCGCTGCGCCTGCGCGCACTTTTCGGGCGCGGTGCCCGGTGACGCCGCCGCTGACGGTGCTTCATGGTGCCACTCATACCCGCAAATGCGCCGTGGCGCCGTGAGGCTCGTCACGAACCGTGCCGCGGCACATTCCGCCTGAAACCGGCCTCTCACGAGCGTCCGCGATCGGGTGCCCGCCTGTAGGAGCGGGATTCATCCCGCGAACCTTGCAGAGCGTCAGCGCCATGCCGGCGGCGTTCGCGGACTGAAGTCCGCTCCTACAAGTCCGCTCCT